>JADFMM010000389.1 GCA_022563885.1 Planctomycetota bacterium | reverse complement strand
TTCGTGTTTCGATATTCGGATTTGACATCACGTCACCATCTTTATGGCTCCAAACTCCATTCAGGGGCCATACAATGCCACTGCCTCTGACGTGGGTGTCTAAGCCTCGGCAAGGGACATAAAGTGATCCGGGACGGGGAATTCGTCGCACAACGCCGCGACGTCCTTGCCTGTCGCCTCGATCACGGCTTCGTTGTCGATGTTGTCGAGGACCCGGGCCATGAACTCGGCGACCCGCATGGCCTGCGGCTCTTTGAGACCCCGGCTGGTAAGGGCCGGCGTTCCCAAGCGCACACCACTGGGATTCATGGGCGGCGCAGGATCGTTGGGTACGGTGTTGTAGTTGGTGACGAGCCGAGCGCGGTCCAGCGCCTTGGCCGCGGGCTTGCCACCGATCCCTCGATTGCGGAGGTCGATGAGGATCAAGTGATTGTCCGTGCCGCCGGTGACCAGATCGAATCCAAGCTCCATCAGCCGATTCGCCAAGGCCTTGGCATTCTTGACGATCTGCTGGGCGTAGTCCGCAAACTCCGGGCGGCTGGCTTCCGCCATGGCCACGGCGATCGCCGAACAGGTGTGCATGAAGGGCCCGCCCTGCAGACCGGGGAATACCGCCCTGTCCACCTTCTTGGCGTGCGCCTCTTTGCAAAGGAGCATGCCGCCCCGCGGACCGCGCAGGGTCTTGTGGGTCGTGGTTGAAACAACATCGGCGTAGGGCACAGGGCTGGGGTGCACACCGCCTACTACCAGCCCGGCGATGTGGGCGATGTCTGCGACGAGATAGGCACCCACGCCTGCGGCGATCCCAGCGAAGGTCTTGAAGTCGATGGTGCGGGGATAGGCCGTCGCTCCGCAGACGATGACCTGAGGCCTGTGCTTTCGGGCAATATCTTCAATGATGTTAAAGTCGAGCAGCGAAGTGTCGCTGTTGACGGGATAGGGTACTGAATTGAAAAACTTACTAGTCGCTGAGACCTTCCAACCGTGGGTCAGGTGGCCCCCGTGGACCAGTGACATCCCCATCAGGGTCTCACCCGGCTGCATCAATGCGGAGTAGGCCGCCATGTTCGCAATCGATCCCGAATAGGGTTGGACGTTTGCGTGATCGGCTTGAAAGAGATGCCTGGCTCGCTCCCGTGCCAGGGTCTCTACCTGATCGGTCACCTGTTGGCCTTCGTAGTAGCGCTTGCCCGGATACCCTTCGGCATACTTGTTGGTGAGGCAGCTTGCGGTGGCCTCCATGACGGCCTTCGATACGTAGTTCTCAGAAGGGATCATGCGAATGACCCCACTCTGACGTATCTCTTCCTGTTGTATTAGCTCATAGATCTCCGCATCAGACTGCTCCAGAGCTGTTCTCATAGTCTTGTTCTCCAAACCCCTGTCCACGCTGGAAGCCCGATCGAGTTTTCGTGACAGAGCGTCGCCTTGGGGGAACCGGATCGTTCAATGACATTGCCAAAACACTGTTTTCTAACATAGCGCAAGTTTTGAGACAAGATGTTATTTTCGACCGGTCAGGGTGCCAGAACAATAGAGATTGACAAAGGGCCGGCCAGGCCTAGGATGAAATGCAATGAAACCATCTGTGACGAACCACCTTTAAGAAATCACGTACTCGTTTTTCCCACGATTTAGGTTCTTTGTAATGCCCCAAGAGGATGCGACTGCATCACGAAAAGCGAGCGACTTGTTGGCCAAGGCCCGTAACGCCGCGGAGACGTTAGATTTTGACAGCGCCATATCGGCTTTAATTGCCTGCCTCTATCTGGACCCTGAGGCAACCGAGGTGCACGCAGAACTGCGGAGGGTGGCGTTGAAACGGTTTCAGCACGATGGAGCGGAGCCGACGGAGTCGGATCTGGCTGACTACCGGCAGGCAACAACACCCTTAGATATGATGCTCGCGGCCGAGAAACTCTTCGCCAAACAGCCCAGCCATCTGCACCACGCCGAGCGTCTGCTGAGGGCGTCGGTCACGGGACAGTACAAGAATGCGGCGACCTGGATCGCCGACCTACTCTTCCTCGCCAACAACAAATGCCCGAAGCCTTCCCTGGAGGCCTATGTCTTTTTGAAAAAAAACTATGCCGAGATAGGCGCCTATGACCGTGCCATGATGGCCTGCAAACGGGCCATAAAGCTGAGCCCGCAGGACCGCGCATTGGTGGAAGAGCTGCGCGAATTGACGACTCTCTACAGTCGATCCCCAAAGAAGCAGACGCCGCAAGACACGCACGCGATTGAGGTGAAGTTCGAGGGCATGATGGCGCCGCCCAAGAAGGGTGGCGCCGCGGAAAAGTCAACGCGCCCCACCCCACCCCCGCCGTCAGAGACGGACATCCACCAGGATGCTGCCCGGCTCTTCTTCAAGAAGGGCAAAGATGCCGCGGAGAGCGGCAATTTTGACTATGCGATTGATCTGTTCATTCAGGGTCTGCGAAAAGACCCGGAGGCCCTCGAATCCGGCCACCTCGAACTCTGCCGAGTCGGGCTAAAGCGGCAGGCTCAGGGAGGAAAGAAACCCTCTATGGTGGACCGGGCCAAGGCCATGTATGGCAAGACACCCCTGGAGCAGATGCTCAATGCGGAGACCCTTTTCGCGAAAGATCCCTCCAACACCAGCTTCGCCGAGGCCATCCTGAAGGCCGCCATCGAGGGGGATTACACCAAGACGGCCGGTTGGATTGCCAATCTGATCTTCCAGACCAACAACCTGTCCGAAAACCCCTCCTTTCAAACCTATCAGACCTTGAAGGAGTCCTACCAGCGCCTGGGGCAATTCGACAAGGCAGTCGCCGCCTGCCAGAGAGCGATGCACCTCAAGCCCGGCCATGAGACCTTGGCGGAAGAGTACAAGAACCTCACCGCAGAGCTGACCATGGTCCAAGGCAGATATAAAGAGCCGGGCGACTTTCGAAAGGCGATCAAGGACCCGGAAAAGCAAGAAGTACTCTATGCCCAAGACCGCGTGGTCAAGACGCAGGAATGGCGCTTGCTTGCGGTCAAAAAGGCCCGAGAGGGCCTTGCCCAAAACCCGAAGTTACCCAAGGCCCTCTACAATCTGGCCGATGCCCTAGCCGATCTCGATACGGATCAGGCCACCGCCGAGGCCTTGAGCCTCCTGGAAACGGCCTTTCGGGATCAGAAGAACTTCGGCTTTCGGGAGAAGGCCGGCAAGCTTCGCATCAAGACACACCGGAAGCAATTGCGACAGGCCCAGAAGGCGCAAGAGGCCCATGCAGAAAACAACGCAGCCTCTCTTCTGGTTCAGTCTCTCCGCCAGGAACTCGCGGAGCTAGAGCTTGGACACTACCGGGATTGCGTGAAGAACTACCCGACGGATCGCAAATTCAAGTATGAATACGGCCTCCGTCTCATGCACTCGAAACAGTATGACGAGGCCATTCCCTATTTCCAGGAATCCAGTAAGGATCCCGGCCGTAAGATTGCGGCCCAGAACCAGATAGGCCTCTGCTTCTTCGGCAAAGGGTGGCTCGCGGATGCCATAGACGTGTTTGCCCAGGCAATCGAGGAGCACGAACTGAGAGATGATGATGTGGGCAAGGAACTCCGCTACCATCTGGCTCGCTGTCATGAGGACCAAGAAGATGGCGAGGAGGCGCTGGAAATCTATCGAAAGATTGCTCAAAGTGATTTTTCCTATCGGGATGTGAGCGAACGGGTGGAAAGACTCCGCGAAGCAGGGCAATAGAGGGCAGGTCGGGTGGTCTGTGGGTCTGTCGGCGGGCCGAAAAAATACTTTTTCCGGCGTCTCGAATAAGACTTGAGTCCCCGCCACGAGTTCTGTATAGTGTGCGGCTCGACTTCTTCAAATACCGCGTTACAGATAGACATTACTGATCATTAGGAGACCATAGTGGCACACTCGCTATCCGCCAAGAAGAGGGTCAGGCAGAATGGGAAGAGACGCGTCATCAATCGGGCACGCAAGAGTCAGGTGAAAACGCTCACCAGACGCTTCGATGAGGCACTGACCAAGGGTGACACCGAGTTGGCGTCGGTTGAACTCAAGGCCCTCTGCCGGAAACTGGACAAAACCGCAGCCACCAGCACCATGCACAAGAACACCGCAGCCCGCAATAAGTCACGCCTGACCAAGCGGTTCAATGCACTCCAGGCCAAGTAAGGGCGCCTAGGCTCTTCCATATCCGGTCCGCCGCGCCCATCCCGTCACAAAGCCCCTCCTCTCTGTCTATTAGCCGCACCGTCGCCACGCACAGAGGGAAACACACGAATGCTGTCGCACGTATTAAGGAATCGGCAAGAAATAAGTTGGACAATTTGGGGTCCAAGTGTGCCCCATATTTGGTCGCGCCCGATTGAGCGAAACCACAGGCGTAGCAGTTCTACGTCGCGGATATCGTGATTGAGAAGCGATCAAAGATGGGG
>JADFMM010000134.1 GCA_022563885.1 Planctomycetota bacterium | reverse complement strand
GAGGCTGCACCGCCGCGGCCGTCGCCGATGCGGTACGTGCCTGCGCTGTGCCACGCCATCCGGATGAAGAGCGGCCCGTAGTGGCCGTAGTCGGCCGGCCACCAGTCCTGCGACGTCGTCATCACCGCCTCGATGTCCTTCTTCAGGGCATCCAGGTCGAGTTTCTTGAACTCCTCGGCGTAGTTGAACGCCTCGCCCATAGGATCGGACAGGGGGGAGTTCTGGTGGAGCATCTTCAGGTTCAACTGATTCGGCCACCAGTGTTGGTTCGCCGTGGTGCCACGTGCGTGAGATCCGCCCATCACTGGGCACTTGCTTATGTCGCTCATATTCTCTCCAATCGTGTTCTGAATTTCTTTTAAAACCTGTTCTGTATACACCTATGGTAGGGACGCAGGTCTCGGGGTGTCTACGAAACCCTGGGAATTGAGGTCGAGTTGACATTATTCGAGGAGCCTCAGAAGGAGAAGACCCCGTTTATTCTTCCTATCCGCATCCGGTTAGCGATTCTGACTGATAGGATATTTGATTTACTGATTCTTCAACCATGGAAAGGGTTATACCCCCGCGGAAAAAACAGATCAATGAGAAAACAGAGGCTTTCCAAAGCCGTCTGGGCACTGGCGAAGGAGTTTCTGCAGCGACTCAAAGACAGGCCTTAAACGCTCTAATTTTCCTACAGTATCAAGTCTTAGTATTCAGATCGCCACAGAAACTAATCCGTCGGGCTGCCTTCGAGAAGGGGCTCGAGCGGCCGGAACGTGGCTCCATTTTCGGTACAAACCGCATACGTTGAATGCTCCGAAGGGGCATACATCGCCACGCCCGCGTGGTCGCCCTTGGCGTTGACGATGTAGAAGCTGAGCCCGAAGTTGGGAAGTCCCCTGCTGTTGAGCAGCCGCTTTTCTATCGTGGCCTTCTGAACGCGCCTAAGCGCTTCCAGACCGGCGTCCTTGGGGTGCTGGCCCCGTCGCATCTCCTCGACGATGAGAAATGAGCACAGACCGTACAGGTTGGCTTCGCCACGGCCCGTAGAGCCCGCGGCGCCGACGTCACCATCCACGTAGAGACCGGCACCGAGAATCGGTGAATCTCCGACGCGCCCGGGAATCTTCCAGGCCAGACCGCTGGTTGTCGTCACGCCGCACACCTCGCCCTTGGCATTGACACCGTTGCAGTTGATGGTCCCCCAAAAGTCATCCGGATCGATCAAGCCGTCATGCACCATTTGGAGCCCCGCCCGGTAGCCGGCTTCGGCCCGTCGGGCCGGGTCGAGATAGTGCTTGGGGTCGATGCGCCGTTTCCATTCAAGCCAGCGACCCCGAGATTTCTCCGTGTTCAGGTCGTCTTCAATCTTGAATCCCATGTTGCGCGCAAACGTCTGTGCCCCTTGGGCCACGAGCAAATGATGGTCGGTCGTTTCCATGACCGCCTGGGCCACAAGGGAAGGCGTTCGAACGCCTTCCAAAGCAGCGACGCCGCCGGCACGCTTCTTGGGACCGTGCATGCAACAGGAATCGAGCTGGACCACACCCTCCGCGTTGGGCAGCCCCCCGTATCCGACGCTCGAGTCTTCCGGATCAAGCTCGACAATATTGACACCGGCGATGAGTGAGTCGAGCACATCCGCACCCTGGGTTATCATGTCAAATGCAGTTTCGATACAGGTCATAGGGCCGCCGTTCTTACGCGTGTTTCCGTTGCGCGATGAGACAACCACCGGTTTGACACTGTTCGTCAGGAGCACCGTCGGTGCCTCTCCAAACAGGATTCGCGGCGTCGCCGTCGCCAAGCCCGCTGCAGTACCCGATTTGATGAAGTCACGTCGGCTAACCAGTTTTCCCATTGGACTCACTCCTAAAAAACCATGTTATTATGTCAACAGCCATCTAGAACGGCATGCCCACCGCAAAGTGTATCACGAATCTGTCTTCACCCGGTCGCCGCTTGGGATTGAAGCCGATGTCCAGGCGGATCGGTCCGATGGGCAGTCCGTAGCGTAGGCCTAGGCCCAATGCCGATCTGAAGTCCTCGAAGGCCTCGCCGGTGGTCAGTCCGACGTTGCCGTAGTCGGCGAAGAGCGCCGCGGCAAAGTGTCCCGAGATGCGCTGCCTTAGCTCCACGGAGAGGAGATTCCGCACCTCCCCCCCCACCGGCTCGCCACCGGGGTCCTTCGGACCCAGTTCGGATTGCCGAAAACTCCGCACGCTGTTTTCGCCACCATTGAAGAGCCGCTCCTGTATCGGGATGGATTCCGTCTTTCGAAGGGGCGCGATCCAGCGAGTGGCAACACGAGTGCAGAGCACGGTCCCCTCCTTCAACTCGACATAGTGGCTGGCAGATGCCCCGATGTGCACAAAGGAGATCTCTCCTGCCAGCGCAGGGTCGCCCACTTCGGCGAAGGCGCGGGCATTAACGCCACGGGTGGGCATAAATAGGTCGTTGCGGGAGTCGTACTGCAAGAAGGGACCCAGGGCGCCCAGGTGGAGATTGGTCTCCTCTCTAAAAGGAGATTGAGCGGATAGGTTTTGGACGTGAGAGAGGCTAAAACGATAGGTCGAGCCGATTGTCACCCTCTCGGTGAGCGGCTTTGACAGGCGAAAGCCGACCTTGGACTCCCGAATGGTGAAGGAGGGTTCCTCGCGCGTCAGGAAGGAGACTGGCAGAGCGGCCTTCCACTGACTCTGCAGAAACCAGGGATCGGTCAGGGAAAACTTGAGCTGCGCCCCACGGATCGAACCGCCCACCTCGGCGCTGCCGATCAGTCCTCGACCGAACAGATTCCTCTCACGGATGCCCGTCTTGCCGCGCAGCAGGTCATAGGAGCCGAAGCCGACTTCATAAAAGCGCTCACGCGAGGGCCGCTCCGACACCTGAACGTGCAGATCCCTGTGGATGGCGTCCTCCTCCGAGGGATTCGCCCGCTCGCCATGCCCGGGACTCTCTTCTTTCTTCAGGTCGATGGCGACCGCGCTGAAGAGGCCCGTCTCGAAGAGGCGGCGATAACTCCGACGGACCGTCCGCCCGCGGTAGAGGTCGCCCGAGTTCAGCCGCATCCGGCTGAGAATAAACCCCCGGCGAACGCGTTCATTCCCCTCGATCAGGATGTCGCCGATCAGGGTCTTCGCCCCGGCTGTGACCTCGACCTCCAGGGTCATGCGCACCTGATGTTCCGTTTCGGTCGGCAGGGCGACGACCTGGGCGACTGCATCGGGATAACCCTCATCGGCGTAGAGATCCTCGACCGCGGTCTTCACCTCCAGACGCAGCAGAGGTGCATAGGCCGAACCGGACAGGGCCTGGAATCGATCGATCCGACCGGCTATCACTGCAACATCGCTCCCGGTGAGAATGACGGCCTCCAGCACATACTGCCGGCCCTCCGAGATTTCGATCTCCACGTTGGCCTGCGTTTGATCGGTGGAGAAGGTGACATTCTTGGCTGTGACCCGCACCTCCAGATAGCCGTCCCGTCGATAGACCTTTTCCACCGCATGCGCAAGCGAGGAGACATGGGACTTGACGTAGAACGCCTCCCCCAGGCCCAGAAAGCCCGATCTCTCTCGTGGCACCAGGACGGCGAGTGTTTCGTCGCCGACAACTGTGTTGCCCTTGAATGTGACGGTTCCCAGGAGAACGCGGGGTCCTTCGGCAATGGTGAGGGTGGCCTCGGCCTCCTCGTAGCGATAGGTCACACGGACGAAGTGATACCCTCGCCCTCGGTAGTAGCCTTCGATCTCAAACGCGAGATCGTCGATCCCCGACTTGCGGAACCCTTCGTCGCGGAGGTCTGTGATGAGCTTTTTCATGGCGCGACGCAGCGCCTCTTCAGAGATCTCATGGGCGCCGGTGATGAGCAATCTGGGGGCTTCGAGATCGGTCTTGTCCTCGGCCAGAAGACGTGCAGGCCCGGAGTGGATAAGCAAAATGAGCAGGAAGGCATGTCCCCCCCCGGCCCACCGCGCTGTTCGCCCCGTCTCACTCATGGACGACCAGTCTCAGACCGATATTGTACCCGTCGAATTCGTCGCGCTGACCGACCAGATAGAGGTCGTCCCTCTCTGACAGCAAGTCCCGCTTGACTCTAAAGCGGGCCTCCCAGGTATCGGCCCCGGAATAGCTCACGTTCTGTCCACTCTCGTACTCGAAACGATCGAGGATCGAGGTCGAGGTGTCGTCGATGTCTTCCCCACCGAACAGCCGTTGTAGCAGATGCAGCGCAAAGTATTGGGCCACGGCGAAGGCGGCCTTCTGCTGCGCCTCGGGATCCACGCTATCCGGCATCTTTCCCGTCGTGACGAGGAGCAGCAATTGGTCCGCCGGTAGGGGCGGACTGGAGGACAGGGTGACGACGGGCTCATTGTAGGGGCCGGTGACGGAGACAGTGACATCGTAGCCCCGTACACGACAGGCCCCCAGGAGGGTCAGCTCGGGAAAGAGGGGGCGTTTTTCATGAAAGGTAATCACGCTGGAATCTGTTTTGATGTCCGTAACAGGGAGTTCAAGCACAAACTCATCCAGATAAAGGGAGCCGATCAGATAAGGCGCTTCTCCCGAACCGAGTAGGCGAAGGTCCGGCCGCAGGTGTCCCTTGAAGGCCTCTGCCTCGAGGTAGATCGCCTTCTGGCTGGTGATGACCACATTGAGTGTCATGTCTTTCAGCGGCGCGTTCCTCAGGCTGAAGAGCTGAAGCGCCCCCGATCGCTCAGTCAGATCCTTCTCATGCGATTCGCCCAGGGCCCCCCGAGCCCGGCTCAAGAGTGCGCCCAGGTTCATAGACCCCATCTGTTGGCGCATCCGGCCCTCGGTGATCCGGAGGGCCCCCGTGACCTCCAACGCGGACAGCGCCCCTCTCACGGCAATCTCGACATCGCTACGAATCTTGAGGCTATCGGTCCGGGCCAGCAGGAGGTCTTTGCCGGTGATCGCAAGATCGAACCGAGGCTCTTGCATGAGGGAAATAATCTCGCCACTGGCTTCCATAGGGGCTCCTCCCAACTCGGTAACGAAGGAATCCACTGTCACTCGGTCTCCATCCAACGAGAGGTCGGCGTTGAGTTCAAGCAGCGGCGGAAAACCTTCGAATCGCGCGCTCACATCCTGCAAATGAAGCGTTGCGGTGAATCGGGGATCTTGCGAGGACCCGGTCAAGTGTCCCTCTAGGGTCGCCTCCCCCGAGAGCCGGTACTGCTGCGATATGAGTTGGCCAAGCTGCGCAAGATCGTTGACGTCGCCGGTCACCGTGACGTCCAGCTCATCAAACAACGGGACTTGGGGATGGGCGAAGAGGTCGACCAGAGGAGGCTTGAGCACGGCCCTCCCCGACGCGCTGAGATCCACGGCCTCCAGGTGGCAATCGGCTCGGTTTAGGGTGAGATTCCCCTCCCGATACTGGAGGTCGATGGCCAGGCTCCCCACGACGGGAGCGCTCGATACGTGCCCGCTGTTCGGGTCGTGGAACTCGAACTCGGGGACACGGAGGGTGAGATAGACCCGGGGGTCACCGCCCGAAAGCCAAACCTGCCCCCGTAGATCCATGGACTTCAGCTTTCCCAAGGCAGGGTCGGCGAGTTCGATCGCGCCGCTGCTCAGTTGAAACTCCAGGGTCTCGGGCAGGAAGGGCCCGGTCTCCGTTTGGGCCAGAAGCCGGCATCGACCCCTGCAGAGAACGTTTACATCCTGCACGGAAAACGGCAGCAGCGGCGGACCCAGGGGAAAGACGCCGGGATAGCGCAGTCTGAGGTCGACAAGGTGCCCAGGCACCTCGCCCTCTGTCGTGGGCAAGAGCCCCAGGTGAAGCTCGCCTCTGCCGTCGCTTAGGGTCATGGGCGGTTCAATGGTAAAATGAGATTTCTCCAGGTCGAAGGCAAGCCGGCTCTCTCCCACGCTGCGCCAGGTGACATCGGGGAGCGTATAGACCAGCCGATCCAGAGAGAATGCACCGGACGTCAGCGACTCGGACAGTTCACCCGCGAGGCGCAACGAGAGGTGACCTTCTGCTAGAGGAAAGGCGTCGACACTGAGAGAGATGTGGTCCGCTACCTTCTTGAGTTCGAGCAATGTGACTGTTCTCGACGGCTCGCCGTCCACTCTGCCGGATCTAAGCGTGAGGTCCACATCAGGCCATCGACAATCCCCCCGCACTGTGGCCTGGAACTGCGCCTCTCCCGGAGGAAGGTGGGCGACAAGATCGGGCCGCAGGCCCTGGACCAAGCCGGCTAAGTCCTCGGCTTTTCCACTAAACGTGAGGGCCTCGATAACTCCATCCTCCCAACGGACCGTCCCCTGAACGGCAAGATCGAAGGGAGCCGGGGTCTCAGAGTGCAAACGGAGGCCGACGACCCGCAGTGTCTCGCTGTTGACCTCGACATCCCCCTCCAGGGTTCCGAGGGGAAACTCTGCCAGCGTAAGGTCTCTGACCTGCAATCCGACTTCGATCGTCGGTTCGGTCAAGGGCCCTTGCGTGGCCACGGAAAAGTTGAGCGTGCCGCCGAGCCGCGGTACGCCCTCCGGGAGCCATCGAGCCAATGCGTTGAGATCTCTGATCTCGCCCTCGCCTGTCACCCGCGAAGGAGAGAAGTCACACCGAATTGCCGCGCCCTCCAGTTCAAACTCCACGCTTCCCTCCAGTCGCTGCAGATCCACTTCGCCGCGGCCCGTGATGGAGCGCCGCCCCAAGGCAAATCGTAAGTCTCTGACGGACCCTGCGGCGTAGTTGCACTCGATTTTCAGCGTCTCCTCTCCAGTCCTCTCGCCCAGAGTCCAGGCGACGCCTGCGTCGATGGAGACGACAGAGCCCTGGACAGGGTCGCAAGTCACATCGAGGGCAAGGCCGTCGATCCGGAGCCGATCGTTTCCGCGGCGGACAAGCAGGCGCTCCACCGTCGTTTGGATCTCGGGCAGGCGCTGAGGCCAGATAAAGGGAGCGATCTCTTCTGCGGGCTCGGCACTCGGCGGCAGGCGCCGGAGATCCACTTCCAAGACGAGCCCCTCGAGGGAGATGGCCTCGACGCCTTCCAGGTCACCCCGGAGAAGCCTTACCCAAGAGGTGCGAACGTCGAGTCTACGGAAGGAAAGAGCGCGAATGGGGCCTTGGGGCGGCTCACTGCCTAGCTGTACACCTGCCAAAGTCACCCGGCCAGCCAAGGAGATGCCGACCTTTGCCGCATGCAACTCGAGTCCAAGCAGTTCAGTCGACACATAGGGGAGCGCCCGTCGGACAAGGGTGTTACGGAACAGGACGAGCAACGCCGGCACTAGGAGTAGGCCCAGCAGCGCGCCCGCCAAACGACGTCCCCATCGACCCCGGCGTCCTCTCCCCTGCTCAACATGGCTCTTCTTATCGGGTTGTCGCCTACTCATGCTCTCTGTATAATGGCAGATCTCTGCCTGTAACCGACGGGAGTCGACCCTTGCAGGGACCGCGATCTCCAAGACTCTTGACCTGTTGTGATTCTACTATGCCCGTGAGTCAGCACAAGCTTTTGTAAGAGGCATCCCGGAACAAATGGGATCGGATCCCCATGACCGAACAGAAGGACAAGACGCAATGTTCCATCATTATCCCGGTGATCAATGAACAAGAGACCATCCGTCCCCTGCTCGAGTCACTTCGGCAGCAGGCCGGCATCGAGCAATGCCAAATAATCGTCGTAGACGGCGATCCGAACGGATCCACCTTGCAGGTGATCGATGACCCGGCCGTCACCCAGCTCAACAGTGCCAGGGGTCGCGGCCTCCAGATGAACCGCGGAGCCGAAGAGGCGCGAAGTGACAACCTGGTCTTCCTGCACGCCGACACGCGACTGCCCATGGGATGCCTGTCCCTGATCGACCGCACCCTGCAGAATCCCAGATATGTGGCAGGAGCCTTCGATCTAGAGATCGCGTCTCCCAGTCCGCTCCTCAAGCTGATTGCGCGGACCGCCAACCTCCGCTCGCGCCTAACCCGCGTCCCCTACGGAGATCAGGCCATCTTCATCGAAAGAGACTATTTTATTCGCATGGGTCGGTTTCGAGAGATTCCCATCATGGAAGAGGTGGACCTCTTGCGGAGAATCAGGCGAAACGGAGACCATATCTGCATCCTCCGTGAAGCGGTGTCGACCTCTCCACGCCGTTGGGAGGCAGAAGGACCCCTCTACACGACCCTGCGAAACCAACTCCTCATCTTTCTATTCGGGCTCGGCGTCAAGCCGGAAAAACTTGCCCAACTCTATCGGGGTGCGAGAACCTAGGACGCACAAGCGGACGTTTACTGTTGAACCGATGAGGCCCATTTGAAAGGACACCGTATAGTGAGGTCTGGCAGGCTGACATCCCTCTCCATCGTACTCCTGGCAGTTCTCTGCGGCCCGGCCTGGGGCCAAACAGACCCCAACGGCATGGACACGTCGCTCTACGGAAAGGCGCTGAAAGACCACGTGGACGACAGAGGCATGGTCAACTACCAGGCCCTCAAGAAGAATCGGCAGGACCTGGATGCCTATCTGACGGCTCTCGCTGGCATCTCGGAAGAGGACTACTCGCAATGGGAGGAGCCGCAACAGATTGCCTTTTGGATCAACGCCTACAATTCCCTGACCCTCAAGAGCATCATTGACAACTATCCCATCAAGTCCTCCTTTTTCAAGTCCATCAACAATCCCAAGAACAGCATTCGTCAAATATCAGGCGTGTGGGACAAGAAGACGCACAGAGTGATGGGCAAAAAACTCAGCTTGAATCACATCGAACATAAGATTCTCAGAGTCGAATTCGAGGAACCGCGTATCCACGTGGCCCTTGTCTGTGCGGCCATGGGATGTCCTGCCCTGCGCAACGAACCCTACGACGGTGAACGCCTGAGCCGACAGCTCAAGGACCAGTCGCGCCGCTTTCTGAGAGACCGGGCCAAGCTGCAGATTCTCCGCACCAATAAGGTCGTGTCCCTGTCCCCCATCTTCAAGTGGTATGGGAAAGATTTCCCGGCGGCCTACCGTCCCCGCCGCCCCATCGGCCGCCATGGCAAGGACACACAGGCTGTACTCTACTATATCTCGCGACACCTCGACGAGCCCCAAAAGAGTTATCTGCTGGCCGGGAACTACCGAGTCACCTACCTGGACTATGACTGGTCCTTGAATGAACAACAGTAAGGGACCGGCCAGAAATAACTTGGACTTTTGAATGCCCAATTGCACTCCATCTTTGATCGCTTCTCAATCGCGAAATCCGCGACGTAGAACAGCTATGCCTGTGGTTCCGCTCAATCGGGCGCGACCAAATATGGGGCACACTTGGACCCCAAATAGTCGAACTTATTTCTGGCCGATCCCTAAGACAGGCGACACCCGGTAACGTCACGCGACCCAAACCATGTGCTCAAACAACAGACAGTGTATCCTCTTCTTCACCAAGTGGCCCCAAGCGGGACAGGTCAAGACACGACTGAGCAAGGACATCGGCGCCGAGCGCGGCACACGGCTCTACGCGCTGTTCGTGGAGGACCTGGCACAGACACTGAAACGGTCGGATGCCCAGATCATCTGCTGTTTTCATCCGGCCGAGCGTGAGGAGGCCTTTCGACGCTGGCTGGGATCCAGATTCCGCTATCTGGCGCAAGAGGGGCAAGGCCTAGGAGAGCGTCTGGAGCATGCCTTTGTCCATGCCTATTCCCTCGGCTATGACAGGGTGGTCGTCATCGGATCAGACAGTCCCGATCTGCCGACGTCTCTCTTGGATCGGGCACTCGAGAGCCTAGTGCGTCACGATGCCGTGATCGGTCCCAGCGACGACGGGGGCTACTACCTGATCGGCTTCCACGTGAACACCTTCTGTCTCTCCGTATTCCGCCACATCGAGTGGAGCACGGAGCATGTCTTTGAGCAGACCCTGCGCCATCTGAACGAAACCGAGGCCACCCTGCAGGTCTTGCCGCAATGGCAGGACGTTGATACGGGCCGGGACCTCGATCGGCTCGTTCGCAGGAATACAGACACCCCCTTCGCCGCATCCAAGACCTTCGGCTATTGCCGCAACCAGGGTTGGGACAGGCCGGGAAGGGAGGCTTCATCTGCTTGCCGTTGACATCCAGCCCCACGGGCAGTATGAATGGCCCTAACCGAAAAAGTCGCTGAAAATGGAGCTCCGGATCTCCCTGTGGAGACCTAGTCGGCTCGTTATTGAGGACACGGAATGGCAGCAGACGGCAACATGAGAGAAAACGTCCTGAACTACTACAGCAACGTCCTGCACTCAAAAGAGGACCTAAAGACCCAGGTCTGCTGTAGCACAGACGCCATGCCAACTTACATCCGAGAGGTCCTCAAGGAGATCGACGACGACATCATCGACCGCTTCTACGGCTGCGGGTCCCCCATCCCGCCCGACTTACGGGGACTGACTGTCCTGGATCTGGGCTGTGGGACGGGTCGAGACGTGTATATCCTCTCCAAGCTGGTCGGACGGGAAGGCCGGGCGATCGGCATTGACATGAATGAAGACCAATTGGCCGTCGCGCGGACCCATAGTGCCAAGCAGATGGAGGCCTTCGGTTATGAGAAACCCAATGTGGAGTTCCTCAGCGGCCAGATAGAAGACCTGGCGGCCATTGGCATCGCAACGAATTCCATCGATGTCGTCATTTCCAATTGTGTGATCAATCTCTCCCCCGATAAAGAGTCGGTCTTCAGAGAGATCTTCCGTGTGCTAAAGCCCGGCGGCGAACTCACCTTCTCCGATGTCTTCACGGGCCGACGAATCCCGGCTCCCCTGCAATCCAACTCGGTGCTCCAGGGCGAATGCCTGGCCGGCGCCCTCTACGCCGAGGATTTCCGCAGGCTACTCCGGACAATCGGCTGCCTGGACTATCGCGTCACCTCCAACACTCAGATCGCGCTAGGCAATCCAGACATTGAGGCCATGGTGGGCAACGTCGATTTTTACTCGACCACCCTCCGCGCCTTTAAGTTGAAGCACCTAGAGGATATCTGCGAGGACTACGGACAGGTGGCAACCTACAAGGGAAGCATTCCGGAATATCCTCATCGGTTTACCTTAGACGATCACCACGACTTCGAGGCCGGCAAGCCCATCCTGGTCTGTGGCAACACGGCCTCCATGCTCCAGGACACACGCTTCGGAAAACATTTCGTCGTCACCGGCAACAGAAGCGTGCATTTCGGGCCCTTCTCCTGTGACACTCTCGCGGCCAACAACCCTGGCAGCCAGGAAAAGCTGGGGCCCTGCTGCTAAGGATGTGCAAAACATGACTTATTTCTTGCCGATCCCTCATGCCTGAACTGCCCGAAGTTGAGAACATCGCTATGGGCCTGCGTCAGAGCATTCTGGGAAGGCCGATCGACAAGGTGGCCTGTTTCTCCCCGGTCATCATCAAGGGGAGCCGGTCCGAGCAATGGCAATCCTTCCTGGCGACCTTCGCGGGGCGCTCGATTACCTCGGTGACGCGCAGGGCAAAACGCTTGATCCTTGCCACGACCGACCAGCGGGCGCTGGTCTTTCAACTGGGCATGACGGGCAAGTTCCTCCTGAAACAACGTTCCGACGACAGACACAAGCACACGCACCTCGTCTTCTCCTTCCCCGGGGATCAGGAACTCCATTACGTAGACACCCGCCGCTTCGGCCGCCTATGGTTGTTCGACTGCTTGGATCCCCAGCATCCGGACGCCGCCATGGAGGCGGAAGGCATGGGCTCTCTGGGCCCCGAGGCGCTCCGCTTGACATCGAATCGTTTTCACGCTCTGCTCGATAGCCAACGTTCGATCAAGACACTGCTGCTGGATCAAACACGTCTGACCGGCCTGGGTAACATCTATGCCGACGAATCCCTCTTTGCCAGCGGCATTCATCCCGCACGTTCCAGCCGCCGGATTGGCTCAGAAGAGGCGACCACTCTGCTCCGCCAGATCAAGGGCGTGCTGAGACGAGCCATTCGGGCGGGTGGGACCACCTTCAGTGACTTCGAGAATGCCTATGGGGACATTGGCCGGTTCCGTAAGCGCCTCAAGGTCTACGGCCGACAGGGCGAACCCTGCAGAAGCTGTGGCGGCCCGATAGAACGGATCGTCCTGGCCGGACGCGGGACGCACATCTGTCCCCGATGCCAGCCGCAAGACCCCTAGGAGCCACTGCGTGTCCACATGAGGGGAAGCATCGAACCGTGATCCCCGACCGATGACACGTGTTCCTGCCGCCCTTAATTGCCAAGTGCAAAAACCATGCCAGAAACGGATTGGTCACTTGACGGACGGGAAAGGTCGAACTACACTGGCGCCGGGGTGAAAATAGGCTCTGTCTGAAAACTCGGTATGGCTTCCGCTCGGGGCAGGTGGGCCGACGACCGAGTTTTCAGTCAAGAGCCCAGGACTTGCCAGAGGGACCCTAATGAGAATGAGAATGGAGATGATGGGACAGATGCGGCTCGAGCAACGCATGAAGCTCGCGCCGCATATGATTCAGTCGATGGAGATCCTCCAGCTACCCCTGCTCGCCTTGCAGGAACGCATTGAACAAGAGCTAAACAGCAACCCCGTGCTGGAACTGGAGGAGCCGGAAGCCCTAGAAGACGCTGAAGAGCGCCAAGATGATTTCGACGACGACGTCCTGGCTGAGACGGACATGGTCATTGCGACCGACAGCGACAAGGTGAACGACTTCGAGCGTCTCGACAGTCTGGGCAGTGAGTTTCGTGACGTCATCAATCCGTCCGCACCGATGCCATCGAAGGGCGCCGGAGATGAAGTAGACAGCAAGCTCCAGGCCCTGAAAAACACCGCGGCCTTGCCTCATTCCCTCCATGAGCATCTCCTCGATCAATGGCGTCTCTTGGATGTAACAGACGGGGTAAAAAACGCCGGGGAAAGAATCATCGACTACATCGACAACCGAGGTTTCCTAAGCGTCCACCTAGAGCAACTGCACAACAAGGACAAAACCGATTATAGCTATGATGATCTGGTGACCGCCCTGGAGCTGGCACAGACCTTGGAACCGACAGGAGTGGGAGCGCGGGACCTTGCGGAGTGCCTGCTGATCCAGTTGTCGCAGTCGCCCGACGATCGCCGTTTTGAACTGACGCTGATTGAAAAGCACATGGACGCGCTGCTGGAAAACCGCTTACCCGAAATCGCCAAGAAGATGCACTGCAGCCTGGATCAGATCAATCTGGCCATCGAGCACTTGAGTAGGCTCGATACCTCGCCTGGATTGCAGGTCAGTCAAAGCCCCAATTACCCGATCACGCCAGACGTGATCGTCGAAGCGCAAGAGGATGGAGACTATCTGGTGCGCATGGTGGACGCCAACATGCCCGGCTTGCGATTGAATGACTATTACACCGACATGGCCAAGGACCGACAAACGGCCGAAGCGACAAAGAAGTTTCTTCGCACCAACATCCGCTCGGCACAGTGGATCATGGTCGCCATCGAACAGCGGAAAAACACACTCCTGCGCGTCACGCGGGCCATCGTGAAGCATCAAAAAGAGTTCTTTGACGAAGGCCCGGCCCATCTCAGGCCCTTGCCCATGGCCAAGGTGGCCGAGGATGTGGGCGTTCACGTGGCGACCGTCTCACGCGCCGTCTCCGGCAAATACATGCAGTGTCCCTGGGGCATACTCTCTCTGCGGAAATTTTTCAGCGGCGGCAAGGAGGACGCCAGCGGACAGGAACGCAGTTGGGAGGCGATTCGCATTCAACTGCAGCGAATCATCGACGACGAGGACAAGAGCAAACCATTGAACGACGACCACATCCGCAAGAAACTCACGGAGGCCGGCTTCTCCAAGATTGCCCGCCGAACCGTCGCCAAATACCGCGGCATCATGAACATCCCCACCGCGCGGTTCAGGAAGAAGTATGCGTGAGGAGGTGAAGGAGTAAGGGTGAAGGGTGAAGGGGCATGGCCACTAGCCACTGGCCACTGCCACTGGCCACTAACATCATACCGGCTCCAAGCCGTTGAACACATCTTCGAGGGGGATTTCCGCGTAACAGAGTGTCGTGTCTGCCGCGCCGTAGTAGATCTTTAGCCTCTGCTCTTCGAAGAGGAGGCCACAGGTGAAGACGACATTTCCGATAAACCCTCGTCGCTCATAGTCCTCTGTGGGCTCCAGTATTGGCGCCTTCGATCTGGCCCGTACGATCCAGGGTTCGTCCTTGTCCAACAATATGGCACCCAGACAGTAGCGATTGTTGTCGTCGACCCCGTGATAGACCTCTAGCCATCCCTGCTCGGTGCAGAACGGAACGGCGCCCGGGCCAACCTTGACGCCATCCCAGAGGCCCGGCCGTGGGCCGAACAGGAAGCGATGACCTCCCCATGACAGGATGTCCGGAGAATCTGCCAGCCACACTTCCTGTTTCAGGGAAAAAGGGGAAGTCGGCCGATGCAGGCAAAAGAAACGGCCCTGAAGACGTTCGGGAAAGAGCACGACGTCTTTGTTCTCGGGCCCAAAGAGGAGACCATGCCTGTGAAAGCGCTCAAAATCCGTTGTTGAGACCAGTGCCGTGGTGATTCCCCTGGGAGACACCGCCACATAATCGATGTACCAAAGGCCATCGATGAACGTAATACGCGGATCTTCGAGACCAAAGGTCTCATAGGGCGTCTGGGGAAGCAGGCCCGCTCTGTCATCGACGGTAAAATGAATGCCATCTCGGCTGCGGGCTAGCCGCAAGGTGGAGACGGACGTCAGGTAGCGTTCAGTAGGCAGGCTTATCAGTCTGGGGTCCGTTACGTCACAGTCCGGATCCTGCCCGTCGAAGGCAAGGGAGGTAATTTCATGGCGTGCCAAGTCATAGACCGCCGCCAATGAGGTATTGGGGTCAGGATTCTTGACGCGCTCGGCAACTCTAAGAAGCAAGACAACTTCTCGGCCAATCCGGGTGACCCCGGCATTGAACACGCCAATCACCTCGGTCTGGTCGCTCAGCGGACGAATATCCTCTGGCGATAGAATTGGGTTGTCTGCCCAACGACGGGTGCTCATTGGCCCTTGTCTCCTGTTCAACTAGGCTCTGTCAGAAAACTCTGTCGTCGGCACGAGAGCGAGCGTTTTTTGGCCTGGCAAGGACGGCGAAGCAGGCGATGTTTGTTTTATCGTCGATGCCGCCAGACGGACAACTCTGTTGCCTTCGTGCAGGCTTTGCTGCGGTAGGAGCGTCAAACGGCTAAGAAAACAAGCCGCTCGTCTTCGACGCCGAGGGGAAGCCAGGTACAGCTTTCTGACACAGCCTATAACACGCAAACGACGTGGCGGCATTCCCACGAGAGTGCTCACAAGTCTTGTCGACCAGCGGCCACAAAAGAGAACAGTAAAATGTCGGCCTGGTTCATTTCTGGGTCACATTCCCGATCGTTGTCGTTGTCGTAATCGAAACGGTGAATTGGGGCAATTAGGGATATCGATGACGACAACGACAAGCGCTGCGCTGATTACGACCATGAGGAGTCGTACACGGACTGGCACGCATGCGAGGACGATTTTGAGCCAGGCCAAAATGCCGGCTGCTTCGGCGAGAAAGAGGACCGAAGTAGATGTGTAGGCCCTCTGAAAACATTGCACAGAACGGCTCAGATTCCTGCGTGGGTTTTCCACTACGAAATGCGCGTGTTCCGTCAGGCCATACGGGTACCACCTCAGATCATAGCGATTCAGGCTTTCCGACGGCTTGGACAAGGACCGCTCACGATCCTGATCCCTGTCAACTAGTCACTGGCCTTCGGCGCGGATTAGGTATTACCCTGCTTTATGACTGGGGATACCGATCGCCCGTGTACCACCTGACCGGCACGTTGTCTCCTGTCGTCTCGTCCAGCGGGGTGACGTGCCCGTCCAGCCAGAGGATATTGGATTCACCGCCGGTTTTGTAGGGTTCTTCACTGCGAACGTTGTGCCTGAAGATCTGCCGATAGGAGTACGAACGACTCCCGCCTCGTCGATATTGCGTCAGGTTGTCCGTGCCGGGTGTGTCATTGTTGTGAAAACAGTCGCTCGAACTGCCGTCGGGTCTGGGCTCGGCGTGATCAGTGCAGACGATAAACTCGTCGTGCTTGAAAATGTTATTGGTGTTGCGACCCCTGGCCCTCGGGTGGTGATTCAGACCATAGGCCGCGTGTTGAATCACTTCCGAAGGATCGGGAAATTGAGCGTAGGTGTAGATCAGGCGGTCGGCGACGCGCTGCAGGCTCGGACACCCAAAGATCTTGGTATTATCTTGTATATAGGGTCTGTAAAACATCCCCCAGTACGTATCGGTGGTGCCGGGGTCTCGCCACGTCCCGTTCGGATTCTTCCACAGATGTCGGTTGGAGTTCTGCGTATCGGGGAACTTGCGATTATAGTCGTCCAGATACATCAGCACGGCCAATCCCACGTTCTGCAAGTTCGATCTACCAACCGTTCCTCTTACCTGCTCCTTCACCCT
>JADFMM010000133.1 GCA_022563885.1 Planctomycetota bacterium | reverse complement strand
ACTCGCAGAGTGAAAACATTATGCTGCCCAAATGGTTTCCAACCCACACTTGATAAATAGCAGTGAAGCCACTGGCTTGGCGGATGCCATCGTCCCCTGCGTCCTGTGACATCGATCCGAGACCT
The DNA here is from genome assembly GCA_022563885.1 of Planctomycetota bacterium. GTDB lineage: Bacteria > Planctomycetota > Phycisphaerae > Sedimentisphaerales > Anaerobacaceae > JAIPFM01. The sequence goes on along the minus strand of JADFMM010000133.1, from coordinate 16,329 downwards.
AGTTTTGCAGCTTGACAGAGCGGGTCTTGTTTTGGCAGAATGGAGCCTTGGATTATGAACATTTGGAAGTCTAAACTATGAAGAAATCGAAAGGCTTTACACTGATCGAGTTATGGGTCGTGATTGCGATCATTGCCGTGCTCATGGCCCTTTGCGTGTCGGGTTGCGTCGTTGTCGATGGCGACGTTCAGAGAGTTTTCACGATGGGCCGCAAAGAGGCCCAGCGGACCGAAGTCCTCTCCCATCCCCTGCCGGATCGGCGTACCTTGAAGATCGAGAGTAGCTTTGGATCGATCGAAGTCACCGGATCCGCTACGACCGAGTGTCGCGTCGAGGCCTCGGTCCACGCGCGCGCTAAGAGCATGGATCAGGCCCAACGCATCTTGAGTCAGGTCAAGCTCCAACTCGATGAAACAGCAACAGGACTGCACCTGTATTGGGAAAAGCCTGCGGTCGGCAAAGGTGAATCGGTGGGCGTCAGTTTCGTGGTGTTGGTCCCTCGGCATACCGATCTCGATTGCCTGACCTCCTTCGGCAAGATCAAGATTAATAACATCGCAAATGACGTGAAGGCGCATACCGGGTTTGCCAGCATTCGTTGCACTCGAATTGAGGGTGCCCTTGACTTGGAGACCAAGCACGGTGACATTCGCTGTCGCGAGATTCTCTCGACAGACGTGACTCTGAGGTCTAGTTTTGGCAACCTTGAACTCAAATGCCTGGACCTCCAGCCCTATCAGCGGCCGGGCTACGCGAGCCTAAGGACCGAACATGGCACGATTGTGGCCGAGAATCTCGCGGCGCGGCAGATCGAGGCGCACTCCAGTTTTGGCAACATTGACATCCACTGCGCGCCGATCGAAATCGAATCGGTCAAGGCCGACCTGGAGACCTCCTATGGAAGCATCGACTTTGATACGCCCAAGCGATTCGCAGGCAAAATCCACATGACGACCTCTTACGGATCGGTCAAGACCCTGTTCCCCGTCACGGTCGAAGGCAAGGCCTCAACGACCCGTCTGGTCGGCAGGATTGGGGAGGGCCGCGGCGATCTGCGCTTGCACACGAGTTTTGGATCCATCATGTTGAGATAACATTGCTGCACTGTCCCAAGAAAGAGAGTTAAGGATGAGTACCGTCTTAGAGACACGCATTGCCGGAACAGCACCCCTACGCGGCAAGGTCCGCGATCTGTATGACTTGGGCGACCAGATGCTCATTGTCGCCACCGATCGTATCAGTGCCTTTGATGTGATCATGACCAACGGTATTGCCAAGAAGGGCATCGTTCTGACGCAAATCTCCAAGTTTTGGTTTGACTATTTGGACGGCCGGGTTGAGCACCATCTGATCAGCGATCGGGTGGAGGATTTTCCGGAACCCTTCTGCGACCAACCCGAGCAGTTCGCGGGTCGCAGTATGTTGGTGAAGAAAGTGGAGGTGCTGCCGGTAGAATGCATCGTGCGGGGCTACCTCACGGGGTCGGGCTGGAAAGAGTACCAGCAGAGCCAGACCGTGTGCGGGATCAAGCTACCTGAAGGCCTGCCCCAGTGCGGTCGTTTGCCTGAGTTTATCTTCACGCCTTCGACGAAAGCGGCAGTGGGGGCACATGATGAAAACATCCCCTTCGAGGAGTGCGTGCGACTCATCGGTCTCGAACGCGCCGAGTACGTGCGTGACAAGAGCCTGGAGATCTTTGCCCGTGGGGTCGAGTACTCCCAAAGCAAAGGCATCATGCTGGCGGACACCAAATTCGAATGGGGCGTGACACCCGAGGGCAAAATCATCCTCATCGATGAAGTCCTGACGCCCGATTCCTCTCGTTTTTGGCCGGCCGACCGCTACCAAGCGGGCCGAGATCAGGAGAGCTTTGACAAGCAGTTTGTGCGCAACTACCTCGAAGCGATCCACTTCGACAAATCAGGCCCGGGTGTGGAACTCCCCGCCGACATCGTGGAAAAAACAAGCGCCAAATACATCGAGGCCTATGAACGTTTGACAGGTAAGACGTTTACGTTTTAGGTGGGTCTCGACAGCAAAAGATTCGTCCTGCGCTATCCCTTCAGTTTCACCGCAATCGCCTGCCGAAGCGCCTTGGCTCCGGTATGCTCAGGCTGCTTGCGGAGGGCATTCTCGATGGCCTCCTGGGCCAAGCCCAGATCATTGATCTGGGTGTAGATATAGGCCAGCAGGAAACTCAGGTCAAACGAACCCGAACGTTTCAAGAAGGTCTCGGCTTCCCCGATGCGCTGGTGCAACGCGGCTGTTCCCCCCACCTGGGCCGCCAGGTCAACCGGGACCTGTGCGTACGCAGGGCGGCGTTCCAGTGTCCTTGCCAGGAAGAGGGCACTGGTGGAAAACTGGCTTTGTGCCAATAGGGCCAGACTCTTGCCGGCACTGGCCGCCGGGTCGTTGGGCCTGTAGGTGTCCGCCAAGGTGTAGGCGCCGGCCGCCTGGCGATAGTCTCCCCTCTGTTGATGATCATGACCGCTCTGCATGAACTGATCGTACTTTGCCTGGGCGAAGGCCTGGAGGGTCGCGTACTGTGCTAAGGCGGCTTGAGCCGGTGTTATCACCTCTTTGCCTTCCGTGGACAGATGGACTGGCTGATCGCTGTCCGCTTCCGGCCACGGATCTCCTCCGTTTGCGACGAAGGGTTCGGCTTCCGACGTGGTCTGGGCGGGATCGGCGGTGCTCGGTTCGCTTGTCTGTTGTGTCGTGAAATAGTCTTCCCACTGCACGGGGGTGAGTTTCGCCAGGGTGCTCATTGCCTCTGCGGGCAGGGCGGCGGCAGGATACTGAGACTCTGGCATCTGTTGCTCCGCAGACGCGTCTTGATTCGTGGGCATTGCAGTGTGGTGTTCGGATCCGAGTGTCGGCAGGTCCGCGTCCCGGGCGTCGAGCAGCGCATGTTGTTGGAGGAATCGTTTCAAATAAGTTTGTCCGGGTCCCGGCAGGAGAGAAGGTGTCTCCAAGGCGACGAGTTGTCGGGCGAAGGACCGGTTGGAGGCCAATGTTGTCTGTATCCCGGGGACAGAGAACAGTTGTTGCTGGAGGGGACTGATGTTGGGTCCGCTGGGTGTGGGACGTCGATAGGGGGCACTGGGCGTGAGCACGGCCGCCTGGCCGGGGACGCTACGGGTCACGGTGCCGGTTGGGGAGTAGAAGGGCGAGTACATGCCCGTGGACATGGGCAACATCTCGGCGCTGCCGGAGTGTCTGAGAAAGGAATCGAGATAGGCGCTGCCCAATTCGGCATTGATCGTGTGGGGTGGGGAGTAGGGCAGGCCGGCTCGAAAATGTTTTCCGCCTCCGACGTTGCCGGTGATGATCATGTCACTCGTCAACTCTGCGCCGTCTGTGCGGTTGATGAGACCATTCTGATAGCTGCTTGGCGGTACACTGACGATACCGGCGGGATTGTAGGGCCGGTAGTGGCTGGGGTTTTGAGCCAGGACTGTCATCGAGAGGCAGAGCAAACTCAGGGCAAGGGTCTTTTGGAGTCGGCTTATCATCTTATCTTCTTCTCTTCCTATCTTCCTACCGCTGAGCGTATTTCGGTTTTCCCGCCCAGCCGAGCTTAGTTGCCAGCGTCTCCCAGCGACTGCGGAGGGGATTGTTCACGACCAGAAAGTCACCCTGTGCCTTGGTGATTTTGACCACGTCTCCCGTCGACAACGGACAGGAGACCTGGCCGTCGATGGAGAGGGTGGTGCCCTCGTGGACCCTGTTCGCGACGATCTCCACGGTACTCTGCGCGTTGATGACGATGGGACGGAAGCTCAGCGAGTGGGGACAGATTGGCGTAATGACGATGGCGTTCATGGAACTGCTCAGGATGGGGCCGCCTGCGGAGAGACTGTAGGCGGTCGATCCGGTGGGTGTCGCCAGGATCAGCCCGTCACTGACACAACTGGCCACCGGCTGCCTGTCAACGGAGATCTCCAGATCGACCATGCGAAAGGGGGGACCGGCCGTGACGAACACATCGTTCATGGCGGTGGAGTCGAAGCCCTTCTCCTTGACCGAGCAAGAGAGCATCATGCGCTTCTCCACCTGGCTTTCGCTGCCAACGACTCGATCGAAGAGTTGCTTAAGTTCCGCCACGCTGAACTCAGCCAGGTACCCGAGTTTTCCGAGGTTGACGCCGATGACGGGGACCCTAAGTTGATTCAGCGCCCGCGCGGCGGAAATGAGGGTGCCGTCTCCACCGAAGACCACCACATAGTCCAATTCCCTGATCGTGTCGGGTAGGCATTCGTCAACAGTGCCGTGCCAGAGAATATCGGCCTTCCCCTTGATGAACGCGCTGAATTCGGCGATGGCCGCTGAGACGGATTCCTTATGCGGATCCCCCACCAGCGCGAGTTTGGGCATGGATTGTTTCGCGGGCATCTGGTCTCTCGTCAGCCTCTGTAGGGTGCAGCATTGCCTGGACGGTTTCGACAATCGTATCGGCATTTATGCCGGCGTCCATGAGTTGTTGGCGGCGTGCATCTTCTCCGATAAACTTGCGCGGCGCCCCTAGGATGCGAATGGCGTTCAGTCGAGCCTCGGGCAGATCCAGTTGGCTGGCCATCTCCAGGACGGCGGATCCAAAGCCACAGGCCAGCCGGTGGTCTTCGAGCGTCACGATCCGTTTTCCCTGGTTGAGCAGGGCGGCGATGCGTTCGTCCACCGGGGCGGCAAAACGGGCATTGATGACGCCCACGCGTCTGCCTTCCTGCTTGAGCCGTTCCTGGGCCCGCAGGGCGCAGGACAAGAGGCTGCCAAAACTGACAATGATCACATCGGCATCGGCGACGTCCCCGATACTGACCGACCGGCCCATCTCGAAGGGGACCTCGCACGCCTTGCCGATGAGCCGTGCCTCGGGGACGGAATCTTTGGGGTAGCGAATCACTACGGCCTGATCCTGATGGAGGGCAAACTCCAGGGCCAGGCCCATTTCGATCTCGGTGGCCGGCGCGGTTAGCACCATGTTGGGCATCATCCTGAGATAGCCGATGTCCATGACTCCATGGTGTGTCGCGCCATCCGGACCGACGAAGCCGGCGCGGTCGACACAAAAGATCACCGGTAGTTTCTGCAGGGCCACTTCCTGGAAGATCTGGTCATAGGCACGCTGCAGGAAGGTGGAGTAGATACAGATCACCGGGCGCAAGCCACTGTGGGCCAGGCCGGCGGCGATGTCCACCGCGGCACTCTCTGCGATGCCCACGTCGTAGAATCGCTCCGGAAACTCTTTCCGGAAGTTGCCCAGTCCCGTTCCTCCGCCCATGGCGGAGGTGATGGCCACAATGCGTTTGTCTTCGCGGGCCAGGCGTGTGAGGTGATCTCCGAAGGCCTCCGTATAGGTCGGCGGGCCTTTCTTGCCGGAGGCGGCGACTGCGTCCCCGTTCATTTTGAAGGGGCCAGTGGAGTGAAATTTGCTCGGTCCGGAGGAGGCCGGAGAGAAGCCCTGACCCTTTTTCGTATAGGCGTGCAGTATGACGGGGTGATTGACCTCCTTGAGGGCGGTGAACAGTTGGATCAGGGAATCGAGGTCGTGACCGTCGACGGGGCCAAAGTAGGGGATGTTTAACGCTTCAAACAACTGGCTGGGCGGCATGACCATGCGCAGGTGTTTCTTGATCCGTTCCACGGCACCCTCCATGCTGCGGCCGATCTTGGGCACGTGCTCGAGAATCGTTCGCGTGGTCTTGCGGATATCATCGTAGGTGTGACTCAAGCGGATGCGGGAGAAGTAGGTGGCCGTCGCGCCCACGGTCGCATCTATGGCCATGGAGTTGTCATTGAGCAGGATCAAGAGCTGTCTCTTGACGAGACTGAGGTTGTTCAGTCCCTCGAAAGCGAGGCCATTGCCAATGCTCGCATCGCCCACCATGGCCACCACACGGCGCGGGTCAGAGTCATTGCTCGCCTGCTTGATCTGCTCGCCGAGCGCCAGTCCAATGGCGCAGGGGATGGCCGTGCCCGCGTGGCCGACCTTGAACAGGTCGTACTCGCTTTCGGCAGGATCAGGGTACCCGCTGATGCCGTGGGCCTTACGCAATCTATCGAACTGATGCTTGCGGCCGGTGATGATCTTATGGGTGTAACACTGATGCCCTACATCCCAGACCAGCCGGTCCTCCGGGAAATCGAAGCAATAGTGCAGCGCCAGTGTCAGTTCCACAGCGCCCAGGTTGCTGGCCAGATGACCGCCAGTCTTACTGAGGGAGGTCAAGATGAACTCACGAATCTCCGCCGCCAGTTGCTTGAGTTCCTTGATCGACAGCCTCTTGACATCAGAGGGACTGTCCACATGTTTGAGCAATTCACCCATAACGTAGTCCTAACGTATTCTATAGTATAACACCGCATTATAACCGAAGATACAATTCTTGCCCCGGGCAATTCCTGTTTTCTTGAAAATGGGTCTGGCATGCGTGGTGTCTGACGGCTCTCAACTTGTGCGCTAGGATCTTGACTATTGACTTTGCCGCTGGACTTGCTTACGTTCTCGCTTTTATCAACTGTGAGGAATCCGTTCCCTATGCCGGACCACGTCGTAACACGATTCGCGCCCTCACCGACAGGATATCTGCATGTGGGAGGGGCCCGCACTGCCCTGTTTAATTGGCTCTGGGCGCGGCGTTCAGGCGGCACGTTTCTCCTCCGCATCGAAGACACCGACCAGAAGCGTAATACGCCCACCGCCACGCAACAGGTGATTGACGATCTGACCTGGTTAGGGATAACCTGGGATGAGGGCCCGCAGAAGGGCGGGCCGCAGGGCCCCTATTTTCAATCGGAGCGATTGGAACTCTACGATGGTCATGTGCAGCGGCTGTTGGACGAGGGCAAGGCCTATTACTGTTTCGAAACGACCCAGGAGTTGGACGCCCGCCGCAAGGAGGCGGAGGCGAAGAAACAGGGTTTCATCTATCGGCGTCCGCCCCAATTGCCGAGCGAGCAAGAGGCGGCCGATGCCCGGGCGGCCGGCCGCCCGGTGACGGTTCGCTTCGCGATACCCCAGGACCAGACGATTTTGGTGTCGGACCTGGTGCGGGGTGACGTCCGCTTTGAGGCGTCCGAGATTGCCGACTTTATCATTCGCAAGAACGATGGCTTTCCGACCTACAACTTTGCCTGTGTCGTCGACGATTTTCTGATGAAGGTGACCCATGTCATTCGGGGGCAGGAGCATCTGAACAACACGCCGGGGCAGCAGGTCTTGTGGACCGCACTGTTTGGCGGCGACTCTCTGCCCAAGTACGTCCATATGTCGGTGACCGTCAGTGACGCAGGTGGGAAGCTGTCCAAGCGTGAGCGTCCCAAGGCCCTACTGACGGCCATCAAGAAGATGCAAGACGTCGATCTGGTGAGGCTGGCGCAGGCGGGTCGGATCTCTGCAGAGGCGCTGCGAGGGTTTCTTGATAAGAAGAGCACACCCGATATGCCCAGCGTGGATGCCATGGCCGCGTTCTTGGGGCTGCACCTCCCGGAGATCAATGTCGTCGATTTTGTAAAGAGTGGTTATCTCCCGGAGGCCATGATCAACTTCCTGGCCCTGTTGGGCTGGAATCCCGGGGATGACCGGGAGATCATGGGACTGGAGGAACTGATTCAGGCATTCGATCTGGACCGAATCTCCAAGTCGAATAGTCTGTTCGATCGGAATAAGCTGGTAGCCTTCAACACCGAACATATGCGGAAGGTGGGCAAAGAGACCTTGCGGCGGCACATGAGGGCCTATCTTGAGAGAGCGGGTTCGCCGGTGCAGAAGGCCGATGACGCCCTGCTCGGCAGGATCATCGAGATGTGTGATGGCGCCAGGACACTGGCCGACATCGAGGCCAAGCTGCGTTTCGCCTTTGTCGAGGACGACGAGGTCCGGTACGACCCTAAGTCGGTCAAGAAGGTCCTGCGTAAGGTGGGGGCTATGGAGTGTCTGGCCCTGGTCCGTGACAAATTGGCACAGCTGGACCATTTCACGGAAGAGGCCTTGGAGGGGTTACTGCGGGGACTGGCGGAACAGAAGGAAGTGGGCTTGGGAAAAGTCGCTCAGCCTTTGCGTGTCGCGATCTGTGGCTCGAACGTGAGTCCCTCTATCTTTGACTCGGTCAAGCTGCTGGGCAAAGAGAGCACCCTGGCCCGCATCGACAATACCCTCAAGAAATTTGGAGATGAATAGTAGCATGTCTCTGTTAGTGACCGGGTCCATCGGGATCGATACCGTCAAGACCCCGCGTGGCCTGAGCGAAGACTGTTTGGGAGGGTCTTCCGTCTACTTCAGCATGGCGGCTAGTTTTTTTTGTCCCGTCCGCTTTGTCGGTGTCGTGGGGGAGGACTGTCCCTTTGATCTGGCTGAGGTCTTCGAGAATCGAAGGGTGGATCTGGCGGGCCTGGAGGTTCGGTCGGGCAGCAAGACCTTTCGTTGGGCCGGGACCTACATGGAAAACATGGACGACCGGACCACCGATGCGGTGGAACTCAACGTCCTGGGAGAAGCGCCTCCCAAGGTCCCGGAGACCTTCAGGGACAGCAAGTTCGTCTTCCTGGCCAATTCTCACCCGGCGCTGCAGATGGAACTATTGAGTCAGGTTGCGGAGCCCACCTTTGTCGCGGCGGATACCATGGATCTGTGGATCGACAACAATCTGGACGATTTAAAAGCACTCATGGCGAAGATTGACTGTCTGATCATCAATGAAGACGAGGTGCGGGACCTTACCGGGGAGCCCAACTTGATCCTGGCGGCCGATAGACTCATCGAGATGGGCGCGGGGGTGGCCTTGATCAAGAAAGGGGCTTCCGGCTCTCTGTTACGGGATCGAACGGGCGACACCTCTCTCTTGCCTGCCTTCCCAGCCACCGAGGTGAACGACCCGACCGGCGCCGGCGACAGCTTTGCGGGCGGCTTCATGGGACATCTGGCTCGCTGTGATGCGACCGATTTCGCCACACTGAAGAAGGCGGTGGCCTACGGGACCGTGACCGCGTCCTACACCATTGCCGATTTTTCGCTGAACGGGCTGATCGCGGCCTCCGGCGAGGTCATCGAGATGCGACTGGATTGCTTGAGAGAGATGACATCCTTTTGAATGTGTAGCATGCAGAGTCCCGGAGCGTCACGACTCCGATCCCTACGACGTGGCCATCCATGCGCTGCTTCATAGCCATTGACTTGGACAAACAGATCAAGGCCGATCTCGCCGATCTCCAGGATCAAATCAAGCAGACAGTGGATCTGCAGAGAAGCGACTGTACCTGGGTCCGCCCCGACGCCATGCACCTGACACTGAAGTTCCTGGGAGACATCCCGGACCTCGGTAGCGTCGACCTCTGCCGGGTGACGGAGCAGGTGGCGCATCGACACCCGCCGTTTTCGGTCGAGGTGGGTCACGTGGGTCACTTTGGCGGACGCTCCGCGAAGGTGCTATGGGTCGGTACGGGGCAGATATCCGAGCCCCTGTTGGCGCTGCAGTCCGATCTGGCGGAGTGTCTGGATGTGGCCGGCTGGCCCAAGGAGGCTCGTCGCTATTCGGCGCATTTGACCCTGTGCCGGATTCGCAGTGCTAAAGCGGGTTTTGAGCTTGCCAAGGCGGCTCAGAAGTATGAGAATGTGACGCTAGGCCGTATGCCAGTGGCGTCGGTGACTGTTTACCAGAGTCAGCTCTGTCCGGAAGGACCCCAACATACGCCGCTGGCACACTACGAGCTCGGCTGATGGGAAGGCTCAGTCCCCCCCAGCTTAGGGACCGGCAAGAAAACGGCGGCTTGCGTGGTACAATCCTGGCTGCGATAGCAGCATTAAGAAAGAACCACGAAATAACGTGGACCCCCAAATGTCCAATTCATTTATTGGCGATCCCTTATGCAAGCCACAGTTGAATCCTGATACTCTTAAACTGCTTTCACGGAGGTTGATATGGCGAAGACGACAAAGATGACCAAGAAAACTAGCAAAGCCGGCAAGAAACTGGAACCGCTTAAGCCGGCAACGAATTCCGCCCTGGACCGGGCCATCGCTCAGATTGAAAAGCAGTACGGCTCGGGGTCGATCATGGTGATGGATGACTCCATCGTGCGTAAGATCAATGGGATTCGCACCGGTGCGCTCTCGCTGGACATTGCCCTGGGAGGCAGCGGCATCCCCCGGGGTCGCGTCAGCGAGTTTTATGGTCCCGAATCATCGGGAAAGACCACTCTGGCGCTGCATGTAATCGCCAATGCCCAGCGGACCGGAGGTGTGGCCGCCTTTATCGATGCCGAGCACGCCTTGGATACCACCTGGGCCAAGCGTCTGGGGGTAGACGTCAGCAGCATGCTGGTCAGTCAACCCGATACGGGCGAGCAGGCGCTGGACATTACCGAGATGCTAATAAAGTCCGATGCGGTGGACATCATTGTGATCGACTCGGTGGCGGCCCTGGTGCCTGCGGCGGAACTGCAGGGGGAGATGGGACAGAGCCATGTGGGTTTGCAGGCCCGCCTCATGAGCCAGGCCCTGCGAAAAATGACGGGCGTGATCAGCAAGAGCAAAACCTGTCTGATCTTCATCAATCAGATCCGCATAAAGATCGGTGTGATGTTCGGCAACCCGGAGACCACGTCGGGCGGTAATGCCCTGAAATTCTACAGTTCCATCCGTCTGGACGTACGGCGCATCTCGACCATCAAAGATGCCGCCGGCGAGGCGATTGGCAACCGTGTGAGAGCCAAGGTGGTCAAGAACAAGGTCGCTGCGCCGTTCAAGACGGCTGAATTTGACATCATGTTCGATGAGGGGATCAGTTTTGAGGGGGACCTTCTCGATCTCGGTGTGGAATTGGACATCGTGCAGAAGAGTGGGGCCTGGATCAACTATGGGGAGATGCGCTTGGGCCAGGGCCGGGAAAAGGCCAAGCAATTCCTCAGAGAGAATCCGGAATTGGTGGATGAGTTGAGAGACAAGATCTTGGAGAAAAAAGGCCTCGGAGAAGGCTCGGACGACAAGGCCACCGATGCAGCCGAGCCCGAGACGCCCGAGACGCCCGAGACGCCCGAGACGGCCGAGACTTGATTCGAGACGATCCATGTTCTCTGCACAACAGGTTCGATCCGCTTTTATAGACTTCTTCAAGGAGGTAGACCACGCCTTCGTCCCCAGTGCGCCCGTCGTCCCCGTGGGAGACGACACGCTGATGTTCACCAACGCGGGCATGAATCAGTTCAAGGACATCTTCCTGGGCCTTAGGCCACCCGACAGCAAGCGGGTGGTGAACAGTCAGAAGTGCATCCGGGTCAGCGGCAAGCACAACGATCTGGAAGAGGTGGGCATTGATGCCTACCACCATACCTTTTTCGAGATGTTGGGGAATTGGTCCTTCGGCGACTACTTCAAGGCAGAGGCCATCGAATGGGCCTGGAAGCTCCTCACCGAGGTGTATGGCTTCGACCCCAACAGCCTGTGGGCCACGGTATTTGCCGGCGATGCACAAGATGGGGCCGCCCCGGACGAGGAGGCCGAATCTCTCTGGACCCGGGTGACTACCATTTCGCCGGATCGCGTGTTGCGCTGCGGCAAGAAGGAAAATTTCTGGGAGATGGGCGCGACGGGTCCCTGTGGACCCTGTAGCGAGATTCACATCGACTTGGGGCCGGATCGATGTGACATGAAAAACGTTGCCGGTCACAGTTGCGCGGTGAATGGGGGCTGCGCCCGTTTCATCGAGTTGTGGAACCTGGTCTTCATCCAGTTCAACCGTCAGGCGGATGGCGCCCTGCTGCCTCTGGGGGCGAAGCATGTGGATACCGGCGCCGGGCTCGAACGCATCACGGCGGTGGTGCAGGATAAGCACAGCAACTACGATACGGACCTGTTTATGCCGATCATCCGCGCCCTGGAGGAAATGACGGGCCGACGCTACAGTTCCCAGTTGGGCAATAAGACCGACAATGCCTTTCGCGTGGTGGCGGATCATGTCCGTTCTCTCACCATCGCTATCACCGACGGCGTGACGCCTGCCAATGAGGGGCGGGGCTACGTGATGCGGCGGATTTTACGGCGTGCGGCGCGCTTCGGTCATGTGTTGGGTGCGACCGATCCCTTCATGCACAAGCTGGTGCCCGTGGTTGCCGACTTGATGGGTGAGGCATTTCCCGAGGTCACCGAGCGCAAGGATTTCGTCAGCACGGTGATAGAGGCCGAAGAGGCCAGTTTTGCCCGGACCCTGGGGCGTGGCCTGGAGATCTTTGGCGAGGCGGCACAGTGTGCCGCGGCCGCCCCGGAGAAAACCATCAGCGGGCAGGATGCCTTCAAGCTCTATGACACCTTCGGTTTTCCCGTGGACCTCACCTTGCTGCTGGCCCGCGAGCGCCAACTGAAGGTGGATGAGCCAGAATTCGACCAGTTGATGGAGGCGCAGCGGCAACGTGCCCGGGCCGGTGCCAAGAGCACGTCAGGCCTGGCAGCGCTCACCGGGGTGGAATTGCCCGCGACCCGCGATGCGTTCAAGTATGAAACCGACACGCACTCCTGCAAGGTCTTGGGCTGGATCGATGGCGAGGGCTTGCATCAAGGCGGGACCTTCGATGGGCAGGGCGAGGCGATCGGGTTGATTGTGGATGAGACCTGCTTCTATGCCGAATCCGGCGGTCAAGTCGGCGATGTGGGAAAGATCGAGGGTGAGGCCTTTGAGTTTGGGGTGGAGGGGACTGAACGGATCGCCGAGTGTGTGATTCACCAGGGCAAATTGACACGCGGGCAGCTATCGATTGGGGATGCGGCTATCGCTCGCGTGAGCGCCGGTAGACAGTCCAGCAAGAAGAACCACACGGCGACACATCTGCTGCAGTGGGCCCTCCAGCAGGTCATGGGTGACGGCGTTCGACAGCAGGGTAGCCTGGTCTGTCCCGAGTATCTCCGATTCGACTTCACCTGTCCCAAGGCCTTGTCTGCCGAAGACCTTGAGCGGGTCGAGCGGCTGGTGGGCGATAAGATCCGCGCCGATGTGCCGGTCACCTGCGCCGCCATGGGGATCAATCAGGCGCAGAAACTCGGGGCCATGGCCCTCTTCGGAGAGAAGTATGGCAGCGTGGTCAGGGTGGTGAGCATTGGGGCGGTGGACGAGAGCGGCATCGCCGAGGGCTTCAGCCGTGAATTCTGCGGAGGAACGCATACGCGGGGCACCGGTGAGATCGGCGGCTTTGCCATCAGCCGGGAAGAGAGCGTCTCGGCGGGCGTGCGACGGATTAGCGCGCTGACCGGTCCGGGGCTGATCGACTACTTGCTAAAGCGTAGCAGGGTGGTCGATCAACTGTGCGTGGCGTTGAAGGCGCCGGCCGATCAGATCGAGACTAGAGTGCATAAGCTGATGGAGGACAACAAGAAACTGGGCAAGGCCTTGAAGAGTGCCGCCAAGAAGGGGGGTACCGATATCATGGCCCAGGCGAAGGTGCTTCTCGATGACGCCACGAGAGTCGGAGATGCCTCTATCATCGTGGGGCAAATCGAGGCCGCGCCGATCGAGCAGATTCGCTCCGCCATGGACATGCTGAAAAAGAAGGCACGTTCTGCCGCCGTGGTCTTGGGATTCTCAGAAGGTGCGGGCAAGGTCATGCTTCTAGCGGCGGTTACCGATGACCTGATCGAGCGCGGCGTGAGAGCCGGCGATATCGTCAAGCAGATCGCGCCCATGGTGGGCGGCGGCGGAGGGGGTCGACCGCAGATGGCTCAAGCGGGTGGCAAAGATCCGAGCAAGCTGGCGGAAGCCTTGAAGCAGGCCAAAACCCTCCTGTCTGAAATGCTGTCCTGACGAAAAGGAACGAGCCGATTGTCCGCTTATAAGCCTTCGCTGCATGGACATAAAAGTAGAATGGCGCTGGACACCAGGCTCTCTCTGAAAACTCCATCGTCAGGCCCGAGAGAGCGTGCGGTTTTTTTGTCTGGCAATGGTTCTATCGTCGATGCAGTCGGATGTAGCCAGACGAAAAACAAACCGCTCGTCTTCGACCCTGAGACTCAGACCCGAAGGGAAGCCAGAAGGGGTTTTCAGACAGAGGCTAAGGCAGATGGAGAGGCAGATGCCCAATGATCGATAAAATCAGAGCAGCGCTGGCCGAGTACTGGGGCTACCGGTCATTTCGGCCTCTGCAGCCCGAAGCCATGACGTCGCTCGCCGGGGGACGGGACACGCTGGTCGTCTTGCCGACGGGGGCTGGAAAGTCGCTTTGCTTCCAGGTGCCAGCCGTGACGATGCCCGGCCTGGCCGTGGTCGTCTGTCCCCTGATTTCGCTGATGAAGGACCAGGTGGATGCCTTGACCGAATGCGGGGTCGCCGCGGCCCGCCTCGATAGCAGTCTCACCGTGGCCGAGAGAGAGGATGTATTCTGCAAGATCCAAAACAGGGAATTGAAGTTGTTGTATTGCGCCCCCGAACGCCTGATGAATGACGGTTTTGCCGAAACGCTCCGCTCCGCAGACGTGTCCTTCATCGCCGTCGATGAGGCGCACTGTGTCAGTATGTGGGGTCACGATTTTAGACCCGAGTATCGACAGTTGGGGCGGCTCAAGCAGGTCTTTTCCGGCGTGCCGATCGGTGCTTACACGGCCACGGCCACGGATCAGGTGCGGCAGGATATTGCGGAGCAGTTGTGTCTATCGAATCCGGAGGTGTTGATCGGCTCCTTCGACAGACCCAATCTGATCTACAAGGTGCAGCGTCTCCGTGATCGTGTCAAACAGGTCTGTCAGGTCCTCGATCGGCATCAGGGCGAATCGGGGATCATCTACTGTATCCGCAGGAAAGAGGTGGACCAGCTCAGCGCCGTCCTGGCGGCGAGGGGACACCGGGTGGCAGCCTACCATGCCGGCCTGCCGGCTGAAGAACGCAAGAGGAGCCAGGATCGGTTTATCGGGGAAGAGGTGGATATCATCGTGGCGACCGTGGCCTTTGGCATGGGTATTGACAAGTCGAATGTCCGCTATGTCGTTCACACGGGGATGCCCAAGAGCCTGGAGCACTATCAGCAGGAAAGCGGCCGGGCGGGCCGGGACGGTCTGGAAGCCGAATGTTGCCTCTTTTATGGAGGGGCGGACTACCACACCTGGAAGCGTTTTGCGGCTGAATTGCCCGAGGAGGCGCGCAAGGTGTCGATCGATAAGCTCAATCAAATGTTTGGATTTTGCACGGGAGGGACCTGTCGTCACCAGGAGATCCTGGCCTATTTTGGCCAGTCATTGGATAAAGACGACTGCGGCGCCTGTGATGTCTGTCTGGGTCAACTTGAGTGCGTCGAAAATGGTCATGAGATCACCCAGAAGATCGTCTCCTGTGTATTGCGCTTGGGAGAGCAATATGGTGCGGGTTACACCGCCCAGGTGTTGGTTGGGTCGCGTGACAAACGGATACTGGAAAGTCGGCACGATCTTCTCAGCACCTATGGACTCTTGGACGACTTTGAGAAACGCCACGTGCACGACTGGATCGAGCAGTTGGTGGGTCAAGGCTATCTGGCGAAAACAGGAGAATTCAATGTGCTTTGCGTCACCCACAAGGGCGCATCAGCATTGAAGGGCCTTGAGCAGCCCAGGTTGCTCCAGGTGCTTAAGAAAGCGGTTAAACAGTCAAGGGTCGTGCAGGATTCCTGGGAGGGCGTCGATCGCCAGCTCTTCGAAACCCTGCGCAAGCTACGCTCGTCGTTGGCCGCGAAAAAAAGGGTCCCCGCCTACGTCGTGTTCGGTGATGCGGCCTTGCGTGACATGGCACGGCGACGCCCCTCCGGCCCCGATCGATTTCTGGAGGTGAAAGGGGTGGGGCGGAAGAAATGTCAACAGTATGGCGAGGTCATGCTGGAGACCATTCACAGCTACTGTGCGGAGCAGGGCGTAGGCATGGATGTTGATCTGGAAACGAGCGCTCCAAGGTGAGGCATCCGCGGACTCGCAGTCCCAGGCTTCTGTATCTCCGGATGCCTCCGTCGAATTCCACTTCCATCTCCCCTGCCAGAACATAGCCAGTGTGACCCTTCGCGCACCAATTTGACTCGACGAACTCCGACGTGAACTCGACCGTGGGTATTCTCCGTGGGCCCTGAACAAATGTTTAGAGCGCCTAACAATATGATCGTCGCGCCGAGAGCGAGCGTTTTTGTCTCTGGCAAGGAAGGCGAAGCAGGCCATCCGAGGATGGTCGATGGAGCCTGACGCCGTCCAGAGGCAAAATAACCCGCTCGAATGCAGACTCATTTTGCGTAGGGGCTCTTAGTAGGAGGACGTTGGGGTCATGTCTCAATTATCAACTATTTGATATTGCGGCCCTGATTTTCCGGATATCGCATTTTAGTTTTCGATTCGCAGTC
>JADFMM010000388.1 GCA_022563885.1 Planctomycetota bacterium | reverse complement strand
TTGTAGCATAGCTTTACGGGAAATGGCCTCATCTCACCCATGACCCGGAGGTCGCAGGTTCGAATCCTGTCCCCGCTATTAACCACTAGAGATGACGTCGGTCTAGAATGAAGTTATCTCGGTTTTCTGAGCCGGAGTATTGCGACGTGACATTACCTCCAGCCTACCGGTACCTGGTGCAGCCATTGACGAGAGACTCAGACAATGAGGCCAAAACCTCGATTTCTGGGCGCATAATACGAATGGTCTCACCCTCAATCTTAGACCAAAAACGGCGATTATTCGCCATCGGATTCAATGGACTATGAGAGTGACAGTCTACTTTTCAAGACACAAGCATTCAGAAATAGGTGGTCTTACGGTGGTCCCATTCACGGTTGACAAGTACACCATGTGCCAGAGTATGAACAATCGTTCTCGAATGGTGTAACGTGGCTTTTTCTGCTGCTTTCTGATTCGCTTCTGGAGAATCGAGACCTGCATTTGGAGCTGGTAGACCTTGTCCCTTAGAAAGAGGAGCTCCTTGTCTTTGGTGTCGGCGTCCATGGTTGCAAGTCGTTTGAGGCTTCGCTTTCGCGCCCTGCCGGAGAATCGGCCAGCCATGATGACCGCCTTGACGATTATGAGCCGTTCGAATCAAACAAGTTCGAATTATTGAATAGGACAGCTGTTTTCGCAAATGAGGAACGGCTAAATACGACCTGAAGGTGGAATGGAGAATCGGTAAGTTATTGTTTTTCTCGTCCTTACTGCAGCGTCAGCTCTCGGTAAGAGCTTGCATCGAAGGCCAACGTGATCTCGGGGACGAATCCGGCAGGGATGTCGTCCAGTCCGGACCGGTTGAAGTACAGATCTGAGTTGCCCGAGAGAATCATCTCTTGGTGGGAGTAGTTGATGATTGACCCATTGATGGTTCCACCCGCATTGCCGGAAAAAGTGATACCGTTGCCGGCAATGGCGCCGGACAAGGTTGAGAAGTTTCCAGTGAAGGAGATCGCAAAACCCGGGGCCATGATAAAGGTCCCGACCTGCTCATGAAGCCCTTCGTATTGACTCTCGGCCGGCAGTGTGGAAATGGGCAGACTGTCGACGTCCCCTTGAAAAATAAGTTGGTTCGTGCCCGAGTCGTCATTCTCTGAACCGTTTCCCACGATGATCCCTGTCATGTCCACGGTGCCCGAGAAAGTGACCACGTTGGGAGTTTCAATGAAAGTCACCCCCTTGAGGGTGATGGATCCCGAGAAATGGGGATTGAGCCCGGCCGGGATACGGATGTTTTCAAATGTCGCGTCTGCACTTGTATCCGTATTGGCATCGATCACATTGATGGCGTAGGATTCAAACTGAGCGGGATTGGGTTCAGGAAATTCAGCGAGGGGCACGCCGAATTCCACATGGTTATCAATGGCGTTCTGGCCCGTCTCTCCGCCGATACCCGCCTGTCCACCCTGCAAATCAACCATGCCGAGAGGGTTGGCAATCTTGACGTTTCCACCAATCTGTGAGTTGCCCACAATGGACAGGGCCAGAGTTTCATCGAGACTCTCGATGTAGGCGTTGGATTCGATGGCGATGTTGACGCCGTTCAGTTCGATATTACCGCTGATAGACAAGGGTCCCTTGGTTGCCGCGCCAAAATCAAAGACTGAATTCGCCTTGGATCCGAACAAGTAGTCCACCTGAATCGTTCGCTGTACCGTGTCATGATATCCCGTGACGGATAGGCGAAGGGAATTGACGTCTACGGCTTGCAGAGCGGCCGTAAATTGGTCGGAGGATCCTCCTGCCAGAGAAACGGAGGGAATGCTTAGGATTGACCCAGACTGAGTGGCATTCAGGTTGATTGCATTTGCGTCGGCCAAAACAGATTGCAGGGAGGTACAGATGGCATTGAAACGCTGGGAATCACTCGTTGTCCCGGAGATGGAGACTTGGCTGAGCCAGTACCGCATGACCTCGAGTCCAGATTCCGCGGCGTAGCGTGCTCGGTTGGCCACGCGATGGTTCTTTGCGATCTGGAGATTCGTACCAGTGAAGGTAGCCAGAGAGACCGAGAATGCTGAAAAAACGACCATGAAAATCATGGCCATGACCAATACGACGCCTTGCCGCCTTCTTCTCCGAAGAAGTTTTTTCGTCCGCATGCCGCCCCCAGCTCAGAAGTGAATCTTGAAGTTATGATTCCTTCTTCTCCAAGACTAACCAAAGTATAGGAAGGAACGATGCGCTATCCAAACCAGAGGTCTGCAACGATTGCGACGGGAAGGGTTCAGCAGAGTCTGGCCCTGGCGGTTCTGGTGCTGCCCCATAAGAGGAAAAAAGTGTCAAGTCATAAATCTTCTGCTGTTCTCTGCCTGTGACCGATGTACGTGGGTTCGGATTAGGGGGGGGTAAGGTACTATCACCATTGTGCATTGGCCCTTGACAAGCACACGAGTTCTCGTTCACAAAAGTCCAAGATGTCGTAACCAGTACCTCGGATAATCCTGGTGCTACAACTGATGTTACTTTGGATCGGCGTCAGTTCCGAGGCCGGGTGCTTTCAGCGGGGATTAGCGGACGGCACGACGGAGCGTGCCTGCTACTTTGAGCGTGCGTTTTCCTGCCCGTTTGTACGTTCAATTCAGTCGGCCTGCCAGTGGGAGACCGCACTCAAGGGCCTTCTGTTAGCACCGTCACTGTAGGGGCAAACCGATCCACTATCTGTAACTCGAGCCCAGCGATACGGGCGAGTGCCTCCTCAATCTGTCGGACCGCGTGTCGAATGCGGCTTGCGTCCGGGTCCAGTTGGGGCATGCCCAGGAGTCCCTCCAATCGGACAATATCTCCATCAAAACCAACTCTTCGAGGATCCTTAATGCTTGAGTGTGATGGCTCACCTGTGCCCAAGCAGCTAAACGAAGGCTTTACTTTATTGGGGCCGCTTTCGGGTGGTGTCTCCTTTGGGCCAAAGCCATAGACACATCCTCCCGTTTTAGGGGCATCGCTGGCCTCCGGGTCGGGAACCTTACGTTTCTCGATCGCCATACTGGCTCTATACGTGTATAGCAACTTCAACTGCTCCATCAGGAGAGACTGGACGGCCTCTTCAGTGACAGACACGACCTCATGCTGTTCCACCTGCTCGAGCAGTGTTTGGATGGCAATGTGGGCTTTTCTCGTCTGCAAGACGGCAAACTGCCCGTTCCCCAGATTCGAAATGGTCCCCTCTCCAATATCGCTGGTGTCAAACCAACTCTCCGGTTCAATGCTCTCTTGTATTGTAGAGAAAAAGGAAGTGACACAGCGATTCGCCCTCACCAGTACGGGGATCTGATAGAGTCGCATTTCCATTGGCAATGGTAGTGCGTCGCGCGTGCCGACCTTGATCTGCCCTTGATGAACAATATAGCTAATGCCATAGAAGCCAGCCCCCGTGGCGAGTACAAGAGCATCCAAGGCCGCTTCCAATCGGATATTACTCGACAACTCGATGTCGATACGCCCCAATGGATCTACCTCAGCGTTGTCCCCCAGGTCTCTCCACATGACCACAATATTGAGCGGAGGCTCGACGGCATGTCGCAACAAGTCGAAGGCCTCGGAAAACTTAGTCTCGGGGCGCAGTGATGACAAATCAACCACGGCCTGTAGCTGCTCGTAAACCCGTTGATCCGCGGCGTCGAATTCGATCTTTGGAGTCGTTTTAGGTCGACTCATGCGAACGGCTTCGGCAAGTTTATCCTCCGCGATCTTTAGTGTCTGCCTGGCCTGATACAAACGCTGATCGAGGTCGCTCATGCTGGCCTGATGCAGGGTCAAGAGGTTTGTCCTCAAACCTTGAACCAGCGTGTCAAAATAGCCCAGAGCCGTGGCCTCGCCGTGGTCGGGTAAATCAACCTCAACGGAGATCAAAATGGGGCTTTGATCTGTCCTGCTTAGAGACTCAATTCGGACAGATTCCTCTATGTCAGCATGACCGACATCTGATCTACCATCACTGAACATGAGCGCCCTAACCGTCTTGAAATTCAAAGGCACTGTGCAGGGATCTGCGACCACTTGAATAACGGTCTTGAGTCTGGTGCTGGCCGTGCTATCACTGCTCAATTCGCGAGCAGGTAGCAGGTTGGTGCTCACCAAGAGACCTATGAACATGGGGAGTAGCTGGTTTGCATTGCGCGCATTCATTATTTCTTTCCTGGATAAAGACACTTTCACAGTTCCTATGAGATGTGGGTACAACGTCGTATCAAAAGCTCTTTCAGCTAACATTTCCCATGTACGTGTTAAACAGACATGATTTTCTCCGTACGACACCAATGATCTTACCATATTCACCTTGAACGACCGAGAAATTTCGATTTCTGGGCAGTCTTTCTAAAAATTATGCATGAAAACACGTTTGTTTATGCCGTGGGGTGTGTGTTTGGGGTGGGGGGGTGTGTTT
>JADFMM010000132.1 GCA_022563885.1 Planctomycetota bacterium | reverse complement strand
GGCGATAGTTTTTTTAAAAATCTGCCTTTCTTGCGCCAATAGGGAAGGACGGGCTAGTACAAGACCTTATGTATCTTGAATAGAGCGGGATTGCTCACGTACCTGTCGGGGCTACCACTGGTGAGAGGCGAAACAAAGGGTCAGGCTTTTGATTTAGGTGTTCCGAGTTTGCGCCACATCCGCTTTCGTCTGCTACCCTGACCTAGTTCTGCTGAAACGGCCTTGCTTATACTATAAATGCTGCCCATGTAGAGGTATTCACTGAACCAACGGTTGCCAACCCCACACTGCAGTTTGATCCAACTTGCCAGAATAACCTTTCACGCTGCGAGCTTCAAATCAGATGCCAAATCTTGGGAACGTTTGTCCAGGCGGCCGAGGCCTTCCTGCAATAGGACCTGTGCATGCCCAATTGCACCCCATATCTTGGATCGCTTCTCAATCGCGACATCCGCGACGTAGAACAGCTACGCCTGTGGTATCGCTCAATCGGGCGCGACCCAATATGGGGCACACTTGGACCCCAAATTGTCCAATTTATTTCTTGCCGATCCCTAAGAAAACAAGCCGCTCGTCTTCGACCCCGATGCTCAGACCCGAAGGGAAGCCAGATCGAGCTTTCTGACACAGCCAGTGTGCGATCCCCCTGCCCTGGGGACGGGATCTGTCGTTGAAGAACCGGCGCGAAGGCTGTATGCTCAGAGCCCGAATAGACATCTGAGGTGGACCATGAATTTACGCATTGGGCTTGATCGATGGGGAACTCCGTTTGGACACGGAACCGTCCGGAGTAGAATGCCGTTTCAGTCTTGGAAACGGACCGGGCGACCCGGTGGATTTACCCTCATCGAGCTTTTGGTCGTGATCGCGATCATCGCCGTGCTCATGGGAATCTTGATGCCGGCCCTCGGCAGAGTCCGAGAGCAGGCCCGGGAAACGGTGTGTCGATCCAATCTCAGAGGCGTTGGTCTGGGCATCCAAATGTATCTTCCCGATAACGACTTCCGCATGCCCAAAACCTATTCAGATCCTGCCAACAACAGCAACAACGGGCATCTGTGGTATACTGCGGGCACCACGCGTCTGCTCGAACCGAGTGACAACAGGTCCTATTGGGGGATCACCTATCTCAGGTACGTCGAAAACCGTGATGTTTTTAGCTGTCCCAGCTTCCACAACTACTCCCAAATGGTCGCGCAGGACATGCTATACCCGACGGGCGACCCTGAACTCCTTTGGCATTCTGCCTTTAGCATCAATGGCTGGCTCACCAGAGAGAAGGTGACCGGCATCCCTCATCAGGCGGAGGTCATCGCGGCCCACGACCACGTAGAGCCCCGCATTGAGAACGGCAACAATACCGGGAATGCGGACATGCTCTTCATCCCTCGCGGTGGCAGCAACAATCTGACCCATTACCGTCAAGGGGGCGGGCGTGCTAACTGGTACCGGGGCATCTTCCGGCACAGCATCCGCAAAAATGACGACTGGGAGACCCAGGGAAAACTCAACATCCTCTGGCTGGATGGTCATGTCACCGTCCTCAACGAGACCCTGGGTGAGGACGTGCAACAACGATGGTATGACCCCTTGAGAAAGCACCCCTAGTCCGACTCCGCGCCAGGTCGTCCTTATTTTCGAGGTCAGCAGTGCTCGACCCCAACGCGTCTCAAAGCCGCATACATCTTCCTAAGGGACCGGCAAGAAATAACTTGGACTTTTAATGCCCAATTGCACCCCATCTTGGATCGCTTCTCAATCGCGACATCCGCGACGTAGAACGGCTACGCCTGTGGTTTCGCTCAATCGGGCGCGACCCAATATGGGGCACACTTGGACCCCATATTGTCCAACTTATCTATTGCCGATCCCTAAGTCGAGCCGTGGTGTGAGAGGGGGCTCCCTATCCCGCTAGAGAACCACCTTTTTCTCATTCTTTTTTATGAGAACCTCAGTCTCTGACGGAGGACCCGGAAAGGTTCTACCGATCCGGCGAGAAGTCGCCTAGACTCTTCCTCCCGGGAAAGCCCATTGTGGGCACCTAAGGAGCAAGATTCTAGCATGAATGGAACAGCTTATCTCACGTTCGTTGGGATTGCAAAAGTCACATCGTAGTTGTACCCAAGTATCGCAAGAAGGCATTGTATGGCGAGGCGCCGCGTCAAGTACGTGAAATCCTCTTGTCCCTAGGCAGGCAGCTTGACGTTGAGATTCTTGAGGCGCATTTGATGCGGGACCATGTGCACAGGTGTCTCAAGGTTGCGCCCAAGTACGGTATTTTCCATGTCGTTGGCTTTTTGAAGGGTAAGAGTGCGGTTTGGGTTCACCGGGCCTTGGGGTACAAGCGTATGACCTGGATGCGTTTCTGGTCTAGAGGTTACTGTCTCAGTACCGTAGGGCCGGATGAGGAAACGATGCAAAGATGCGCTAGACAAGGAAAGGGTGAATTTCGATGGCCGTGATGCTTGAACAGAAGGAGGCTTCCGACGTCTTCTAATGAACCAGTTCACCTTTGACTCCATCAATTGGTTGCAGGGAACATTCGGCAACGAAAGCCGCCCGTTTTTCGACTTTTTTTCCTTTTGGGGTGGTCCAACTGGCTGGCTGCTTGTGGGCGCGCTGGTCTTTTGGCTAAGCGGATCCAGGGCTGGTCTCCGAGTTGGTTTCTCGGCCAGCATCGCGGGTATCACGAATACACTTTTGAAGTGGTCCTTCGCGCTTCCTCGACCGTATTATCTCACAGATGAGGTACACGCTATGAAGGCCAGCGACGGCCTTGGGATGCCGTCAGGACACGCGCAGGGTGTAACAGGGCTGTGGGCCGCTGTCGCGTACTCTATCCGGCGATGGTGGTGTATTGCGCTCGCCTCCCTTTTCATTTTGTGCACGGGTACAGCCCGCGTCTACTACGGTGTACATTCGCCGTTGCAGGTCGTTGTTGGCTGGGGACTGGGACTGTTGGTAGTCGTGTTTGTTGTCTTGTTCGAGGCCCCTGTCGTGAGGTGGTGTCGTTCCAAGTCACCAGGCGTGCAGTTCACGGGTGCGCTGGCGATTGGGGTGATGATCCTGGTGCTAGGCTTCGCTATCTCGAAGGGATGGAGAGGCGACTTTCAAACGCACGCGACATGGGAGTCTAATTGGCAAGCAACAGCCGAGCGTATTTCTTCAGAAGAAGACGAGGAGATCGAAGACTTCCGTCTCATTGAACCTGAGAGCAGCGTTACTCTGGCCTGCTATTTTCTCGGCTTCGCATTCTGCGGCCTCCTGCTCCTGCGTATCGGCGATATTTGCCCTTCCTCGGTCGCACACCGCTGCGCAAACGTAGTGCTGGGTGTGCCACTACTCGCGGTACTCGTGCTCGTCACATCGTATATCGCGGACCTTGTCGGCGAAACGGCTGCAGAGGCTCTACTGAGTCTTACGGTGCCAACCGTTGTCGGAATTGTCCTGCCAACTCTGACGGGCCGTTTCTTTCGGGAAACGGTCTAAAAGACTTGGCTTCTCACAGGGTTTCAGCTATCCAGGCCCAGGACTATGCCAGTAAAACGTAATGCCCTCGACGGGCACAGTTGTCGCCAGCCGTAAAGCGGCGGAGAAATTCATCCGTATCATGAATCTCAGTCACCGTTTTCCCTTCTACTACCTGTAGACTATAATAACGGTTAGG
This sequence comes from Planctomycetota bacterium, assembly GCA_022563885.1. Taxonomy (GTDB): domain Bacteria; phylum Planctomycetota; class Phycisphaerae; order Sedimentisphaerales; family Anaerobacaceae; genus JAIPFM01. Next base: position 12,840 of record JADFMM010000132.1, on the reverse strand, counting down.
CACAGGTTGGTATGGTTAACCTGACTTCCGTTTTAGGAATTGGAATTGACAATCTTCCCTTGCTGGGCTGGGGATGTATCTTATGCGGATAATAATGGGAGTCTCGTTGTTTCATTGACGAAAGAGAGACCCCGTGATCATGCGTTTGTCTAAAAATGTATCATTGGCGAAAATAATTCTGACTAAGGAGTTGTGCAAAAATAAATCATTGGTTTTACGCTCAGATTTACGTCAGATTCGTTTGTGATCGATTGAGCGAAACCGGAAGCGTAGGTGTTCTACGTTGAGGATTCGCGATTGAGGAACGGACGAAGATGGCGTGAAGATGAGATGGAAAACCGGTGAGTTATTTTTGCACGACGACTAACTATTTATAACTAAACAGAAAGGACCTTAAAGATGAGACGCTTTAAAGAAATGAAAGTGATTTATGGGATGATTATTGTTGTTTTTACTTTGTGTACTTTTGTAAACGCACAGGGGGCAAGGGATCGGGAGTCAGAGAGACAGACGATTAAAGTGATGACCTATAACCTGAAATTTGCCAGCCCAACTTTTAAACCAGCCTGGTCAGTCCGGCGTGATTGGCAAGTGGATTTGATTAACAAATATGGTCCGGACATCATTGGAACACAGGAAGGCCTGAAGGAGCAAGTTGATTTTCTGATGGACCAATTGACTGAATATGTGGTTATTGGAGAGGGACGCAAAGGCGGTGATGATGATGAGCATATGGCTATTTTCTTTAGGCGCGACCGGTTTCGCCTACGGGAAATGGGCAGTTTTCAGCTGTCGGAAACACCGGAAGTACTGGGCAGCGGTCCCGGGAATAATCCCCGCATTGTCACCTGGGCTCGCCTGGCCATTATAAACAGACCGGCAGATGGAGAAACCAGTCCCTATCCCATGAATTACAGGGGTCATTGGGAGAACACTCAGGAGTTTTACGTGTTTAACACTCATTTTTTTACGAGGGGTCGTGATCTGGCAAAACTAAACAGTGCCAAACTGATCATGGAAAGGATCAATGCTTTCAATCGCTTTGGTGAATGGACAAAGGACCGACCTGTATTTTTAATGGGAGATTTCAATGCAAGACCGGGAGGTGAAGTATACCGGACATTTGTCGGAGATGAAGATTCAGACGATCCTCTCCTGTTGAAAGACAGTGTCGAGGGAGGCCGTGGCATAGACTGGATCTTGTACAAAGGAAATGTTACCGTCCTCCATTATGAGAAAGTGGATTACAATGTGGACGGCGTCTATCCATCGGATCATAAACCGGTTTTCGTTGAATTTCAAATTCTTGATAAATAAATAACAAATCAACTCATCACACTGATACTGAGAGGCGATCTCTTGAAAGGAAGACCTATGTCCATTGCCGATGAGCTAGACCGATTGAAAACCTTGCGCGCAGAGGGAGCGCTATCCGAGGCAGAGTTTGAGCAGGCCAAGGCGGCGGCACTGGCGACCAAACCGAGTGCGGGCCAGCGGCTCGACCAGGCGGTCACCAACCTGACGACCAGCGAGAACTCATGGGCCATGCTGATTCATCTCTCCCAATTCTGTGGCTACGCTTTGCCATTGCTTGGATGGGTGGTCCCCCTTGTCCTTTGGCTCATGAAGAGAGACGAATCAGAACAGATCGATGCCCACGGCAAGATCGTCATGAACTGGATCCTCTCGGTGCTGATCTACGGTATCGTGTGTGGTCTATTCTCTATCATACTGATAGGCATCCTGATAGGCATCCCTCTCGCGATTGCCCTGGGTATCGTGGGTGTTGTCTTTCCCATCATCGGGGCGGTTAAGGCCAGCGACGGCGAACTCTGGCCCTATCCCATGTCGATTCGCTTCTTGAAGTAGGGACGGCGAAGATCGGCGGGCAAGGGGCACAGTCGTTGGCAGGGACGTTGGGGGCGCCGGTTCTTCTGATCGTGGCGCTTGGTGTCACGCTGCTCTTCGTGATCTCTTAATGTGTTCGGGCGGGGGAGAAGGACATCGGGGATTTCTTCCTGGGGGGGCGTCGTGTGCCGCCGGTCGTGGCGTCACTCTCCTTCGTTGCCGCCGAGATCAGCGCGCTGACGATTGTCGGGTTTCCCGCGAACGCCTACGGCGAGAATTGGGAGTACGTCCCGTTCTTCCTGGGTGGGGCCGTCGCCGCCTCTCTGTCGCCTTTCTCTTCATCCCCGTCTACTATCGATGCAACGGACCCTGATTTCGACGCTTGTGACGGTGATTCCTCTGTCCTGTCTCTATCTGGCGATTGGCACGCTCCTCTTTGTCTTTTACCAGCAGCACCCCCAGGTCGCAGCGCCCGCAGAGGCCCAAGGCGGTGTTACCACACTTCGTGGCCTTTTCCCTGCCGGTGGGATTGAAAGGCCTCGTGTTGACCGCCATCATCCTGGCCAGCATTGATTCGCCGCTCAGTTCCCTTTGCTCCTCCTTTGTGACCGACATCTATCGTCCCCTGATTCGGCGGCGGGCCAGCGAAAGGCATTATCTGCTGGTGTCGCGCGTGGGTATCGTCGCATTTGGCGTGGTCTTGGCCCTGATCGCCTGGTCATGTCAATCGATCGAGAATGTCCTCTGGTTTGCCTTTCAGATGTTTTCGGTAACGGGAGGTGCCATGCTGGGGATCTTCCTATTGGGCATGCTGACGCAACGGCGGGCCAATCGAGGCAATGTCGTCGCGATGGTGGCCAGGACGATGCCGACGATAGGACTGTTGTTGCTATCCAAGTGGGAGATCATCCCGCTGGCCTGGAGCTGGGTCATCGTCGTGGGCACGGGGACGACCTTTCTCATGGCCTATGTACTGGGATCGGCGCAGCCCAGGGCTGGCGGGGTCTCAGTGGACCCTTCTCCGCAGCATGACCGGCAGTGAAACGAACAACAGCACCAAGATGCCCGGCGTGAGGGCGCAGCCGATCAGCAAGGTGACTCCCAGGGCGGGATGGGTTTCCAGAAAGGTGGCGGCCTGTTGAGATTTTGCCAACACCGTGGGCAATGGCTGATCGAGCTCAGAAAAGAAGTCAACAAAATTGGCTAGCAAGAACGTCAGGTAGATGTAGAGGATTCCGGCAATGGCCCCCGGCACAACGAGAACATAGTAGAATATTTTTCTGCGCCGTCTGCCTCTTCCGCCGGAGTAAAGCATTCTTCATTCTCTCCCAGTTTTGGCCCCATGGATTCGATTGTTCTTCTGAGCAGTCAACACGAAATATAGGCTCAGTCTGGAAACTCCACCTAGCTTCGAGCGGCTTGTTTTTCGCCTGGCTGCATCCGGCTGCATCGACGATAGAACCAACATCGCCTGCTTCGCCGTCTTTGCCAGACGAAAAAACGCTCGCTCTCGGGCCTGACGATGGAGCTTTCGGACAGAGCCTAGCCCAAAAAGGACTTGCACTCCAGTGTTCATTTCGTTCTATTTGGCAAGTCGATATGTTCGGCTGTGCATGACGGGTAGTATCGATCCCGTCATCAGTAGGAATGATAAAGTAGGGTGTCTCTGGGCGAATCTCCTATGGATAGTCAGCGGCGGCTAGGCGACGCAGGCCCAATTGCCTGCTGCAAAATCTGGTTTGAGGCGGATGGAGAATACGTCTTTGGCGCCGGCATTGCCCGCCTGCTGGAGAACATCGAGGGCTGGATACGCCGCAGGCCGGGGCCCGGGACGCTCACATGAGTTACCGTTATGCCTGGAATCTCATCCAGAAGGCCGAAGCGCATCTGGGCAGTAAACTCCTGGACAGGCGAACGGGTGGGTCGCGGGGGGAAAGCTCTCATCTGTCGGGCGAGGGTCGTCGCCTGTTGAACCGCTTCAACCCGTTGAATCGCGATGTGGCGGCCTATTCCCATAGGCGATTCGTCGAACTGTGCGAGCTGGAAGAGAGCGGAGGGCGCAGATGATTCCCCGGGACGAGGCCCTGGCGATCGTCGATGAGAAGCTCGGCGCGATGCGAATGCCCCATGAACAGGTGAAGACCCAGTCGGGATTGATGCGCAGGATTGCCAAGGACCAGCATTCCCGTCTCGACATCCCACCCTTCAACCGATCGGCCATGGACGGGTTTGCCATACCGGCGGGAGATGCGTGTGAGCGCTACCGGGTTCTGGAGACAGTCGCCGCCGGGATCACGCCGACGAAGACTCTCCTGCCCGGCACGGCCACCAAGGTCATGACGGGCGCTGCGGTCCCGGAGGGCGCCGCACGGGTGGTGATGGTGGAGTTGGCCGAGGAGAACGGTGCCGAGGTCACCTTCGAGCGCATTCCCGAGACCACCAACATCTGTCCCACGGGTGAGGATATGGCCCGCGGTGACCTGGTCTTGGAGGCCGGCACCCTGCTGGGGCCCCTGGAGATTGCGAGTCTCGTTTCTGTCGGCATCACGGAGATTCCCGTGATGCGGACGCCGCGGGTGGCCATCCTGAGCACCGGGGACGAGCTGGTGGATAGCCCCGACCTGTTGGTGCCGGGCAAAATCATGAATTCTAATGGCCCTCTGCTGCGAAGTCTCTGTCAGCGCTCGGGCCTCGAGGTGGTTCGCTGCGACAGGGTGGCAGACAGCTTGGAGGCCACGGTGGATGCGCTGACGGCGTGTTTGGCCGAGGCCGACATCCTGATCCTCTCCGGCGGTGTGTCGGTTGGCGAGTTCGATTTCGTGCCGCAAGCCCTCGAGCGAGTCGGACAGACCATTCATTTCGATCGACTCGCGATGCAGCCGGGCAAGCCGACCACGTTTGCCAGCTCGCAGGAGAAGACGGTCTTTGGCCTACCCGGTAACCCCGTGGCCGTTTACTTGATGTTTCACCTCTTCGTGCTGCGGGCGGTCGCCCTGTTGGCAGGTTCGCGTCATGAGGTCTGCTATCGAACGGGGCCCCTGGGATTCGACTACTCCCGCAAGATTGCCGGTCGCTTGGCCTATGTTCCCTGCCAACTTGATCGTGACGGAGCGATTCAGCGCGTCAACTATCATGGCTCCGCCCATTTGCTGGCCCTGCATCAGGCGGACGGTTTCTTCCTGGTACCGCAGGGCGCGTCTAAACTATCCCAGGGAGAGCGGGTGGAGTTCTTGAGCATGAGGGGAGGTTTCGAATGATAGGGGATCGGCAAAAAATAACTTGGACAGTTTGGGGTCCAAGTGTGCCCTATATTTGGTCGCGCCCGATTGAGCGAAACCATAGGCGTAGCTGTTCTACGTCGCGGATTTCGCGATTGAGAAGCGATCAAAGATGGGGTGCAATTGGGCATTCAAAAGTCCAAGTTATTTCTTGCCGCTCCCTAGATCCTTTTGGTCGACGCATCCCCTATTTACGAGTCTCTGTGACCGACCGCTGCAATCTGCGCTGCACCTACAGCATCCGTGAGCTGAGAATCCGGCCCGCCCTCGACGCGGCACTAACGAATAAGCCCCGGCAAGGTGGGCCCTGCACCCACAGTTGGATGCACGGCATGGGAGGCTAGGCGATGTCGCAGTTTTCGCACGTCGATACCGAGGGTCGGGCCAACATGGTGGACGTGGGGCCCAAGAAGCCGCAGCGGCGGCGGGCCGTTGCCCGGGGAGAAATCCAGGTCTCGCAAGAAGTGGTCAGACTGATCAAAGAGAACCAGATGAAGAAGGGCGACGTGTTGACGGTGGCCCAAATCGCCGGCGTGCAGGCGGCCAAACAGACCTCACAGTTGATCCCCCTCTGTCATCCGCTGCTGCTCGACCGGGTGGATGTGCAGCTGTCCCTCACAGCGGACACGGTGGTCGTGCAGAGTGAGGTTCGATGTGTGGGACGGACGGGTGTTGAGATGGAGGCCCTGACGGCGGTCAGCGTCGCACTACTGACGGTCTACGACATGGCTAAGGCGGTGGACAAGAAGATGCGCATTGGGCAGATTCATCTCCTGGCGAAAGAAAAACACGATGAATAGGAACCTGTGGTTGATCCTATTCGGCGCTATCAGTGCCGTCTCCCTGATGATAGCCCACAAGGCGGGACGCATCTATAACGACGGGGATGCTGAGGTCCGCGACCTGGTGATACTTTGCGAGGGCAATCTGGTGGAGCCCATGCAAGCGGTCTCCGAGGCCTTCATGCGCGAGCATCCACACATCGTTGTCCAGTCTGCGGTTTGGGAAGGTGACCCATTCGCAGGCCCCCTGTCTCAGTCTCATCGGCGCTGCGACCTCTGGGTGTCTGAATCAGGGCAAGCTGGGGGCGTCGGCTACTCTGTGGCGATTTCCCCGGAGGCGAAGAATCCCTTAGCAGCCCGGCTGTGGGAGGACTTCTTGGCATCGCCCGCCGCCCGGGCCGTCTTGAGTCGCCACGGGCTGTCTTCTGTTGCGCCTGCTGAAGTTCACGGTCACGGGCCGGACACTGAGCGACCCCGAGCGAAACGACAATAATGGAACTGATTGACACCCACTGCCACCTGACCAGCGACGAACTGGCCGCCGACCTTGACGCGGTCTTGGCACGTAGCCAGAGGGAGGGTGTGAGCGAATGGATTACCATCGGCACGGACCTGGAGCATAGTCACGACGCCGTTGCACTGGCTCAGCGTATTGAAGGCTTGGTCGCGGCGGTGGGCTTGCATCCGCACGACGCGAAACACCTGACCGGCGCGTGCATGGAGACGTTGCAGCACTTGGCCGGTCACCCCGAAGTGGTTGCCATTGGCGAAACAGGTCTCGACTACCACTACGAGTTTTCGAGCCGCAAGGAACAGATCGAGGCATTCGAACGCCACCTGGCGCTGGCCGCGACAGAGAAGCTCCCCGTCGTGATCCACACACGTGAGGCCTATGACGACACCTTGGCCGTCCTGGACCAGTTTCGCGACCGCCTGAACCGTGTGGTCCTGCACTGCTTTTCGGGCAATGCCGAGGAGGCGGGCAAGGCCCTGGACCGCGGGTTCTACCTGTCCTTCACCGGCGTCGTTACGTTTAAGAACGCCCATGAGATCCGTGCGGCGGCGCGAATTGTGCCCCTGGAACACCTCATGGTGGAAACGGACTGTCCCTACATGTCTCCCGTACCGATGCGCAAGCAACGGATCAACGAACCGGCACTGTTGATCCACACCGCCCGGTTTCTGGCGGAGCTTAGAGAGATGGACCTGGCCGAATTTGCCCATCGCACGACGGAGAATGCCAGGCGTTTCTTTGCGTTAGAGAGGGTCGCCAAGCGTGGCGATGGTTTCAAAAAACCAAGTGTCTAAAAACAGTTTTTGGTGCCTTTTTTGGGGTAGGAAAGGCGTTTACTCCGGTATTGCTTGACTTTTGCCAGGCCCGTTCACTATTTACATAGTCGCAGACGTGAGGCGTCTGCCAGAGATCGTGAGTATGGACGACATGTTGGGTTGGAAGCGTCGCCCACTTCTTTTGCTGCGTCATTGAGGTTTTGCCGAACATTCATGCCAGGGGTATATGAACAGATAGATGTCGATCGCATTCAACAGGCCAACGACGTGGTGGATGTCGTCGGTGAGTATGTGAGTCTGACGCGGCGGGGCAGCGAGTGGGTGGGGATCTGTCCATTCCATGAAGATCATCGGCCCAGTATGTATGTCACAGAAGTGAAGCAGATTTTCAAATGCTTCGCGTGTGGGGCGGGGGGGGACGTGTTCAAGTTCGTGCAGATGCACGAGCACCTGACCTTCCCGCAGGCAATCGAGAGATTGGCGCAGCGAGCAGGTATCACCCTGGAACGACTCGAGCGGGGGCCCCGACCCGACAGAGACGAGAATGAAACTGATCCGGTCCTGTTGGCGCGTGTCAACGATTGGGCCTGTCGTTATTTTGAGATGAACCTCTCGGATGAGAAAAGGGGAGCAACGACCCGCGCCTACCTGCAGGATCGCCAGATTTCGGCGGAATCCGCAAAGACCTGGCGTATGGGATTGGCGCTGCCTTTGGATTCTAACCTGATCAAGGCGGCGCAGCAGAGGAATATCCCGCGGAAGGACTTGGAAGCCGCGGGTCTGATAACATCGCGTGGACAGGACAAGTTCGTCAATCGTCTGATGTTCTCGATTACCGATGTGCAGGGCAGGGTCATAGGGTTCGGTGGACGTACGCTCGGTGAGGACCGCGCGAAGTATGTCAATTCCCCGACGACGCGTCTATTCAACAAGAGTGACTGTCTCTATGGCCTGGAACAAGCCCGGCATGCGATCGTAAAAAACCATACCGCGGTGGTCGTCGAAGGATATACCGATTGTATCATGGCGCATCAACTGGGATGCAGCAATGTGGTGGCCACGCTGGGGACCAGTTTCACGAATGGCCACGGGCGCTTGCTGCGGCGCTACGCGACGACGGTGGTGTTGATTTTTGACGGCGACACCGCGGGGGCGGAGGCAGCGAACAGGGCTCTGGACGTGTGCTTGAAGCATCGTATCGATATTAAAGTGGCTTCGGTACCGCATAACATGGATCCCTGTGAGTATTTATTGGGCCATGGCGCCGACGGTTTCAGGGATTTGGTGGCAGGCGCTCGGGACGTCCTGGAGTTTAAATGGGACCGACTGCAGCAGCAGTTCAAAGCGAATACGACCCTCTCCGGCCAGAAATCTGCCCTTGAGGAGTTTCTGCAAACCGTTGCACTGGCCCTGAGCAGCGGAAACGTCTCGGTCCTTGACCGAGGCATTGTCGTTAACCGAATTTCCGGCATGCTGGGGATGGACCGCCGCCACATTGACGGCGAGTTGAACCGGCGTTTGAATAAAGCGACGGCTTCTTCCTGGAGAGGCGAGCCGGCTGGGGGACCGACCGACGCCGGGCAGAGCGCGCAGGCCGTTGCACAACAGGAGATCCTGGAAGTCTTGTTGAACGAGCCAAAGTTATTTGAACTGATCCGGGAAGAAATTTCAGTTGAGTCTTTCGATGTACCGATACAAAAGGAGGTTGCGGGTGTGTTATTTGAGTTGCTTCGAGCGAGCGATAGGGTGACGGGAGCCGATGTATTGGCCCGCATCGATTCGGTGGAGGTGGCACGCTGTGTGACTGAATGGATGGATGTGGGCGAGCGTAAGGGGAACTACCGGTCCCGTCTGGACGGGGCGCTGCAAGCCCTCAACCGAAAAAAGAGGTTTGCCATTGAGGAGGTCCCGGCGACGGACGACGAATCGCTCTCTAAGCTCATCAATGCCACAGAACGTGCCGGCGTACTGCACGGGCATAATTTGGGGATGATTGAATAGGGCGGGCCGATAAGGGATCGTGTGCCTTTTTGCTGGGGTGTTAAGGGTAGAAGGCGGAAAGACGGCCGGACGGGAAGCTAAGCAAAACCGTTAGGCGTGGGCAGATTTGTTCACAGAAAGTAGTGAGGTGGCTCTGGTGGCCAAGAAAGAGAAGAAGAAAAAGAAAGTGACAGTGAATAATCAGTCGAAAGCGGCTGGCGCCGAAGGTGCTGCGCCTGCGACCCCGGCTGGAGGAGAGGATGAAAAGATAATCAACGCCCTCGTGGCCAAGGGCCGCAAACGCGGGTTCCTGACCTACGAGGAGATAAACAAGGAATTGCCGGACGACATCGTGGCGGGCAATCGCTTGGAGGAATTGCTGGCCTCCTTCGACGACATGGGAATTAGTCTCGTTGATGAAGCAGATGCGGATAAAAACAACGCTAATTCCGGGAGGGGGAGGCCGGCGGCCGCGTTCGATTCGGCTGACGACGACGACGAAGAAGAACCCTCGGGCACCCAACTGCGGGAAGATGCGGTATTGGAAAAGGAACTGGTCGAGACCGACAATTCCCGCAGAATCGATGATCCGATTCGCATGTATCTCACTCAAATGGGACAGATTCCCCTGTTGAACCGGGAGTCAGAGATTGCATTGGCCCGCAAGATCGAAATTTCCAGGATGTCCTTCCGCCGCAAGATGCTCCAATCGGATTATTGTGCGAAGTCGGCCGTTGATCTACTCATGCAGGTCCATGCCGGCACCCTGTCTTTCGATCGGACGCTCAAGACCGGGGAGAGCAACCTCACGAGCAAGACCACGATTAAGAAGAGGATTCCGTTTAACCTTGAAACGGTCGATAAACTCTTCAAGATCAATACCGAATTGTTTCCTGTGATTCAAGCGGCCAAGCATGTGGATGATGTCCGATTGGAGATCCGACATCTCCACCGGAATCGCCACAAGATTGCGACGCTGCTGGAAGAACTGAGCCTGCGCACCAGTCGTATACAACCCATCAAGGACAAGTTACACGGCATCTGCGAGAAGATGCAACAACTGCAAGACACGCTTGAGATCGGTGTAACGGACATGATGACGGCCGATGATATCGAAGCGGTCAAGGAGGAGCTGTTGGGATTGCAGGACCTGGTCTTGGAAACACCGCAACAGTTGGGGAAGAAGCTGCGTGCGGTGGACCGGGTCTTTGCCCGGTACGAGGAGGCCAAAAGTAACCTTTCCAGCGCCAATCTGCGTCTGGTGGTCTCTATCGCCAAGAAGTATCGCAATCGCGGATTGAGCTTTCTGGATTTGATTCAGGAGGGCAATACCGGCTTGATGCGTGCGGTCGACAAGTATGAGTATCGCAGAGGCTACAAATTCAGCACCTATGCGACCTGGTGGATCCGGCAGGCGATCACCCGTGCGATCGCGGACCACGCCCGTACCATCCGCATCCCGGTCCACATGATCGAGACGATGAGTCGTCTACGGGCCGCCAGCAAGGCCCTGCACCAAGAGTTTGGACGTGAGCCGACCATTGAAGAGATCGCCGCGAAGGTCGAGATGCCGGTCGCGGAGACCCGTAGAGTCCTCAACATTTCAAAACATCCCATCAGTCTCGATAGACCGATCGGCGAGAGCGAAGACAGCTACTTCGGTGACTTCATTGAAGACCATGACATTGACTCTCCCGTGGCGTCCGCCACGCAGGAGATGCTCAAAGAGCGCATCGATGTGGTGCTGAAGACGCTTTCCTACCGCGAACGGGAGATCATCAAACTACGCTACGGCATCGGCGACGGATACACCTATACCCTCGAAGAGGTAGGGCGGATCTTCAAAGTGACACGGGAACGGGTCAGGCAAGTCGAGGCCAAGGCCATACGAAAGCTACAGCACCCGGTCCGCGCCAGAAAGCTGGAAGGATTTCTGGATCAGAGTGTTGTGTAGGGTATTTGGATTTCTTACAGCCTAGGCAAGTTGAGATGTGAGCAGGACAAACAGGACTGAATCTCGCAGCCGCCGATGGGGCTGATTCGTCTCACCCTATCACCTCTCTACCACCCATGTAAGGCCTCAACACCGCTGGGATCGTGATCGACCCGTCACGGTTTTGGCAGAGTTCCATCACCGGAATCAACACTCTGGGAGAGGCAATGACCGTGTTGTTGAGGGTGTGGCAGTAGAGGTTTTTCTGGGTCTGAGGATCCTTGTAGCGGAGATTCATTCGACGTGCCTGGAAGTCATTGAACTTGCTGGCGCTGTGTGTCTCGCAGTAACCTTCCCTCGATGGCATCCAGGTTTCGATGTCAAACTTCTTGGCCTGTCCCCGCCCGAGATCCCCGGTGCAGACATTGACGACACGGTAGGGCAGTCCCAGGCCTTGGAGGACGGCCTCGGAATTGGCCAGGATTTCGTGGTGGTGGGTGTTGCTCTGGGCTTCGCTGTTTGCGCAGATGATGACTTGCTCTACCTTGTCGAATTGATGAATGCGATAGAGACCATAGGTATCCTTGCCTGCGGCGCCCGCCTCCCGTCGGAAGCAACTGGACTGTCCCACGTATTTGAGCGGCAGTTCTTCCGCCGAGAGTAGTTCATTCATACGATAGGCCGTGAGCGGCACCTCTGCCGTGCCCACCAGATTCAGGCCATCTCTCTCCATGCGGTAGGTCTGCTCTTCGGCACCGGGATAGTATCCGGTCCCACGCATGGCCTCATCCTTCATGAGTAAGGGCACGGTGAGCGGACAGTAGCCCCGTTGTTCCACCATGAGATCCAGCGCGTAGCGCAAGACGGCCCAGTGCAGCAGCGCCCCGTCTCCCTTCAGGAAGTAGTTGCGGGTCCCCGCCAACTTCACGCCGCGCTCCACGTCGATGATGCCTAAATCGACGCCGAGTTGCAGATGATCCTTCACCTCGAAGTCGAAGGTTGGGATGTCACCCTCGGTGCGTATCTCGATGTTTTCCGTATCGTCCCGGCCCAGAGGCACATCGGCGTCGGCCGGTTGCGGTACCTGCAGCATGAGGTCCTCGAACAGTGGGCCTAGATCTTGGATTTCGCCATTGTACTGGGACTCCCGCTTCTTGAGATCGGCCAACTGGGCCAAGGCCGCTGCCTTTTCACCGTCGGCCAACTTGGGAATAGATTTGCCGATCTTGTTCTTGTCCGTGGCAATCTCCTGCAGCTGTTTCTTCGCCTGGGAGATCTGCCTGGCGACCTCGATCAGGCGGTCCACGTCGGCGTCGATCCGTTTGTCCAGGGCGGCCTTTTTGTAACGCTCGGGGTTCTCCCGTATCTGTTTGATATCGATCATGAGGCGTTGGTCAATTTAAGTGGGCTGAGTTCTCTTGTCTCGCGAGACCAAGTAAGTTCGTTGGTCACAAGGCGTTGAGGGGAGGAGTGTACTGAGCCGAAGCTTTCGCGTCAAGCGAGCGCTGGGACAGCCAAGGGTATCGTAGTTTCCTGCCCCCAGGAAAGCACGTCCTTCTGAAAAACGAAATACGAACGTCGAAACTCGAAACAAGCACGAAATGCGAATGACCGAAATTCTAAACCGCACGCCTTGAGTTTCTGTAGATGGAGCTCATTCCCACGTTTCTGTCGTTAGAACATTATGATTTAGAGCTTGTTTCGTATGTCGAGATTAGGCTTTGACATG
>JADFMM010000387.1 GCA_022563885.1 Planctomycetota bacterium | reverse complement strand
ACCGTCCACACCGGGTCGGGAGCCGCCGTTCAGTTATTGCCGATATTCAGCCCTGCGACAGGCTGCTTCCGGCTGCGAGTTCAACCGGTCATCGCAACACACTGCTATATTTGATTAAAAAGCGGAGTGTTGCAACATGGCCTATCGAACTAGATTAGAATATTCAGATTCAATGAAGTCCTATATCTGGGTGGTGTTATAGGCTCAACTTTGGGGCGACCGGCCTCTACTTCGTTGGCACTGTCCAATGACGGTAATCTGCTTGTCTATGCGGCCTGGGAAGAAGGGCCGGATGGGCTGAGTTCGCACCTGTACAGCAGGAGACTGGATCAGGAGCGAGCCAACCCCATCGACGGCACCGAGGGCGCTTCGGGCCCCTTCTTTTCGCCGGATAATTCCTCGATCGGCTTCTTCGCTGGAAACTCACTGCGGCGAGTCCCGGTTAGTGGAGGCATTGCTCAGATCATCATCGCTGACCCCGAGGGCCAGTTCTTTGGCTTCTCAGGGGCAAGCTGGGGCGATGAGGGGACTATTGTATATGTAGATTCAGTGCCAGGTTCAACCAATACTCTTGCTTTGTATCGGGTCCCGGCAACTGGTGGCACCGGCGAGTTGCTTGCCGATCCGAACTCCTCGAAGAATCAATACCGTGGTTACGTGCATCCACAGCTACTACCAGGCAGTGAGGTGCTGCTTTTCTCCGGAGTTGCACAGACGCGGGACCCAGAGCGAGCGGAGGTCATCGCCATGGATCTTGCTAGCGGGACTCAGGTGAGCCTGCTGACTAACGCCATGAATCCACGCTATGTCGCCGAGACGGGCCACCTGCTATTCATGCGGCAGGGATCGCTCATGGCAGTGGGGTTTGATCCAGATCGATTGGTGCTTGAAGGTGAGCCGGCAGTCGTTTTAGTGGATGTAATGCAAGCCCTCAACATGCCAAATCCCGGTTGGGATACGGGCGTCGGGCAGGTGGCTATTTCCTCAGCTGGAAATCTGGTTTACCTGCGTGGAGGAATCCATCCAGAAATAACCAGTGTACTAATGCATGTTCCGATTAATGGCGAAGCAGAACCGCTCAATACGATTTCGCGTCGAAATATCCCTATTCTCAACGTGAGGTTGTCTCCAGGGGGTGGCCGCCTTACTTTCGATTCTCCCTCGGCGAATGGAAATAGAATCTATGTGCATGACAACATCCGCGACCTCACTTGGCAGTTGAACACAGGGGGCTTCCGCAGTGGACTTTCAAATTGGAGCCCTGATGGCGAGTCCATCGCATTTTCTTCAGACCGCGAGGATGGTGTCTCTAACATTTACCGCATGGCGGCAGATAGTAGCGACGAGCAGCCCGAGCGTCTTGCACCTTCGGATCAGACACAGAGTATGCAGTCATGGTCATTCGATGGTGTCATTGCGTACGTGCAGGGTGGTGATATCTGGATACTGCCGACGGAAGGAGAGCCAGCACCCTTCTTCACATCGGATGCGCGAGAGAGCTACGCGAGTTTTTCGCCGAATGGCCGGTGGCTAGCCTATGCATCTGGTCAAGGGTACATAGACGGTGATGTTTACATTCGACCCTACCCGGGGCCCGGCCCGGCGATATTAATCTCCAGCAACGGCAGCCATTCTCCAGCTTGGTCGCGAGACGGTGCACAGCTTTATTTCTTACAGAGTGATGAGGGTGGTCAAAAAATGACAATGATGGTGGTGGATATAAGCGAGGGAAGGCCATCCCCCTCTCGATCCCTCATCGATCCCTGGCCCTATGCCACTACCATAGTGTCAAGAAGTTATGACGTTCTCGAAGACGGTGCCTTTATTGCCATGATGACTAGTGCGCAGATCAATGTAGCAGGAACCGCAGGAACCACACGATCAGCATTCCGCCAGCGACACCGGGTCGACGAGCTGCAAATGGTTTTAAACTTCTTCGAATTATTGCGTAATCGAGTGACGGATTGAGCTGAGGGATTAAGGGTCAGTGTAAGACCTGGAAATATTGATACAGGCTGGATTATTGAAATCTCTAAATCTGGGTGGCCGCCTCCTGGCCGATTGCTGCCGCTGGACAAGAATTATTTTGATTCCAGGGGCAATGTAAATCATACAGATCAAAATAGCACGATCCACTGCATGGGTTGCCTTTTACAAATGCAATAAAGATTTTGAACGTCTGCTCCTAGCCATTAAAATCCACCTTGCCTCGACCGGCTGGTTATGGCCGAGAGCGGCCTGTCGCTAGGCTGAATATCAGCAATAACTGAACGGCGGCTCCCGACCCAATGCGGACAGATGGGATTTCCCAGAAAACCCTCAATTTGAGCTTCAAAAACCCGTACTCTGGGGGCGAATAAACCGCTAGATTGGTCAATATCGTGGAGTTTTAGGGAGATTTCCAAGACTTTCCGAAGCAAGCAGGATGATATTTCCAAGTAAGGAAGGCGTGGACTTATATAGAGATAGCCTTTATTCTTTTACACGAATCGCATTGCAGCTAGAGGAGAATCGTCATGAAAAAGAGACTGTTTGCTGCCATTGCTGTTGCCGTTGTGGTGGTGGCGTCGGCGTCGGCGTCGGCGCATCACAGCATGTCGGCACTCTTCGATTTTAACCAGCGATTCACACGGAGCGGCACACTCACGCAGGTTGACTGGAGGAATCCGCACATCTACTTGATCGTCGATGCGAAGAGCGACCAGGGGTTGGTGGAAACCTGGAGGTTCGAGGGTCCGTCTCCCAACATCTTCCGACGCCGTGACGACGTCGGCAAGCGCGATTTCGAGAACGCCATCGGCAAGACTGTGACGGTGGAAGCCAGCCGCGCCAGGGACGGCTCTCTCTCCGGACTTATTCGGAAGTTTATCCTGCCGGACGGAAAGGTTGTGTCGTTGTGTCCGCAAAACTGTTGAAAACTTAATAGTGAGGGTGGCGACTGCCGAGCCTCGCAAGAAGATTTCCTATGAAAAATGCTAACCAGGTTGCGCTCCTAATCACGGGGGCTGCCCTGTTTGCCGCCTTGCTCATGACTCCTGTGCCCGCCATGGCGCAGGTGTCGTCCACGACCAAGCTCGAGGACGAGGCTGCTGCCGCTAAGGTCAGACGGATCGCCCGACAGTTTGAGGCCGACGCTCGAGTACTCACCGTGTTAGACCGCCAAGGGAATTTCGTGACCACAGTCGGGGAGCGCGCGATTTACCAGAATCCGGTTTTCTCCCCGGACCGGACACGGCTGGCGGTGGTCAAGAACGACCTGAAGAGCGAAACTGTGGACCTCTGGGTGCTCGAAGTTTCGACTGGGAGCAGCACACGCATCACGTCCAATGAGACGTCGGACGAGGAGTGGGTGTCCAAGCCGGTCTGGTCTCCGGACGGAGATCAGCTGGCGTATGTGGCATTGCGCGGCGGCTATTTCGGCCTGTATCGACAAGCTGCCAATGGCGAGGGCGAGGAAGAGCTGCTTTACGAGCATCTGGGCGGGCAAATCAGGCTTGCCGACTGGTCGCTCGACGGACGTTTCCTGAGCTTTTCCTCGTCGGACGAATTCGGAGGGACCTTGTACGCGCTGCCGATCAGTGGCGATGGGGAGCGCGCGCCCATCGAGGTCTTTCGCAGTGAATCTCAGTTGGACGGATCGAGCTTTTCTCTCGATGGCCGCTTCCTGTCCTACACGTCGGACCAGTCCGGTAGAACTGAAGTCTACGTCCGGCCGTTCGACCTATCGGAGGGCGCGAGGGCTCGGTCGGCCGCCGGGCCCTGGCAGGTGTCCGACCAGGGTGGCCAGGCCCTGTATTCAGGTTGGAGCAGGGACGGCAGGAAAATCTACTATATGGCCGCCGATGGAGGTGTGATGGCGGTCGAGGTTAGCACCGAGCCCGCGTTCGAATTCGGAAGGCCGACGTTGCTGTTCCGCCTGTCGGAGGCGTTACGCGTCTCTCCCCGGTTCGTACACAACTATGATGGGACGCCCAATGTCAGCCGCGACGGAGAGCGCACCGTGCTCTCCATTCACCCCGCGCCGACCCTCCAACAGATCACGGTATTCGACCGACAAGGAACGGTTTTGACTCAGGTGGGCGAACCTGGGCGCTACTTCAACCCCGCACTCTCGCCGGACGGAACAAAAGTGGCCGTCGAGAGGATCGTTCCACAGACGAGCAACGACGACATCTGGACGTTCGACGTCGCCTCAGGTGCGGGTACGCCAGTCACGAACGATCTCCCATTTGATAGTGACCCTGTCTGGTCTCCGGACAGCACCCGCGTGGCCTATCAGTCGACGCGCGGCAGTTTCACGGGCAGCATCTATCTAAAAGCCTGGAATGGAGCGGGCGATGAGGAGCAGTTGTTTGAGTACACGCCGGGTGCATCCTTGGAGTCGGCGGACTGGTCGACGGACGGCAGATTCCTGACCTTCCAAGACGGCTGCTGGGGCG
>JADFMM010000386.1 GCA_022563885.1 Planctomycetota bacterium | reverse complement strand
CCAGCCCCAGACGTGGGCGCCGACGCCGCCGGGTCCGCCCAGGCTGCCGATGTTGAAGTGGCTGCCGCTGCCGCCCCCACCGGCCGCCGTGCCGGTGAACCCGAAGATAAGGGTCCAGTCGGGGATGGTGGTGCTGTCGGCTTTGGCCCAGCAGGCGATGGTCCGAGGCATGTTGCCGCTGATGCCCACACCCTCGATCGAGATGTACTGATCGTCACCACCGGGCAGGCTGACCACCTGACCTCGGACGGGATCGTTCACGAAGGTCACGGCGCCGACCGATGTGCCGTTGTGACCATTGCCGGAGGTATCGTTGCCATTTCCGTCGAAGGCGTACCGGGCCACCAGATTTGCCGCATCGGGTTCCGCCGGTACGGTGAACTGGGGGGCCAGCGGGTAAAGCCGGATATCGTCGATGTAAACGACGCCCGTCGCACCGGCACCTTCGACGCCGATCGTCAATGACGTCACATTCATCAAATTGCCGCCCACGGTCGACAGATCGATGTTCCACGGCTGCCATATGGCTCTGCCGAGGTCGCCGGCATCCCCGTCATAGGGGATCTTGGTATTATTGATCTTGACATAGAGTTGGCCGCCGCTGTTTGCCGAATCACCACGGAAGTACAAAGACAGGCTCGCAACGCCATGCCTGGTCCAGTCCATCGGAGCATCGAAGGTACGCGTCGCCTCGGACAGGGCGGCACCGCCAATGCCGTACTCCATGGGAAGCGATTGACTGCCGCCATGGACGATGCCGGTCTCCGGGGTACCTGCTGCGCCGCCCGCCAGGGAACCATTGGCTGGATCGTCAAAACCATCGACCCAGGTGGCCCAGATCTCGAGGAATTCTTCGTCTTTATAGCTCTCCATGTCGTCGATGACGATGGTATCCGCCGTCGTGAAGCTCCAGACAGTGCCCTGCCATGTACTGGTGTCCATGGCCTCATTGACCTCATCGACACGCCAGGAATACGTCTGACCCAACTGCAGATCCAAAGCGCCTGTCGAGAAGCTGCTTTCACTGGCAACACCCGCCAGGGCTAGATCATTGGCACTGGTCCCAACATAGATCTCGTGGCGATCGGCTTCACGTCCATTCCTACCCCAAGAAAGAGTCGTATCGGGTGCCACGTCAGTGGCATCTGGGGCGGGATCTGGCCTGGTGGCAAACGTGGGTATGTAGAGGAAACGTACCTCACTGAGGCTGGCCTGGGGTGCAATCCCCTGGACACTGTTGATGGTCAGACGGACATGCTGGGCCACGGCGCCACCGAAATCGATGGTATTGTTGTGCGCATAGCCTTCTGTTCCCGAAGCCTGGGCCAAGGGCCCGACGCCGTCGAGAACGGTCCAGTTCTCGCCGTCGAGGGAGTGTTCGATGACCACATCCTTGGCGCCGAATCCCACGAAGGCCTCGATGAGCTGGTTCGAGTTCCAGATCCAAAGCTCGTGCAGCCTATAGGCGCGATCGAAGGCATATTCAATGATGGCTGGGATGCCCCCGCTGATCCACATATGCGTGGCGGAGGTGTCGTGGAGGTCCTCCGCCAGCCCGGAACCATCAATGGTTTTTTCAGGCGTAGAAGCGCCGAAACTGCTGGAGGCCGTGGCCGCGATGCCGGTGATCGGAATCGAGAAGGGCTCTGCGGTAAAACGCCAGACGTCGCCCTTGAAAGCGGTAAAGTCAGGGGCGCTATTGACCTCGTCGACGCGCCAGTAGTAGGTCTGACCGAACTCGAGCAACCCATTCGGATCATAGGTGTTGACGCTTTGGTTGGGACTCATGCGTACACCCAGCGGATCTGTGGTACTGGCATTATTTACATCATCAAAAACCGTGCCAAAGAAGACTGTATGACGATGGGCAAGTTCCCCCGAGGCCCAGCCCAATACAACATCGCGGGGAATGTCAATGGCTTCGTCTTCAGGAGAGGGAGCCGTGGCTGTCTTAAACGAAAACCAAGACGATTCCAAGGAATCGAATACAAATGTCCGTAATTCACCATTCTGATGTGAGCTGACTGCAAATCCAACATAGACCGGATCTGTCATGGCAATGGTTTGAGTTGGACCTGTCTGGGTCCAGTTGCTGCCGTCATCGGAAAAGTATCCCGAAAATTCATCACCCATACGCTCAACCTTAAGCCATTTCGGGACTTGGACCGCTGGTATAGTATCACCAGGCCAAGCGCTTCCACCCCCGTCGGTTAAGCGCCACTGCAAAATTCCTCCGCCTCCATTTCCTCCGGTCATCAAGACATGGGCGTGCGCGCTATTCGCCGCTAGAGTGTTGCGAATCATGATGCCTCCCTTGGCCCAAGCATTTGAGCCGGTGCCAGTATCGAGACACCGGGCGATAATTTCACCATCGCCGGATGCCTCGCGCAATAAGAACTGGCCGCCATCTGAGGTTGCCCAGATATCTGGACCACCGCCACTGACTTCAATAGTCTCGGCATCCACAGTGGCATTACCCGCGTCAGGACCAAAACTACCGCTCAACCACCCACTCTGCTCAATCCAGCCGGCAGGGAGTTGAGCAAATAACGAACTTTGCAGAAGACTTACAGAAACCATTGATACCCAGAAAATGCACTTTTTTTGCATCGTTCTTCTCCTTCTTCAAAATCAAGTCAGATATTTCACGCCATCATTGCCCTGTGTTTGACACAACGGTGCCGTAAGCACAGTGATTGTGAACGCGGGATTACTTATCAAACGCTTTAGTGCGCCCGGCCAGCCAGGCAATCTCGGCATCCGTTAAGTCGCGATCATAGATCCGAACATCGTCGAGGGAGCCCGGGAAGTAGCGGTCGCCGCTGGTGGCGCGCCTCCCGATACTCACGTCGGTGTCAGGCTGCAGGTTGTAGAGTACATCGGCACCACTGAAGGTAGAGTCCTCCAGGCCGTCCAGATAGAGCTGTGTCGCGTTGGGCCGCAGCGTGGCGCCCTCAGTGACGACCAGGGCGGCATGGTGCCATTCACCGTCATTGGCCACGGTATTCCCTCTCAGGTTGCCACTGCCGTGCTCCGTACGCAGGCTGCCACCGTCGAGCCGCCATGAGAGCCGCTGGCCATCGGGACTCGCACCCCAGGTCACCATCTCACCGTTCTCCGTGGTCTTGAACCAGTTCGTGACGGTGAAGGGCTGTTGGACGCCATTGACGACGGTGATCCCCTTGTAGCCGGTGATCTCCACATACTGATCGATGCCGTTGAGACTCACGGCCTGACCACTCTGGCCCGCTTCGAAAAAAGGTCCACCCATGGGTGTCCCGTGCAGACCATTGCCCGAGGCATCCTGGTAGTCGCCATCGAGGGGATAGTAGACCACCAGCCCTTCGACCGGCTCGACCGGCGTGATCAAGTCACGGGCACCGTCGGAGGTCAGTTGGATGTCATCGATAGTGACGACGCCCATGCCCCCACTATCGACGCCCACCGTCAGGGAGTTGACGCGGCTCAAATTGGCTCCAGCCTCCGCGAGAATGATCGTCCACTTATTCCATCCCAAACGCATCAGATTGGAGGCATCTCCATCATAGGCGATCTTGGTGTCGTTGATCTTCACATAGAGACTGCCGCCCGTGTTGGTGGCGCTGCCCTGGAAATAGAGCACCAGGCTCGCAACGCCATGCCCGGTCCAATCCATCGGGACGTCGAAGGTACGCGTCGCCTCGGATTGGGCGGCAGCGCTATTGTCATAGTGGAGGGGAAGGGACTGACTGCCGCCATGGACACGATCGGTTTCGGGCGCACCCGCGGCGCCATTGCCAACCAAGGAGCCATTGGCCGGATCATCGAATCCGTCGATCCAGGTGGCCCAGATTTCGAGGAATTCTTCGTCTCTGTAACTCTCCATGTCGTCGACGAGGATGGTCTCCACCGTCGTAAAGCTCCAGATTGCCCCGGCCCACTCACTGGGATCCATCGCGTCGTTGACTTCGACAACCTGCCAATGATAGGTTTGGCCGAGTTGCAGATCCGATGCCGCGGTGTCAAAGGGGCTCTCATTGACCCGACCCGCAAGGGACAGGTCGTTGGCATCGGTCCCAATGTAGACGTCGTGGCTATCGGCTTCTCGGCCGTTACGGCCCCAGGAAAGTGTCAGATCGGGTGCCACGTCGGTTGCACCTGAGTCGGGACTGGGCCGGGTGGCAAGGGTGGGAATGGAGAAGAACCGTACCTCACTTAGACTGGCCTGCGGGGCGAAACCCTGCACGCTGTTGACGGTCATTCGAACATGCTGAGCCGTGACGCCACCGAATTCGATTGTGTTATTGTGTGCGTAACCCGCCGTCCCCGGAGCCTGTGCCAGGGGCCCGACACCTTCCAACACGGTCCAGCTCTCGCCATCCAAGGAGTGCTCGATGACGACGTCCTTTGCGCCGAACCCGATGAAGGCTTCAATAGTTTGATTCGAATTCCAGACCCACATCTAATGTAGCTTGTAGGCCCGGTCGA
>JADFMM010000385.1 GCA_022563885.1 Planctomycetota bacterium | reverse complement strand
GAGCAAACGGAAGAAGTCAAGAACTAGGCCCAGATAATCATGATATCACGTGGGCCTGTTTGACGTGTCTTTAATCTTCCAAAGGTCAAACCATGTCTTTCAGATTCTTAAGTGGCCGAATCTTCACTATATTGCGCGCTGGCTTGGCCTTGAACACAGTTTCTTCGCCATTGAAGGGATTGATACCCTTACGAGCCTTGGTTGCAGGTTTCCGCTGGACGACCAACTTCATCAAGCCGGGCACGGTGTATGCACCGGCACTGCGTCGACCGAGACTCTTTTTAATCTGATCAGCCATTGCTTCAAACACAGAACCGATGTCCTTCCGTGTCAATCCTGTTGCATCAGCGATCCCCGATACGATCTCACTCTTGGTCATCGGCTTAGCAGGTGCTGTCGTCGTTACCATGACATGCTCTCCTTATAATGAAATAAGAGTCAAAGAAAAAAATCCATTTTAGACCACGGTTTCCACCGAGCCAGCAATCACTACGCGCACATACATATGGATTTGCATTAAGCCTGTCAAGCAAGAACACACTGAGTGTTTTGAAATCTGTCAAACTGAAGCTAATCAACCTGTCCTACTCAATAATCCCAACTTGTTTGATGCCAACGGCTTATGTAAGCTTCCCGTGCGGTAAAGACAAGATAGAACCACCACAATACTCTTGATTTTGAGCGCATAGATTCTGGTAAATTTGGGCAGTCACTCACCACGTTCATTGAATCCGAGGGCGATAGATAAATATTCATTTTTCAACAAAAACAAGCACTTTGTGGGGCTCAATCCGGGCAAAATCAGCATCTGTGGTGTCAAAGCGGAAACATATATTTCAGGATATGAATTAGATTGAATCTGCTTAATAAGAAGAGCGTCACTTAGGGCATAGTCCCTGGTTGAAAGACCGTTGTCGTTTCATCAACTAAGTCGGTCCCATTAGTGATCTTGCTGAAGGGGCTTTACGGGTATATTCTGCCTTCGTGCAGTGGCCCCATTGGCCCTTGACAAGTACACTGTTTGCCATTGATCGGCCTTCCCCTCGGGCGTATAACCATTTATGTGGTTGTCAAATTAAATCTCCTATCAGTCGTTTCGGAGACGTGCTTTATTGGCGGGGGGGGGAAGGGGATTGGGGTTCTTTATCGGATTGATTTGAAAGACGAGTTCTTGCCGGATCGAATCACCGGGACATCCATTGACGATATCGGCCAGGACTGGACTTTGCGGCGAACCCGCGGTTGATGCGGAATCAATTTATGTCAGATCTCAGCAGTAACTTGTGAAAATGAACCGGAACTGAATATCGGAGGATACCATGAACCAATGCGTGATGATGATGGGGGTCGCCATTTGGCTTGCCGCTCCTTCCACATTTGCTCAAACCCCGGCCGACAAACCGAATATCGTGTTCATTCTTGCCGATGATATGAGTTTCGATTCAGTGTCGGCGAACAATCCCAAAATGGGGACCCTCAAAACGCCGCATATCGACCGGCTCATCAGTCAGGGTATGAATTTTACCGATGCGCATTCAGGGTCGGCGGTGTGTACTCCCACGCGCTATGGGTTGCTGACCGGACGCTATTGCTGGCGCACCCCGTTGAAAAATTCCGTGTTATGGGATTGGGCGGCGCCTTTGATTAAGCCGGATCGTCTGACGGTTGCGGAGATTCTCCAACAACAGGGATATGCCACCGGGATGGTCGGGAAGTGGCACCTGGGCATGAGTTGGCACGACAAGGATGGGAAGATAGTTAACGGAAATCTGAAGTTGAGTGATGCCTCGTTCAAAAAAGGAGCGGCCGCCGATCGGATTGCGGCTGCGGTCCGACGGATTGACTACACCCAGGCGGTTCGAGGCGGGCCGGTGGATCACGGATTCGACTATTACTTCGGTGTCGATGTGCCAAACTTTCCACCTTATATCTGGATCGAGAATGATAAACTGCTGGGCATCCCGTCCGTGCCGAAACCCGAGGAGATGTTTGGATGTATTGGGCCGATGCTGCCGGGTTGGAAACTGGAAGATATTCTGGTGGGCCTGGGAGAGAAGGCGGCGGCATGGATCACGGCACAGAGCAAGGTGGACAAGCCCTTTTTTCTGTACCTCCCCCTTACGTCTCCGCATTTGCCCATCGCTCCCAGCAAGCCCTTTCAGGGGAAAAGCGGGATCAGTCCCTATTGCGATTTCGTGATGGAAACCGATTGGGTGGTAGGTCAGGTGATGGAGGCTCTCGAGAAATCCGGCAGCGCCAAAAACACCCTGATCTTCTTCAGCACTGACAACGGAACCTCGCCCGGCGGCGCCAACTTCAAACTGCTCGAATCCCATGGCATCGATTTGCACAATCACTTCAAGGGACACAAGCGTCAAATCCACGAAGGAGGCCACCGGGTTCCCTTTGTAGCAAGGTGGCCGGGTACGATTAAGGCGGGGTCGACATGCGATGAAACCATAGGCCTCAATGACTTCATGGCCACCGTCGCGGATTTGCTGAATGTCAAACTACCAGATACCGCCGCTGAAGACAGTTTCAGCATCCTTCCTTTATTGACGGGCAAGAAAACCGCGCTACCGGATCACCCCAGCGTGGTGAATCATGACATCAACGGCCGCTTTGCCATTCGTCAAGGGAAATGGAAACTGGTTCTCGGAAGCAAAGCTCAACTCTTCGACCTGGATTCCGACCCCAAGGAAGGTCGTGATGTGGCCTCCTCTCATCCTGAATTGGTAAAGGAACTGGCAGGCCGGCTGAAACGGTATAAAGATAATGGGCGGTCAACCCTTCATAAATGATATAGGACATGCTGTGCTTGTCAACCGCCAATCGGACCGCTTTCTCACCTCAAAATTCGACATAATGGCCCTTTGAAGGATTCACGGATGGGACAGGAAACGGCCCTTGCCAGAGAATCGCCCAGCCATAACGGCTGCCTTGATAATCAACGAAACGGCATAGGTGAAAATGTCGGGGTTCTTGTCGATCACGCTCGTTCACTACCTACTCGAAAGTGAAGAAATACCGTCTCTGAAAGCGTGATTTTAGCAGGGGAGGGTTAGAAATGCCAATGGGAGCTTTGGGTGCCTAAACGCCTGAAAACTCAGACGTTAGAGCAGATATCACAGTGGTCCCATTGGCCCTTGACAAGCACAAATTGTTCAAATTTATTTCTTGCCGAGCCCTTACCGTAAACGAAGCGCCGCATAGGGCACAGTGACGAGGGATGTAAATCACCCATGAATGCGATGAAAATGAAACCACTCACTCCATATTTTTCGACCCTTCTGCTCCTGAGTCTGATCACGCTAAAGGCAGCGGGCGAGGTCCGCCCTCACCCCGTGCCTGAGAGTCCGAAATGGTTGACCTACAGAGGCGAGGCGGGTCCAGGCAAAGGGAAGCACATCGTGCTGATCAGCGCCGACCAGGAATACCGCAGTGAGCAATCGATGCCGATGATGGCTAGAATCCTGGCGAAGCATCACGGTTTCGACTGCACGGTACTGTTCGGTGTCAACGACCAGGGGCTGGTGGATCCGACCATGCCAGTGTATCCGAAGAAGGGCCAAGAGGGTGCATTCAAGCATCACAGCATTCCCGGCCTGGAGCATCTGGAGAAAGCGGACCTGGCCATTTTCTTCCTGCGGCTGCTCACCCTGCCCACAGAGCAGCAAACGCATATCGTCAACTACCTCGACTCCGGAAAGCCCATCATCGGTCTGCGCACTGCGAATCACGGCTTCCGCGGGGCTCTCCCCTACAAGATCGATGGCAAGCAGGTGCGTTTCGGCGATCTGCTCGGCGGGACCTTCATGGGTCACCACGGGAACTGGCATCGCGACTCGACTCGCGGCGATCTGGTTGAAGCCATGAAAGGCCACCCTATTCTTACCGGCGTGCACGATATCTGGGGCCCGTCTGACGTGTACCGGACCTTTAAGGAAGGCGCCAGTCTCCCGGAGGGGTGCACGGCGCTGGTTTACGGCCAGCCCCTCATCGGCCGCAAGCAGAATGGAGCGTCCAACCCCGACAAGGAAGCCCTGCCGGTCGCCTGGTTTAAACACTGGCAAACGAGTGGCGGCCAGTCGGCCCGCGTCTTTCAATCGACCATGGGCAGCGCGAAAGACCTCGAAAACCCCGGCCTGCGCCGGCTGATCATCAACGCCGCTTATTGGGGCATGGGCCTGGAAAAACAGATAACGGCCGGCCGCAGCGTCGACTATATCGGCGAATATAAACCACTACCCAGCGGCTTCAACTACGAGCAGCTCGGGGTCGTCCCCCAACGGCCCAATGCGTATCACAAATAATCGAGCGTCGCTCCATCGCCCTCGGAAAACGGCTTGGTTCACAAGAGTGCGCATATGGGTGACAGTCCGTCTGATCTGTTTTCGTGCTCGTGCTCAGCGAAGCGGTACTCGTAATCGTAATCGAGAACGCCGAGAAGCCGATTACGATGACGAGCACGAGTACGAATGGG
>JADFMM010000131.1 GCA_022563885.1 Planctomycetota bacterium | reverse complement strand
GAGTTCAATGAAGCGGCCCGCATGGAAAAGCAGCGTCTCTACGGTGACCTGTTCATACTCCTGCTATTGGGTCACCATGACCACGGGGGAGCAGACCCTGTTAAAAAGCTGACTGCCGAAGGGCCGATACGAGCATGCTATGAGACCGCGACCCGTCAGGAGATGTGGCAGCTCAGGCAGACGCTCGACAAGCTGGAGATGCTCGGGTATATCGATGTCACGAGGCCCTACGACAGTTTCGAAAAGGCCTCCTTCTCGCTGGCATTGTCGGACGCGGGAAGAACAGAGGTCCTCCGGCTCAGGGAAGAGACCGAAGAGGCCTGCCAGCGCTATGAGGTATTCGACTCTGTCTCCATTTCCCCCTGTGCGCTGGGCGTCCCCGATGGGTTTGATGCCCGAGTACAGATGATGGAATACGATGGGGTGGACTATGAGCGTTTAGTCTTCCTATTGGTCCTACTTGAGGACGAGGATCTGCTCATTGGCGGTCAGGACTGGTACGAGCAATTCATCGGTTTTGAGTTTTTCGAGAAGGTCCAATCTGCCCTGGCCTATATGACACACTTCGACAGGGACATTGTAGAAGGGCTAAGGGAACTGGCCCAGTGACGGCCGGTCGGCTCTTGGTGTTTGAGGATCGCGACGGGAATGGAGATCAATTCTCCCTCCAAGTGCCGGCCGACATGACTGCCTGGCGGGTAGACGCCTTCCTTGACTTTATCGCGCAGGACCAGTGGCAGCGGCAAGAGGCCGGATATCTAGCACAGCCCATAGACACATTTCACTTCGAACACCTTCGGCTCATGCTGACAGCACCGGAGATCACGTTCAACCGACCCATCACCTTCTCTCAACATGATCACTCACTCGATCGCGGCGATAGCTTCGATCTGTCAGATGCTGTCAATATCATTGCGCTTAGTCGGTGTCGTGACCACAATCGTCCCTCCCTTGCGTCGCTCTCGATATCCCAAGCCGGGCAGCGGGCGTTCTTGTCATGTCAAAGCCAAGTCATTTCGTCTTTTGATCGGGCATTTGACTTCGGCATTCACCCCATCTGCGGATTGGACGGTAGCGCGATTGAGTCTTTGACGCAGCTCCTTGGTTGTTTTGATGAGACTCTGGATGAAGCGAATCAGATCAGATTCTTCTACCGCGTTGCCACCTGCATCCATGCCCTGCCCTTCGAAACGCTCTCTAAGATCCAGGCTGGCATTCAGTTTCGCAGTGGCTGGGAAATGTGGGCGATGGCTGGCCGGGGCTGGGGCGGAGTCTGCGCGGAAAAGACGGGCATGCTGAAATTTATCTGTGATCTGCTGGCGGTGGAGAATCGACCCGTGATTGGCTCGGAATCTGCCATTCCCCTCCACATAGAGGCCATGGTGCAGCGCTACCTTGAATCCGAGGGAGAAGAGCCACTTCCCATTTGGATTCAGCACCATATCCTCGAGCTGTGTCTGGCCGGCAAACCCTACCTGATTGATGCCACCGGCGGCAATATCCCCTTGCTCTTCCTCGATGAGCATGATGCTTCGGCATTCTTCAGTTGTCCAATGCGCGCCAGGATGGTTTACCGAACGGACAGACTTCATCTTGCCCGCGTATCGGAGTGGGTCGGCGACGCATTATTGACACTGAGCCAATACCACATACCCGAGTTACACCTCCAGTACATATTTAAACAGGGCCTGGGCCTTAGCATCGGTCCCAGTCTCTTCCTGGGTGTGTATCTTGACTGGGGTGGAGAGCGCTCTCGTCTGCAGCAGAGCTACTATGCCTCTCTCGCAAAGCACGCCGGGTTTCCCTACCCCAGATTCATACACCAGGAGAATCTGGCTGCAGTCCCCAATGAAAGTCTCCGCGAACAATTGGAAAACACGCTTGCCGCGTTACGCGTTTTCTATGAGAATAAGAGTTTCACCGGCGATTTTACCTTCGTCATCCAGCCGATTCTGGACAACTTCTGGCGCCGGCCACGTGTGACCCGAGCCGTATGGAATTGTGTGCAGGAGATGACAACAAATGGACCGTGATCATGGATGCCCGTAGACATGTTCGGTCGTCGATACGCTGTTTTTGGGGCAGGCACAATCTAACGATCATGGTGCTGTGCCTTCTGTCGGCGTCTCTGTATTACACGATTGGAGTACAGCGCATGCTGGAGCGCTTTCATTCCAGCAATCCCGACGCTTTCGCCACCGGCGATATTGTGACCGTTGTGGGCGTGATAGACGGTGATGAGTTGCTCATCGAGAACCAGGAAGGTGTGCCCACACGATTGCGCATCCTTGGGATCAAATCATTCAGTCCCACTCTGAGCGATCCCTTGCTATCGGAATACGGCAAGATCTGCTTTGATTATCTACAAGCACGGGTCACCCATCAGCCCGTTCGCCTCGAGATTTCAGAAAAAGTTCTGGATACCGAAGGGCGATTGCTAGGAACTTTGTTTCTAAAGAATCCACAAGGTGAGTATACGATCGATCTGGCGCGCGATCTTGTGGACAAGGGTTACACGCTGGTCTATACCCGGTTCCGCTTTGGCAAGATGGCCGACTACCTAACGGTCCAACAGGGGGCCAGAGCCAATTACAATGGTTTCTGGAGCAATGATATTGTCAGCGCCCGATCCTTGGCACTCCTTAAATTATGGGAAGAGGAGGGTGCTGGTGGTTAATATACTGTTTCATTTCTACCGCAGAATCAATAAAGTCTTTCGCGCGCGCGTCCTTCAGATGATAATCCTGTTCGTTGTGCTGGTCTGCTATTCCGCCAGCGGTTACATGTACCATGAACTTCCGGGCAATCCGGATTTGACCTGGATCGATGCGTTATGGTGGGCCGTAGTCACCATGACAACGGTGGGCTATGGGGATCTTTTTCCAGTGACCCTATGGGGTCGTATTCTTGTCGGCTTGCCCACCATGCTCCTGGGCGTGGGTGTGTTAGGTTATATGCTATCGCTCGTGGCTACGGCCATGCTCGAGTCAAAGATGATGGAGGCAAAAGGCATGAAGGACATACTGTATTCCAACCATATTATTGTTTGCAATTTCGTCAATCTTGACAAAACACTTAAGCTCATCACGGAGCTGAACAGAGATCTGTCAACGCAGGAAAATGCGATCGTGGTGATCGATGAAATTATCGAGGAATTGCCTGCGGAACTCCTGGAACACAACGTTCAATTCGTCCAAGGGGACGCTTCCCGCAAGCATGTCCTAATGAGGGCGAATGTCTCCGAAGCCCAATCCGTCCTCATTCAAGCAGATCCCAATCGCCGCGTCGAGTCAGACAACCGCAATTTGAAAATCGTCCTGACCGTCGAGAGTATTTCCCGGTCCATCAAAACCGTTGTGGAATGCCTAGACCCGGAGAACCAAGTCTATTTCAAACGTGCCCACTGTGATGCCACTGTCTGTATCTCCTCCTTGGCCGGCCAGATGATGGTGCAGGAACTACAGGATCCGGGTGTAAGTGATATCGTAGCCGAGCTAACCAGCAATACCCACGGCAAACAATTCTATCTGGTTAAAACTGGTGGATCGAAGCGAAGCTATGAGGCGTTGTGTCTCGAATATGAATCCACCGAAACCAAGCTGATTGGCATCCGCCGGGCCGACCAAAACCACATCCTCCCCAAGGCAGACTTCGTGGTGCACAATGGAGATCGAGCCATCATTGTCGCCACTCATCGACCCACCTAAAGTCTTGCTTTCAATGCACAAAAGCTTACGTTAGATTGAAAACGTCAGAGAGGAGCCGGTCATGGACAAGATATTCTCGGCATGATTGGACGAGGCCGTTATCCGGAGAATCGCCGCCTTGGCCCAACGATTGGGGACAAGCAAAAAGGCGGTGGTTGAGGGAGCGCTTGGGATGTACGCCGAAAGCGTGGACGCCCATGAAAACGTCGACGTGTTTGATCAAACTTCGGGTGCCTGGCAGCGCCAAGAGTCGCCGTCTCAAACGGTAAAGAAGGCCCGGCAAGCATTTCATATCGCCATGAAAAGGCATGCCGCGTGAGAGCCTATTTTGATGCAGACGTGGTCTGCAAGAGGGCTTGGTAGTGCTCGAAGTCATCGCTAAACCAGGGCGGAGGTTTTGTGCCAAAGCCGTTCGAGATCGTCCAGGGCCATGTAGAGGCAGGGGACCAGGAGCAGGGTGATGGCCGTGGCGAAAACGATGCCATAGCCCAGGGAGAGCGCCATGGGAATGAGGAAACGGGCCTGGCGGGAGGTCTCGAAGATCATGGGGGCGAGTCCACCAAATGTGGTCAAGGTCGTCAGGATAATGGGACGAAAGCGCCGCACACCGGCCCGGTGAATGGCGTCGAAGGCTGTCGATGCCACGCCCTCGCGGCGTAGACGGTTGGCATAGTCGATCAGGATCAGGGAATCATTGATCACCACACCCGAGAGGGCCACGATGCCCATGAAACTCATGAGGCTGAGCGCATATCCCATGATCATGTGGCCGAGCACGGCGCCGACCATGCCAAAGGGAATGGCGGCCATCACGATGAGTGGTTGTGCATAACTCCGGAAGGGAATGGCGAGCATGACATAGATCGCCATCATGGCGAGAATGAATCCGGAAAACATGCTGTCCATGCTCTCACCCATACTCTGTTGACGGCCCGCCCAGCGGAAAGACAGGCCAGGGAAATCGGCGACGAGTTGCGGCAATGCGGCTTCCTCCAAGGTCGCCTTGACCTGGGACGTCTGTTCGATGGGGACGACGTTGGCCGTGACCGTCACGGTGCGGCGACCGTTGCGGCGTTCAATCGAGGTGTAGGCACGACCCCGATCGACCTCGGCGACGTGCATGAGCGGGACATCGGTCCCCGCCGCGGTGCGAATCAAGAGCTGCTCGATGTCATACTCGCTGGAGCGTTGTTCCTTGGGCAGTTTCACATAGAGCCGTACTTCGTTGCGTCCGCGTTGTTGTCGAATGGCCTGGGCACCAAAGAAAGCGTTACGCACCTGACGGGCAATGTCCTGGGCGGTCAGTCCCAGGATCTGCCCCTCCGGCTTGATGCGGAAGTTGAGTTGCTGTTTGCCGGGCGTATAGCCGTCGTCGATGTCGGTTACGATCGGATAGCCCGCCAGCACCTCGGCAAGCCTGGCGCTGGCCTGGTCCAGGGCGGTGATGTCTCGATGACTCAGTTCGATGCTCAACGCGGCGCCGGATCCCGGGCCGCCCCGGTCCGCTTCGAAACGCAGGGATTCGAGTCCCGGCATCTGGCCCACCTTCTCCCGCCAGCGGCGCGTCACCTCCCCGGTCGTTAGAGGACGGATCTCCGGTCTGGTGAGATAGATGTAGGTCTCTACTCGGTTTTCTTCGATGCGGGTAAAAACACCCTCGCTGAGTTCCTCCTGGCCGTTCTCCGCCACCATCTCTTCCGCCCGGGCGACCAGGATGTCGGCGAGGGCCTGCACTTTATGCGCCGGACTGCCGAAGGGCAGGACCGCGGTCACTACGGCGACATCGGCCTCCACCCGCGGCATCATGATGACGCCGATCCGTCCATTGGCCACAAAACTCAGGACCACTATGAAGACGGCGATACTCGCCGCCACGGTGACATAACGGAATCGCATGCAAAAACCGAGGAAGGGCGCAAAGAACCGGTGCACAAATCGTAGAAAGCCGCGACTGAAGGCCTGTTGCATGCCGTGCAACTTTCGTCCCACCCAATGATGGGGGTCGGCCTGAGCGTGTGAGAGATGGGCCGGCAAGATCAAGAGCGCCTCGACCCAGGAAATCGCAAACACCGTGATCACGGTAATGGGAATGACCTTCCAGATCTTGCCCATCACCCCCGGGATAAACATCAGAGGCAAGAAGGCCACCATGTTGCTCAAAATGCTGAAGGTCACCGGCAAGGCCACATTGCGGGCGCCGAGAATGGCGGCGTCCACCATGTTGCTGCCCTGCTCCCGGGCCTCGTATATATTCTCGCCTACCACGATGGCATCGTCGACCACAATGCCCAAGGCCACAATGAAGGCAAACATGGAGATCATGTTGATGGTGACACCCAAATGGGGCAGGAAGAGAAAGGCCCCGAGAAAAGCGGTGGGGATGCCCATGGTCACCCAAAAGGCGAGCTTGAATTCGAGAAACAGACCCAGCAGACCCAGGACCAGTATCAGCCCCAGGCAGGCGTTGCGGAGCAGCAGGTGCAGCCGTTGACGGTAGATGCCGGCGCGATCGCGATTGATGGTCCAGGAGATGCCGGGCGGAAGCTGCCCTTCGATCTGAGCCATGGCGGCCCGAGTGGCATCGGAGATGCCGATTGGCGTCTCCCTTCCCACCCGATAGACCGCCAGACCAATGGCCCGTTGACCATCGTAGTAGGCCTCGCGATCGGCCTCTTGAAAGTCATCGGTGACCTGGGCGATGTCACTCAGTCGGACAATCGCGCCCTCCGGCGAGCTGATGATCGGTAGATCGGCGTACTCGTGGGCCCAGTCGCGACGTTCCTTGACTCGCAGCAGGATGTCACCCCCGAGCGTCTCGACCGTGCCCCCGGGGATTTCGATCGCGCTCATGCGAATGCGATTGGCCACCTGGGCCAGGGTCAAGTCGTAGCGGCGTAGCGTCTCTTGATCGATTTGGACATGGATCTGATATTCCCGCACCCCGCGCAGTTCCACCTGCGTGATTTCCGGGAAAGCGAGAAGACTGTCTCGCACCTGTTCGGCCAGTTCCCGCAGCACGCCTTCACTGGTATCGCCGTAGAGCTGAATCTGCAGGACCTCGCGTCGGCTGATGAGCATACTCACTTCCGGACGCTCGGCGTCTTGCGGGAATGTCACGATGCGATCGACGGCCTGCTTGATGTCCTGGTAGACGCGCAGGGTGTCGGCG
Organism: Planctomycetota bacterium; assembly: GCA_022563885.1. Taxonomy (GTDB): domain Bacteria; phylum Planctomycetota; class Phycisphaerae; order Sedimentisphaerales; family Anaerobacaceae; genus JAIPFM01. The sequence goes on along the minus strand of JADFMM010000131.1, from coordinate 9,777 downwards.
CCCTCCTGTAGTTCCGCGAGCACCGTGCCGAACCCCTCGCCCGCGGTGGCCCGCAGCTCTTTGACGCCGTCGAGACCGCGAATCGACTCCTCTACGGCCAAGATGATCCCCTGCTCGACCTCCTCGGGACTCGATCCCGGATAGGGCACGGAGACGCTGACCGTGTCCATTTCGAACTCGGGGAAGACCTCCTTCTTGATGGTACGGGCAAAGAAGAAGCCCCCGACCAGGCAGACCACCATGATTAAGTTGGGTGTCACCCGATTACGCGTCATCCACGCGATCATACCCGATGTCATGGGATCCCCGGGCTTAGCCGCACTCATGGCCCTGCCCCCCGCGCCACCGGCTTGACACCACGTTTGGCGGCACCTGGTCCATCGCCCTCCAGACGCAGGGGCATGCCTGCCACCGGCGTCGCCATGTCCGTGACGACAATCTTTTCGTCCGCTTCCAGACCGGCGACGATGTAAACTTGGTCCTTGCCGGTGTATATGATCTCCACCGGACGGATGTCCAGTTTGCCCTCTGTCGTGCGTATCCAGAGAGAGTCATTCTCCCGAAGCAACTCACGCCGAATGGGAAATCCCCCTGTCAGTTCCTCGCCGATGATCTCCAGCCGCACCTGGGAACCCACCATCATGCGGGGCAGTCCCCGGTTTTCCGGCCGCAGGGCCAGGGGATCATCCACCACCACCAGGAGGCGGGCCAGTTGTCCCTGCCGCACCAGATCGGGCAACAGGCGGATGACGCGTCCCTCACGCCAGACGTCCTCGCCCCAGGCGTGACGGTCGTAGACCTTGACGCGGGCGCCGCTTTGCCCATTGGTCGTGGGAATCGTCAGCCAGCGCAGATAGTCCACTCGAACCTTTGCGTCCACCCAATACTGATCCGTGCCTATCAAGGTCAGCAGCGGTGACGAGGGTGAGACCTGGGCGCCGCGCTCGGCATGCTTCTCCTGGATAACCGCGTTGAAGGGCGCCGAGATCTGACAGCGGTCCACATCGAGCCGCGCCCGCGCTATGGCCGCGTCGGCAGCCCGTAGTGTCGCCTGGGCACTGGCCAGATGATGTTTGCGGAGGACCAGCGCCTGCTCATCATCGGCGATATCCTGGGCCAGGAGAGCATACTCCTGTTGGGCGATTTTCTGGTTCCCCATCTCCAGCGTCAGGTTCAGGTAGGCCTGCGCCTGCTCACCGCGACGCTGCTCCAAGACCGCTTGATAGTCACGCGAATCGATGGACAGCAGCGCCTGGCCCTGCTGCACCAGACCTCCGGGAATGACCACGGGGTCCAAGGAGGCTACTCGACCGGAGACCTCCGGCATCAATGTCACCTGTCGGGCGGGAATCACCGGCCCCATGGGCTTCGTAAGGGTGACCAACATAGGACCGGGACGAGCGCTTTCCACCTGCACCAGGCGCGCCTGTCTGGGCGGTCTCTTGCGGCGGGCCTCAGGACGGGTGGCCTCCTGGTGTTTGTAGAAGAACCAGGCAGCAGTTATGATCGCAACGCCAAGGAAAAGCTGAATCAAGAAACGAAGCCATGAGCGGGGCTCTTGAGTGTCTTTCGGCTGGGTCGTGGTAGAAGCGTTCGACTGTTCCATACAAACGTCCTAGTTGCGTTTCCGGTAGTTGTTCAACTTAATTGGCTCTGTCAGAGCATCTTCGCCTGTTCCGGTCGCTCCATCTCCCAGGACCCGGCAATGGCGCGACACAGGTCAATGCGTCGTTCGATCAAGGTTCGGCGCGCGCTCAGTTCATTTCGTTCCAAGGCCTGCAGAGAGGAGAGTGAATCCAAGACCCGGAGATAGTCCAACTGCCCGCCGAAGTAGTTTTGCCGGATACGTTCCAAGACCAGACGGGCGGTGGCCAGTTGCTGCTGCACACTGGCCACATAGGCATGCTGGTGATCCTCCTGGGCCAGGGCGTCCTCTACTTCCTGCAGCGCCACCAACACCTGCTGGCTGTACTCGTTGATGGCCTGGGACAGGATGGCCTCCTGCCGTGCCACCTCGGCTTGCCGTCGTCCCGCGTCGTAGAGGGGACCGACCAGGTTTGCCGCCAGATTGCCCGACCAGCTTTGGAATAGATCCTCCACGCCATTGCCACCCGTCTCCAAGCCGGCACTGATATCGACCGAAGGGTATCGATCCGCCACGGCCACCGCGACCCGTTGATCGGTGGCCTGGATGGCCCTGAAGGCCCGGCGGATGTCCGGGCGGCGTGTGAGTACTTCGGAGGGCAGACCCGTGGCGGGCAAGGGCGGGAGATCCAAGAGCACATGCGGCTGTCTGTCCTGCCAGCCACCTGGCGCTCGGCCCACCAGTACCGCCAGCCCATGCTGCAGAACGGCCACCCGCTCTTGGGCTTGAATGAGTTGCCCCTCAGAGGCTTCCATCAGTTGGCGTTGTCGGAAGACATCTGCGGCCCCCACCTTGCCCTGACGAAAGGAGAGTGTCACGATCTGTAGCACATCCCGGTTGGTCTGTAACTGGCGACCGATGACATCGACCTGCAGGTTCGCCTCCGTCAGTTGATACCAGGTGCGCGCCACGCCGGCGCTCACCGTCATGGCGGCCGAGGCCACGTCCTCTTGACGTGCCTCCGCATCAAACTGCAGGGCCTGCTTCGTCGAGCGCCACTTCCCCCAGAGATCAAGTTCGTAGGACACCGAGACACCGGCGCTGACCGTACCTTGGTAGCTGGTACGGGTGTCCGTCTCCGTGCGTGAGCGCCGTACGCCGCCGTGATAGGTCACACTGGGAATCAAAGCCGCATTCGCCTGCCGGAGCAGTTGCTCGGCCTGCGTGAGGCGATCCCAGGCCGAACGAATGGTGAAGTTCTGTCCCAGGGCCTCCTCCATCAAGACATTCAGCGCAGGATCGTTGAGGGACAGCCACCACTTCTCGGGCAGCGGATCGCTGGGTATGGCGGCGCTGGGCTGCGTCGAGAAGGCCTCTGGTACCCACTCGCGTGCGGCCATCGGCTGTGCCTGGCGGGCACAGCCCTGCATGAGCAGGCCCATGCCGACCCCGGCTATCAGCGTCCCCCGACCCCAGGCGGCATACCATACCATCTCGTCGTCATTTTTATATCCCATTAGCTACCGGCACTGCTCCAGGAGATCTCAGCGTTTCCCGCGGAATCCATCGCTGCGCCTCGCGATTACTACGAATCGTGTAACTCATCTGCGGCATTTAATCAATCAAAAGCCTCAGCTTCGTCTAAGGGATCGGCAAAAAATAACTTGGACAGTTTGGGTCCAAGTGTGCCCCATGTTTGGAAGAAACAAGGATGGGGGACAGTCTTTTAAAAGACTGTCCCTTCCAAGCGTTCTTAACGAAACCATAGGCGTAGCTGCTCTACGTCGCGGATTGCTTGGGATTCCTTTTACGCTGCTATCGCAGCTAGGTTTGACCCAAGGAAGCCGCTGTTTTCGCGATTGAGAAGCGATCAAAGATGGGGTGCAATTGGGCATTCAAAAGGCCAAGTTTTTTCGTGGTTCTTTAATAATGCTGCTATCGCAGCCAGGATTGTACCACGGAAGCCGCTGTTTTCTTGCCGGTCCCTTAGCACAGACTATTGCAACACAGTCCTCTGCTGGCGCGCTACGGCGCCAGATTGCTAAGCCCAGAACCCGGACCCTCTAACTTGCCTTCAGTTGAGGAGGCGTAAGAGATTCGTGGTTGTCTGGCGCTGCTGGATTCACTAAACTACAGCTATGAAGCCAAGTGTCTACGTGGAGACTTCTGTCATCAGCTATCTGACGGCGCGGCCTAGTCGTGATCTTGTCGTAGCCGCTCACCAGCAGTTGACCGCAGATTGGTGGGAGCTGGCACTGCCGCGACTGGATGGCTATGTCTCAACGATTGTGTTGGAGGAAATCTCTAGAGGCGATGCTCAGGCTGCCCAGAAGCGTGTAGGATTTGTTTAAAGTGCTAGAGCTGACGCCTGAGATCAAGACATTAGCTGACCAGTACTTCAACGCAATGGAGCTGTCCGAGAAGGCTCGGGCCGATGCCTACCATCTTGCAGTGGCAGTCTGTCACGGGATGGACTTCTTGGTAACCTGGAGTTGTTTGCACATCGCGGGGGCTAGGGTCAAACGAGTTGTCGAGGTGATCAACAGAATGGAAAACCTCCAAACGCCGATTATATGTACACCTGAAGAGTTGGTGGAGGTGTGAATGTTCAACGATCCGATTATTCAGCAGATTCGTGAAATCAGGAAAGAAATTGAGCAGGAGTACGCCGATGACGAGTCTTTCTACAGACACTATGAACGCCTGCAAAAGGACTCCGGGAAAGCGCTGATTCGGCGGCCTCCGAAACGAATCTCGCGTTCTCAGGCGTCTTAAGCCAATCCTTTGCACAAGAGCACTTGGGCTCTGTCTGACCGCTCGATCTGGCCTCCCTTCGGGTCTGCTCTCTCGGCCATGAGTTCCGGCCAAATGGAGCCCTGAGGTCGAAGACGGGCAGGTGACGGAGTTGTCGGACGGATCCCGGCTCCCACTAAAAGGCAGCTTGCCTGCCCGTTTCGTGGACGATCATGGAGAATTGGTACGTCTTTGATTCTCCGGCCGGCAGCGCAATAAGGTGTGACTTCTCTTCAATCGCGATGGGTACATCGACAGGATCATGATGTGCGATCATGGGTTCGATGCATACATAGGGGACTCCAGGTGGGGACCACAGGTTGACGGTGGCGAAATCGCCGAGATCCAGGGGACAAAAGGAGGTTGGTTTTTCAGACCAACCCCGATCTGACGGGAGGGTGTGTTCAGCAACAGCATACCACCACAGGGTATCCTAGGATCGTCAAGCGTTAGACGGTTTTCGTTTTTCAGAAAGGGTCGTTGCGTAGGCTGGATCAGGCTGTCCCTTAGGCCAGGAGGGCCGATTGGACACGGCCATACACGTCCGTCAGGCGATAATGGCGTCCTTGAAATCGGTAGGTGAGCTTTTTGTGGTCGATGCCCAAACAATGCAAAATAGTCGCATGCAGATCATGAACACTGACCGGGTCTCTGACGATGTTGTAGCTGTAATCATCGGTCTGGCCATAGGATAAACCCGGTTTAATCCCGCCTCCCGCCATCCAGATGCTAAAGCAACGAGGGTGATGATCCCGGCCATAGGTCTTGTCGGTTAAGGCGCCCTGGCAATAAACCGTACGCCCAAATTCACCGCCCCAGATAATCAGGGTTTCGTCCAGCAGTCCTCTTTGTTTCAAATCCTGAATCAAACCGGCGGTCGCTTGATCGGTTTCCCGGCATCGCGCCCTCAACTGGTTCGGCAACCCGCCGTGCGTGTCCCACCCCCGATGAAAGAGCTGCACGAACCGTACGCCCCGCTCCGACAGCCGACGCGCCAGCAGACAGTTGTTCGCGTAGGTTCCGGGTTTACGAGCATCTTCCCCATACAGCGCAAAGGTACTCTCCGGTTCACCAGAGACATCCGTTAATTCCGGCACGGACGTCTGCATGCGAAAGGCCATTTCATATTGCGCGATGCGCGCCGTGATTTCAGGATCGCCCACGGCGTCCCGTTGAATCTGATTCAGCTTGGATAAATCGTCCAAGGTTCGGCGGCGTAACGCTTTGCTCATCCCGGGAGGATTATTCAGATAGAGTACGGGATCCGATCCTCCTCGAAATTTGACGCCTTGATGGTGAGACGGCAGGAAACCGGCGCCCCATAGCCGATCGTACAGGGGTTGTCCACTTCGATTCGAAGTCATCGCCACAAACGCGGGCAGATTTTCATTATCGCTTCCCAACCCGTACGAAAGCCAGGCGCCGATACTCGGCCGCCCGGCGATCTGAAACCCCGTCTGGAAGAAGGTAATCGCCGGGTCATGATTGATGGCTTCGGTGTGCATCGATTTCACGATGCAGAGTTCGTCCACCAATTTGGCCAGATGCGGCATTAGTTCGGCGTTTATCCACGTGCCGCTCTGGCCGCAGCGGGTGAAGGAAAAAATCGATCGGGCGACGGGGAAGGAACTCTGTCCCGCCGTCATGCCGGTCAGGCGCTGACCCTTGAATACGGAGGCAGGTACCTCCTGTTTGTGGACCTTATTGAGAAAGGGTTTATAGTCATAGAGATCCATTTGCGCGGGACCGCCGGACTGAAAGAGATAAATGACCCGTTTGGCCCGTGGCGCAAATGTTGGTCCGCCAGGTGGATTCGTTGCAGCAGGGAGCTCGCGGCTCAGTAGCGAACCCAAGGCCATGGCCGCCAATCCCTGGGCATTCTTACCCAGAAAGGCCCGCCGCGTCATAGAATCGATTCTTTCCTGTACCGGATTCATCACACCTTTCTTTAGACACTCTAACGAAACCGTCGTGTCGGCCCGAGGCCGAGTGAAGCGCCCATCTGCAAGACGGCCGAAGCAGGCGATGTGAGCATCGTCGATGGAGGCCAACGCCGCAGAGGGCCGCTGCAGCCGGCCGAAGCCAGCAGGGTTTTGTTAGATTGTCTTACTGCTTCGTCAGTACTTCGTCAAGATTGAGTAATAGGTTCGCCAGCACCGTCGCCGCGGCATACTCAACCGGATCCAATTCCTCCGCGACTTTGGATTCGCCCACGCGAATCATCTCTTTCGCTTGATCGGGATGCCGCTCCAGGGATTCCAGGTAACCGGCATAGGCATGACGCAAAACGCGTTCTTCTTCCGCACGCGGGTATCGACCGGTGACGGTTCGAAAACCAAAGACTACCGGCTGGCTCCCACCCTGTTTCAAGATGCGCTCTCCTAAATTTCGAGCGGCTTCAAAAAAGGCTTTTTCATTCAGCAGGGTCAGGGCCTGAAGCGGCGTGTTGGTACGATGGCGTTTGATACTACACACTTCACGGTCCGCGGCATCCATTACCGCCATGCTGGGCGGGGCCACCGTGCGTTTCCATAGGGTATAAAGGCTGCGGCGGAAGAGATCCGCTCCCTTAGACGGCTTGTATTTCATGTTGCTCATATCGACCCACAGTTTATCGGGTTGATAGGGACTGACCGAGGGTCCGCCGATCCGCTCCTCAAGCAAACCGCTCAAGGCAAGGGCCTGATCCCGCAGGGCATGGGCGGACAACCTGAAGCGAGGTCCTCGTCCGTACCATCGATTTTCGGGATCCTGTTCCAATTGACGCGGAGTAATGCGGGAAGATTGCCGATAGGTCGCGCTCATCACGATCTGCTTCTGCATCCCCTTTATATCCCATCCCGAGCACAGGAATTCAGACGCCAGCCAATCGAGCAGGGCGGGGTGACTGGGCGCTTCCCCCTGTACGCCGAAATCCTCCATGGTTTTCACTAACCCGCGACCAAAATACTTCTGCCAATACCGGTTCACCGCAACCCGCGCGGTCAGGGGGTGAGATCCGCTCACTAGCCAGCGGGCGAATCCCAAGCGGTTGGGCGGAACGCCTTCCTCCATATTTGGAAAAATCTTCGGCACGTCCCGTTTAACGCGGTCACCTAGTTGGTGGTAGACGCCTCTGACACGGACGTGGGTTGGCTTGACGCCCGAGGCTTCCCGCATGACCATGGCCGTGGGCAGCGAATCCTGAAATCGAACCAGCCCGAGCCTCGCGTTCAACAGTTCGGACTCCAGTTTTTTTAGGTCTGGCGATGCCGCATGTTTCAAAAACCAGGCCCGGAGGTAATCCTGTTCCCGGGTCGAGCGGCACCCCGCCTCCTTATTCAGTATGGCAGCGACGGAGTCCGCCGTACTTAACAACAAGACCTCATCCTCAAACAGAGTGCGATCGAAGATCATCAACTCGTCCACTTGGCCGCGGAAGCGCGTTCCTACCGCTCCTGCTCCGATCCGAAAGGGCGCATTGCCTCCGCCACCACCCACGTTGCTGTTGGTGTTGTAGAGCAGCTTTGTCCGGGAAAGCCTCCCGTCGACATAGATTCGCATGCCGCCGGTACGCTGACTGCCGTCATGACTCAACGCCACATGCGTCCATTGCCCCACCGGGATCCGGTCCAGGGTTTCCACCGCACCCACCCCGGCAATCCAGCGGGTAATGATAAAAAACCCAAGATGCCCGTCTCGCAATTCCAGGGTCATTCCAGGGCGGGTAGAATTGCCGGCCTGACGCGACAGGATCACGCCTGAATCGACGTTCACGGGTCGAATCCATACGGCGAGACTGAAGCGCTTCGTGCAGCCAAATTGACCGACCTTGCCCAAAGTCAGGACATCATGACCCCTGAGGGTTACGGCCTGTCCACGCAGTCCGGGCCCAAAGACAGGCTGGCCTTTGTCCTTCTTGACGGTCTCACTGAATGCTTCTAGAGGAAAATGCTCTGTCAGCCCATGAGAGATGATGGGGTGGTCCATCTCGTTGGGTTCTTCGTTTTCCCAGGCAAGCATTTCTGCACGAATCCGCGATTGGGCTTTCTGCAGTATCTTTTCTCCCATTTCGATCTTGTCTCTGTGGGCCTTTAATTCCCTTTGCTGAGCCCGGGTCGGCGCGCTAATCCAAGGTTCTGAATTGCCAAATTTAATGGCCCGCCCCGATTCGGGAATATTGTTAAAGAAAGAAATGAGCTGGTAATACTCCTCCTGGGAAAAGGGATCATACTTGTGATCATGACATCGGGCGCAGCCCATCGTGAGTCCCATCCAAACGGTGGCGGTGGTGTCCACCCGATCCACCGCGTTTTCCAAGAGGAATTCATCGAGAACCAAACCCGACTCTGAATTATACCGATGATTTCGGTTAAACCCCGTGGCGATCCGTTGATCCAGGGAAGGATTGGGAAGCAAGTCTCCGGCAAGCTGTTCAATGGTAAACTGATCGAAGGGAAGATTTCGGTTATAGGCTTCGATGACCCAATCACGCCAACGCCACATGCTACGCGGGCCATCATTCTGATATCCATCCGTATCCGCGTATCGCGCGGCATCGAGCCAATCCAATGCCATGTGCTCGCCATATCGCGACGATGTCAGCAGACGATCGACGACCCGCGCGTACGCCCCCGGCGCCTCGTCCTGAAGAAAGGCATCGATCTCCTCCAGGGTGGGCGGGAGCCCGGTTAGGTCCAATGTCACCCGACGAATCAAGGTCTCGCGATCCGCCTGGGGGGAAGGAGACATGCCCATCGATACCAACTTCTGTTGAATGAATGCATCAATTCCATTCTCTCTGTTTGCGGACGATGATACATCGGGTACTTCGGGACGTTTGACGGCTACGAAAGACCAGTGTTCTTCCCAGACCGCGCCTTCCTCGATCCATCGCCGAAGCAAGTTTCGTTGGCCGGGCGTCAGGGAGCGTCCGGAATCCGGAGGCGGCATCCTCTCATCCGGATCGGACGAAAAAATACGATAAATCAATTTGCTCTTTTCGGGGCTTCCGGGAACGATAATGGCGCTTGCCAATGCTCCCGATTTTAGATCCAGCCGAAGTCCTGATTTACGCTTTGCTCCATCCGGACCATGACAGTGAAAGCAGGTGTCGGAAAGAATGGGGCGAATCTCGCGGGCAAAATCGACCGAATCCGCTGCTACAGGTATTGCTCCTCCATACAGATACATCATCGCCCAAAAAACGACAACCCGAACACCCCAACGTTGGTTCACGAACTTTCGCATACACTATCTAAGAGCACCTACGCAAAATGACTCTGCATTCAAACGGCTTATTTTGTGTCTGGACGGCGTCAGGCTGCATCGACTATCCTCGGATAGCCTGCTTCGCCTTCCTTGCCAGACGCAAAAACGCTCGTTTTCGGTGCTACGATTCATTTTGATAGGCACTCTAA
>JADFMM010000130.1 GCA_022563885.1 Planctomycetota bacterium | reverse complement strand
GTTGGCCTCCATCGACGATGCTCACATCGCCTGCTTCGGCCGCCTTGCAGATGGCCGCTTCGCTCGGCCTCGGGCCGACGCGACGGTTTTGTTAGAGTGCCTAAGTGCCTTTTGTCGCTTGACATCGAATCCACTTGTGGTCTATTACTTGAGTATTGGCCGCGTGAGCGAAGGAAGGGGCTGCGTTCAACTGGCGAATCCGTTTTAAGTGTTTAGGGGGCGGGCCAGAATAAATTTGACATTTATCGCCCAGAATTGCGTTAGATTCAGTCGCGCTCGATTGAGCGAATCCACAGGCGTAGCCATTCTGCGTCCAGGATTTCGCGATTGAGAAGCGGCTGAAGATGACGTGATTATGAGATGAGAAATGGTAAAGTTACTCTGGCGTGCTCCCTCAGTTCGACGTTTGATAAACACCGAACTTATTCATTGGCGATCCCTGACGTCGCATATAACGAACCCCAATGTGTATCCCGAGTACGGAGGCAGATCATGACCCCAAACAGAACCCCGTTCACCTGCGCTCGAGTGTTGCCGGCCCTCTTGATGTTGATGCTATGCTCTTGTGACAGCATGAATCGGACCGGGAACTCAGTTCTCAAGGAAAAAGGCGGGCATACGATGGATATCACCCAGGCAGAATTTGGAAAGACGCCAACAGGCGAAGTGGTCGACGTCTTCACGCTCACCAATGCCAATGGATTGGAATTGAGGATCATCACCTATGGAGGGACCTGCATCTCTCTCAAGGTGCCGGATCGAGAGGGAAAGCTGGGAGACATTCTCTTGGGGCACGACAGCCTGGATGGCTACTACGTCACGGATCCCGCCACCCGCACCACCGTCAAGGGCAAGGACTCGAGCACCCACCCCTATTTCGGCGTCCTGGTGGGCCGCTACGGCAACCGCATCGCCGGGGGCAAGTTTAGCTTGGACGGGACGGAGTACACCTTGGCCACCAACAATAACGACAACCATCTGCATGGAGGCAACGTGGGCTTCGATCAGAAGATTTGGCACGCGGAACCTATCAAGGCAGAGAACGAAGTCTCCCTGAAACTCATGTGCCTGAGCCCGGATGGCGAGGAGGGCTACCCCGGCACTCTGAGCGTCACGGTCACCTACACCCTGACCAACCGGAACGAGTTGCGGATCGACTACCGGGCCACCACGGACAAGCCGACGGTCTGCAATCTCACCAATCACAACTACTACAATCTCACCTGTGCCGCGACCGACATACTGGGCCATGTACTCATGCTCAATGCCGACCAGACGACGCCCGTCGATGCGGGCCTGATTCCCACCGGAGAGATCGTCGACGTGGCCGGCGGTCCCTTTGATTTTCGCACTGCCAAGGCCATCGGCCGAGACATCGAAGAGGCAAACCAACAACTCGGCTATGGACCCGGCTATGACCACAACTGGATCCTCAACAAGGAGGGCAAGGAGATGTCCCTGGCGGCGGAGGTCTATGAGCCGACCACGGGTCGTGTCATGACCATCTACACCACCGAGCCAGCCATTCAGTTTTACGCCGGCAATTTCCTGAACGGCTCCTTCTCGGGCAAAGGCGACATCGTCTACCATAGACGCTATGGTTTCTGCCTAGAGACGCAACACAGTCCCGACTCTCCCAACCAGGCCGACTGGCCCAGCACGACCCTGCGTCCGGGTGAGATCTACGAGACCTCCACCATGCACAAGTTCTCCATCAGATGATGGACGCCTCAAAGGAACCCCTATGGAAACACTGGATTGGATAGTTGTCGCGGGATACTTTGGGATTCTGTTGGGTGTTGCCTGGTGGGTGATCCGCAAGGGGAAAGACACATCCGAAGACTATTTTCTGGCCGGGAGGAACCTCGGTTGGTTTGTGGTGGGGGCGTCCATCTTCGCGTCCAACATCGGCTCGGAACACCTCGTCGGCCTGGCTGGCTCCGGGGCCACCGACGGCGTGGCCATGGCCCACTACGAACTGCACGCCTGGTGTCTGCTGGTATTGGGCTGGGTATTGGCGCCCTTCTACATGCGTTCCAAGGTCTTCACCATGCCGGAGTTTCTCGAACGGCGCTTTAACCCCATGTCGCGCACGATGCTCTCGCTCATATCCTTGTTTGCCTATGTTTTGACCAAGATTGCGGTCGGCATCTTTGCCGGCGGCGTCGTCTTCAGCACGCTGCTGCCCGACCTCTCCTTCCTGGGCTTGGACAGTTTCTGGATCGGTTCCATCATGGTGCTGATCCTGACAGGGGCGTACACCGCACTGGGTGGGTTGCGGGCCGTAGCCTACACGGAGGCCCTGCAGACCTTCGTCCTGGTCTTCGGCTCCGCCCTGGTGACCTACTTTGGCCTGCGGACCCTGGGAGACGACGGGACGGTGGCGGCCGGCTGGAGCAAGCTCCATGAGATCTGCGGCGCCGACATGTTCAATCTCTGGAAGCCGATCGTCCGGGCCGGCGCGGAGGGAACCTGGGCCCCGATCCGCGAAGTGGCGGCCGACGGCACCATCACCAAGGAGGCGTGGTACTTCAACAGTCACTACCCCTGGCTTTCGATGCTCTTCTGTGCGCCAGTCATTGGCCTCTGGTATTGGTGCACCGACCAGTACATCGTTCAACGCATGCTGGGCGCCCCCAACGAACAACAGGCCCGGCGCGGCACCATCTTCGCCTCCTGGCTTAAACTGTTACCGGTCTTTATCTTCATCGTGCCCGGGATGATCTGCTTCGCGCTGGCCAAGAGCGGTCAGATCGAGGCACTCAGCGCCGAGATGATTGATCCCACCACCGGCGAAGTGATCCGCAGCAATGCCCAGGCCGCCTTTCCGCTCTTGGTGCAGCACGTGCTCCCGGTCGGCTTTCGAGGCATCGTGGTCGCCGGGCTGCTGGCGGCGCTGATGAGTTCGCTGGCGGGTGTTCTCAATGCCACCGCCACCCTGTTCACCATGGACTTCTACTCGCGTATCGTCAAGGGCGTCAGCCAGGAGCGCCTGGTCTGGATCGGTCGGGTCGCGACCGGCGTGCTGGTCGTGGTGGGCCTCATGTGGATTCCCGTCATTAAGAACACCAAGGGTCTCTATGACTATCTCCAGAGCGTCCAGTCCTACCTGGCGCCGCCGATCTTCGTGGTCTTCTTTTTTGGCATCTTCGTCAGGCGTCTCAACGGTCCCGGTTGCCTGGCGACCCTGATCGTCGGCTTCATCATGGGGCTGTTCCGTTTGGCCATCGACACACCGGTCAGCTTGAAGGGTTATGCGTACGCGGAGGGCTCCTTCTTCTGGATCATGAACAACGTGTTCTTCCAGTACTACTCGATCTTGATCCTCCTCGTCTGCACAGCGGTCTTCTATCTGGTTAGCTACCTGACCAAGGAACCCGACTATCAAAAAATCAGCGGCCTCACCTACGGCACCGTCACGGACACGCACAGAGCCGATTCTCGCTCCAGTTGGGGCGTCATGGAAGTGTTCTGGTCGGCCGCGGTGCTGGTGATGATCATCCTCATCTACTGCTACTTCAGAGGCTAGCGGTTTAGGGAAAAGGAGCGCCATGGCGTATACGCTGGGTCTGGATTTCGGGACCAATTCCGTCCGCGCCCTGCTGGTGGACACTGCGGACGGCACGGAGGTCGGAACCTCCGTCCATGACTATGAATCCGGTGAGATGGGGATCCTACTCGATCCCGCGGACCACAACCTGGCCCGTCAAGACCCCGCCGACTATTTGAAGGGGATCGAGGCCGCGGTCAAGGGCGCAACCGACGCGGCCAAGAAACGCGATGCCGACTTCGACCCCACCGCCGTCATCGCGATCGGCGTAGACACCACCGGCTCCACGCCGATCCCCATCGACGCTGCGGGACAACCCCTGGGACTCAAACCGGAGTTTAAGCACAACCTCAACGCCCAGGTCTGGCTCTGGAAGGATCACACGGGCCATGCCGAGGCGCGCGAGATCACCGCCCTCGCCGAAGCCGAACACCCAGAGTACCTGGCCAAGTGTGGCGGGACCTACTCCTCGGAGTGGTTCTTCAGCAAACTCTTGCACTGCCTGCGCGTCGACCCCGCGGTATTCGACGCGGCCGCCACCTGGGTCGAACACGCCGACTGGATTCCCGCCCTGCTGACGGGGACCGATCATCCCCGTAAACTCAAGCGCTGTCGCTGCGCCGCCGGACACAAGGCCATGTTCAACGACGACTGGGGGGGCTACCCGGCGCGAGCATTTCTCGCCAAGCTGGACCCCAAACTGGGCACCCTGCGTGACAGCCTGGGTGACACCACCTACACCGTGCAAGACAAGGCGGGCGATCTCGTCCCGGCCTGGGCCGACAAGTTGGGCCTACGGCCCGGCATCCCCGTGGCCATCGGCGCATTCGACGCCCACCTGGGCGGAGTCGGCTCGGGGATCCAACCGGGCACCCTCGTCAAGATCATCGGCACCAGCACCTGTGACATGGTCGTCGCCCCGAACGATGCCAAGCTGCCCGATATCCCCGGCATCTGCGGCATCGTCGATGGCTCGATCCTGCCCGATTGCTACGGTCTCGAAGCGGGGCAATCCGCCGTGGGCGACATCTTCCTCTGGTACGTCAACGACATCAAGCCGGACCGTCTCGATCACGTCGCCCTAACGGAGAAGGCGGAACCCATCAAACCGGGTCAGACCGGCCTGCTGGCATTAGACTGGAACAACGGCAATCGCACGGTCCTGGTCGACCAGCGTCTGACCGGTCTGTTGTTGGGCCAGACACTCCACACCCAACCGGAAGAGATCTTTCGTGCCCTGGTAGAGGCGACCGCCTTCGGGGCGCTCACCATCATCAAGCGCTTCGAAGAGTATGGGGTCAAGATCGAACAGGTCGTCAACTGCGGCGGCATCTCCGAGAAGAACGCCATGATCATGCAGATCTACGCGGACGTCACCGGCCGAGAGATGAAGATCTCCCGTTCCGCCCAGACCTGCGCATTGGGCAGCGCCATCGCCGCCGCCGTGGTCGCCGGGAACGAGGCAGGCGGCTACGCAACCTTCGCCGAGGCGCAAAGCGCCATGGCCGGCATCAAGGAAGAGACCTTTAAACCGATCCCGGCCAACGTCGTGGTCTACAAGAAGCTCTACAAGCTCTACAGCCAGTTGCACGACGCATTCGGAATCGCCGGACACCGGGAGGACCTGTCGGGGGTCATGAAAGAACTGTTGGAGATTAAGGAAAATGCAGTAATCGGTAATCAGTGATCAGTAATCAGTAATCAGTGGCGAATCGTAGTGTGGTCTTGAGACTTTGACATGCCTACGCATCTAACGTATGTGAAACACTATAGGGACTTGGAGGTCTATAAGAGGCAGAGGGCCTTATCCAGAGGGATCTTCCTTACCTCTAAGACCTTTCCGAGCGAAGAGAGATATGCGCTGACGGATCAGATACGAAGGGCGTCCCGTTCGATTGGAGCGCAGATCGCCGAGGCCTGGGGAAAGCGACTTTATCCAAAACACTTCGTAAGCAAGCTCACCGACGCTGACGGCGAACAGCTAGAAACGCAACATTGGCTGACAGAAGCATACGACTGTGGATACCTCTCTAAAGACGACACAAAGCGCCTAGTAGAGCAATGCGAAGAAATCGGCAGAATGCTCGGCGCCATGATCCGCAAAGCGGATTCATTCGCATCCGACAGCTATTCCGTCCGCGAGAAACCCCCATCATACTTGACCGACCCCACCGATCGTGAATAACGCCTAACTGATTACTGATCACTGATTACTGATTACTGATTACTGATTACTAAAACCCCAATGCCATGTATGAACAATTGAAAACAGCGGTCCACGAAGCCAACCTCGCCCTAGTCAACCACGGCCTCGTCGTCCTCACCTGGGGCAATGCCAGCCAGATCGACCGGGAACAAGGTGTCATCGCCATCAAGCCCAGCGGCGTGGCCTATGACGATATGAAGCCCGAACACATGGTAGTTGTGGACATGGAGGGCAACGTGGTGGAGGGAGACCTCAAGCCCTCCTCAGACACCCCCACCCACCTGGAATTATATCGTCACTTCGAAAGCATTGGCGGTATCACGCACACGCATGCCAGACACGCCACGCTATGGGCCCAAGCCTGCCGTGACATCCCCTGCTGGGGCACCACACATGCAGACCATTTCTATGGCCCCATCCCCTGTACGGAGGTCCTGACCACAGAGGAGATTGAGGGAGACTACGAGCTGAACACCGGCAAGGTCATCGTGCGGCGATTCTCGGACATCGATCCCAGCGCCATGCCGGGCGTACTGGTGGCCAACCACGGGCCCTTCACTTGGGGCAAAGACGCGAACGACTCGGTCGTCAACGCGGTCGTGCTGGAAGAGGTGGCCGCCATGGCACTAGGCACGCAGACCATCAGTCCCAGCCAGCCCCCCATCAGCCAGACCCTCCTGGACAAGCACTTCCTGCGTAAGCACGGTAAGAACGCCTATTACGGACAGCAGTAGCATCCTGAAGCCCCGCCCCCTGGTATGCGCCTCGCCCAGTCGTGCTGGCTGATCATCCAAGGCCTCCGAGAATCCTGCCCTGGAATCGTTTCTCACCAAAAAATCTTTGGCCTATCATTCGTTTCATAGCGAATGATAGGATTCCTTGGCTGTAACCCGGGCGCCCTCTGGGTGACAAAGAGATGGCCGCAAACGATGAAACTGCCGTTGTTGAAATGGGTGAATCGCTTGCCGTCCCAGGTGCCGTTGTTGAATTCCCAGAACAAGTCGTTATCCCTCTGATGGTTGGCGTTGGAGGGGTATCGGCCCTGCTGGCATCATTTGGGATGGCTTCCCTGTGAGATCTCAATCTCCTCATCCGCGGGCAGGTTTTCGATTCTGTCCACAGTGCCACCCAACCAGTGCACTTCAAGGCGGTCGACCTCAGTGTGCGGGCCCAGTCCGAAGTGGAGTCGCAGACCGAAATGACTCTGATAGCCGCGCCCGCTGTGCACCTCGGCGACCTGAAAAAGATCACCGGCCCAGACCTTGACGCGGGCGCCGATGCCGTCCCGGTTGGCGGCCTTGCCTCGGAGGCGGACTTGTATCCAGTGGTTTTGGTTCTCCGTAACATTGCGCAGGAGCGTCGGTGCGCTGCGCGAATTGAGTATCACGACATCGATATCGCCATCGTTGTCGAGGTCGTCGAACGCGGCGCCCCTGCTGCTGCGCCTTACCTGCAATCCGCTTCCAGCCCGGTCCGAGACGTTGATGAAGCGCTGCCCCCGCTCATTCTCCAGCAGGATGTTGCGGGCCCGATAGGAAGTCGTCCGATCGAACAGGGCGACATTGTCATGAAGATGTCCGCAGGCCACGAAGAGGTCGAGATCGCCATCATTGTCGAAATCGACCATGCCGTTGCCCCATGTGACTTGGGCAAAGGTCTGATCCCCTGCCCCCGTCGATCGGGTCACATCCTGAAAAATGCCCCCCCCGCCGTTGGCATACAGAGTCGCCAGATCCCGTTGATAGGAGGTCACATAAAAATCCAAGCGCCCATCGTTGTTGAAATCCCCGCACGCCACGCCCATGGTCCCCTGTGCCCTGCCGGTCAGATCATAGGCCAGACCGGAGACCAGCCCCACCTCCTCGAACACCCCCCGACCATCGTTCTGAAAAATGGAATTGCCTGCGACGTCATTGCCCACAAAGATATCGGTGTCGCCATCTTCGTCAAAGTCGGCGCACACGATGCCCATCCCCGTTCCCGGGTGGGCGGCGATCCCGGAAAGGACGCTTATGTCGGTAAAGGTACCATCGCCATTGTTTCGGTAGAGCGTATCGGGCGTTCCGTTATAGTTCATGGGCCCAACGTAGGCGGGAAAACCATTGAAGCGAGTGACTTGGTGGTTCTCATAGGTAAAATCGACGTAATTGACCACATACAGGTCCAGATCACCGTCGTTGTCGATATCCAGGAAGCTGGCCCCCGCCCCCACCCGATGGCCGTTGGCGACACCGGCCTCCTGCGTCACGTCCGTAAATGTCCCATCCCCGTTGTTTCGATAGAGCACATTGGGACCATAGTTATTCACATAGATGTCCCGGTGGCCATCCTGATTGTAGTCTCCAATCGCGACACCCACGCCAAAGCCTCTATCTCCCACGCCGGCCTGCTCCGTGACATCGGTAAAACGCCAGCCTCCCTCGTTGCGGTAAAGGGCATTGCGAGGCGCCACTTCGGTGACGGTGCCACGCAGCGCCGCCCCATTGAGGAAATAGATGTCGATGTCACCGTCGTTGTCGAAATCGAAGAGGGCCAAACCGGCGGAAATCGTCTCGACGATGTAGCGTTGGCCGGAACTCCCATCGGTATGGACGAAGGATATCCCGGTTTCCCCTGTCACATCATCGAACCGGATGCCCCATGCAGAGGGATTCCCACAGGAGAGCACCAGACAAAACACGACCATCCCCTCAAACGCGCCATGCCCCGACCCCGGTCCCGGGTGCCATGCGCCTCTCATGGCGTCTCCTTGATCCGCTCGTAAAACTGACGATACTGGACATTCCGAGGGGCTAATGCCACCGCCTGCCGGATCGCCACGCGGGCGCTGTCACGCTCATTTCGCCCCTCGCAGATCGAGGCCAATAGATGGAAGTTGGAGGCACTGGGGGCCAATTCAATCAGCGCGGAGGCGAGTTCTTTCGCCCGCGGCAAATTGGGCCGTACTTCCAGATAGAACCTCGCCAGGGCCTGGTATCCCTCCGGCCGATCCGGGCTCACCTCAAGCACCCTGCCATAAGCCGCTTCCGCTGCATCGAATCGTTTGGCGTTCTCATGGATATGCCCTATGAAGAAGAGGGCGGCGCCATTGGTCTGTTGGATTGCTACAATTCGTTGGTAGAGTGTCAACGATTCATCGGCTCGCTCGTTGCGCAGGTAAAGATCGGCCAATTCAAAACAACTGGCCACGTTTTGCGGGTCCAGCAGGAGGGCACGCTGCCATAGCAGTTCGGCTGCGCCGTAGCGCTGATGGGCATTGTAGACGCGGGCAATATCGGCATGGGTGTGCGCGACGCTTTTGCGCGTGATCTCCATGGGCCGAAATTTGGCTCGCTCCCCCTTGGCCTGCTCTCTGGCCCGGGCCTCTAGATCGCTGAAGGTGCGCCGATGGCGGGCCGATTGATCGGCCAGGCCTAGCCGGGCACAGGCAGTCGCCAGTCCATAATAGGGCCTGGCGAAATCCGGCTTCAGGGCCACGGTTTTCTCATAGGCAGCCCGCGCCTTGGCATAGTCTTGTTGTTCGAGATAGATGTCGCCCAACAGGGCGTAGTTGTCGGGGGCCTGCGGATAGATCGCAACGTTCTTATCTAGCTCGGTGATCGCCTCCCGAAGCATGCCCTCAGACTTCAGCGCCTCTCCCAAACGATAGTGGACTCCGGTCAGCCGAGGACCCTGTTGAATGGCCCGACGAAAGTGTGCCACTGCCCGAGCATGCTGACCTGTCTCCTGGGCAATACGTCCCAACTGGTCGTGGGTGTCCGCATGCTGCGGCTGGAGCTTGAGACAGGCTTCGAGATGTTGGATGGCGCCGACGCTATCGCCCTGCTCCTGATGGGCCATGGCCAGGAGGAACTGAGCGTCCGCGACGTGGGGAAAGGCGTCCGCGAGCAACCGGGCCAGGTCAAGCTGCTCCTGTCTGAGCAAACGGTCCTTTTCCTCTGACGTAAGCGTGGGATCCAAAAGCGGGACAAAAAGGGCTCGAATCTCGGATGAGGCTGACTCGCTTAGCGCTTCCCGTTCGCCGAATCCTCCGTTCGTGCCCGCTTGGGTGGCGACCTCACGGAGGTCGGTTTTCTGTAGGAGGAGCACGACCCCGAACACCGAGGCGATCCCGAGGAGAAGCAGTGTTAGCGACAGAACTCGACGGGGCCGCATCAGTTTCGATGCATTCACCTGGGCCTGAGCCCCCTTGGGTTTCGTTCGCCTTAGGCCTGGTCTGCGTGGTGCCATAAGGAAGCATTCCCAGACTTTCGCTGCCTTGCGGTTTCCTTCCAGTCGTGAGGGTCCGTGTATGATAGACATAGTGTCGCATTCACGGGCGCTTGTCAAATGGGAGTGTGGTCAAGCGGGGTTGCCACAATTTTTTCAGGAATCGTGCCAAAGGATCAAGCTACATATCCCTTTGCGCACAGTTCAGTCAGTTTTTGCCCACAGGGGGCAATATTCACTTGAAGTTCGAGCCCTTTTTTCTTCTTATTGGGGTTGAGTGTCAGTTAAACTGGTATCTTGTGATGGGAAGAGTCACGCCGATAGTTCCAGTTCTCATTCGGGTGGAGGCGGGTTCAATGCACATCACGGGCAATGACTCAGCGGATTCTGACGCGTGGTCTGGATCCTGACGTTTCGAAACGCTTGATATGGAGGATTAACATGCATCCTATTAACCGATCAATGGTGCTGAGACTCAGCATCGTTTGGATGTTGGCCGTTCTCAGCGGGCTGGCACACGACGCACGCGGAGATATCCACATAGCCGAAGAACTCCTGGTGGACTTACGATCGGAGGACTTGGCACCCGGTCCGGTGACGGAGTGGATCAACCATGGCTCCTTGGGAGGCAGCTTTTTCGCCGTGGGGACCCCCAATGTTGAAGATGTCGCGGATTGGGAGAATGCGGTGAGTCTTGACGGTAATAGCTACTTTGAGGGACCGCGCAGTGTGCCAGGTATTGAGGGAAACGATGAGAGGTCCGTCGAGATTTGGGCGTACAAGATCGGCTTGGCTGGTGAAGAGACCATGGTGTCGTGGGCTCATCGCGGCGGTCCGGATGGTTCGAATTTCGGTTTTAATTATTCTACTAACGCGAGCTGGGGCGCTGTCGGCCATTGGGGGGCAGGGCCGGATATGGGCTGGGGAGGTAACCACAGCCCGACTCCGGCAGTAGAAACCTGGTGGCACTTGGTGTATACCTATGACGGTGCGACCGCTCGCCTCTATGTCAATGGTGAGCCGGCCGGAGAGGAGAATGTGACGCTGAATACGCATGCCAATGGCATTATCCGCGTGGGTTCACAGGGCGATAACACGGGTGAACAGGCGAACACCAACATGAATTTTGCGGGCGCCATTGCTCAAGTGCGTATCCACGACGGCTTACTGACACCCGAGCAGATCCGGGACAACTCTCTCATCCGCATACGGGCTTTTGAGAATGCGTCAACGCCCAGTCCCGATGACGCCGTGACTGACGTCTTTCGCGATGCCGCTCTGAGTTGGTCGCCCGGCGTGTCCGTGGCGACACATAATGTCTATTTCGGCACCGTCCCAGACGATGTGGAGGCCGCCAGTGTCGACGATCCACGGGGGGTCCTCGTCGGTGATGGCCAGACCGAAACCACCTTAGATCCCGGTCGCCTGACGTTTGGCCAGACCTACTACTGGCGCGTCGATGAAGTGAATGGAGCCCCGGACTTTGCGATTTTCAAGGGAGACATCTGGAGCTTTACTGCGGAGCCCTTGTCGATTCCGATCACTAGCGTCGCGGCTACCGCCTCCAGCTCATTCGGGGCTTCCGGGCCTGAGAGGACCGTTGACGGTTCCGGTCTGGTGGATGATCTGCATGGGACCACCGCTTCCGACATGTGGATCAGCGGGGCTATCCCGGCCACGATCGAATACGCCTTCGACCGGGCCTACAGGCTGCACGAGCTTTGGATCTGGAACTCCAATCAGCTCATCGAGGCCTTCGTGGGATTCGGCGCCAAGGATGTGGTCATCGAACACTCTCTAGATGGAGAGAACTGGACCGTTCTGGAAGGTGTCGGGCCATTGGCCCGGGCGACGGGTTTAGAGGGTTATGCACACAACAATACCATCGATTTCGCTGGTGCCGTGGCCCAGCATGTCCGTGTGACCGTCAACAGCGTACAGGGTATCGCACCGCAGGCCAGCCTGAGCGAGGTACGGTTTTACCATATACCAACGTTTGCCACCCGGCCAAATCCTGACTCGGGCGCAACGGACGTGGCGCCTGATTCTTCTCTTTCTTGGGGTAGGAATGGGCGCGAGGCCGATCGCCACGAGGTCTACGTTGGGACCGACCCCAACAACCTGTCCTCCGCCGGTACGGTTACCGAAAGCAGCCTGGATACCCTGGCATTGGACCTGCAACTGGGTCAGACCTACCACTGGCGTGTGGATGAGAACAATGACGTCATGGACCCCAGCACATGGGTCGGCGATGTCTGGAGCTTCACCACGGCCGGAACGATCCCGGTCGATGACATGGAATCCTACAAGGACGCGGAATTTTTCGAGATCTGGGCCACCTGGATCGATGGTTTTGACGATCCCGCCAATGGCTCCCTGGCCGGTGGCGCCTCTGGTACCCCGGAGACCGACATCGTCCAGGACGGCAGTCAATCCCTGCCCCTCACCTTTGACAACAGCACGGCCGCAGTTTCAGAGGCGACGCGCACCTTCGATGCTGCGATGGATTGGACCAAGAATGGCGTTCAAGCGCTGGTGCTCTACTTCCAGGGCAGCTCGGATAATACGGGCGGCGCATTGTACGTCAAGATCAACGACGCCAAAGTCGCCTATGACGGGGACGCGGCCGATCTGATGTCCTTCGGATGGAGCAAGTGGTACATACCCCTGTCGGCGGTGACCGGCACGGATCTGAGTCGCGTGAACTCGTTGACCATTGGTGTCGACAATGGCGGTACGGGCGTTGTTTATATCGATAGCATCGTGCTGACAGGTGCCGCGCGTGACCTGGTCAATCCGGTCGATCCGGGGACAGCCGGTCTTCTGGCCCATTATCCACTCGATGGGGACTATCAGGATGCCTCCGGCAACGGCCTAAACGGCGTGGCCGTGGGAAATCCCGTCTTCGAGAATGATCCGGCCCGCGGTCAGGTCTTGAGGCTCAATGGGATCGACGCAGCCGTGGATCTCGGTGCCAGCGACATCTTTAATTTCCCCGGCAGCTTCTCTCTATCGGTGTGGGCCAACATCACCGAATTCAACAGCAGTTGGGGCCACGCCCTGCTCGGCAAGCGCGGCGAGAATGGTGTGGGTTGGCAATTGCGTCGCCACTCGGGCAATCCGAACCTGACCTTCACAACCCGCGGGACAGATGGCCCGGACGATCCGCAAGGAGACATCGATATTTCGACAGCCTTCGGCCAGTGGGTGCATGTTGCGGCCGTGTACGATATGGAGGCCGGTCAGCGAACGGTCTACGTGAACGGTTCGGTGGATGTTTCGATCGACGATGGCGGCACTGTTGCTAACGCGACCCAGAATACCTATATTGGGGCGCGCTCCAACAGTGCAAACACTGGACCGGAAGCGTTCTTCAGCGGTTCCCTCGACGAGGTCCGCGTCTACGGCCGAGCGTTGTCACTCGAAGAAGTCGCCTCACTCGCCGGTCGAACACAGCCCTTCGACAGGCCATGACGAAGCCTGGAAATTGATCATCGATACCCTATGGGCCTGTGTCTCGAATGACACAGGCCCTTTTTTCTTGAATCTTAAATCATATTCTTCGTCTTGATCTTCGATGCGTCCTGCCAACGCCGCCGGTGAAGCATCAACCGGTTCGCGATGGACGGCAACACAAGGCTATCAAACGCACCGACCAAAATTCAATCACGGCCCATGAACAGTTGCTTGTCAAAACAAGGCAAGGCAGGATAACCGTCTACTTCGAAGGCGATTCGATCACACGCCGCTGGGGCGCGCTGGACTATCCCAAGCTGCTCGCCCATTGGAAGCGGACCTTTCACGGCTGGAACGCGGCCAACTTCGCCTGGGGCGGGGACACGACACACAACATTCTATGGCGACTGCAGAACGGTGAATTCAATGGCCTCTCTCCACGCGTGATCGTGCTGCAGGCCGCCACCAACAACCTCCCCTGGCGCGGTCCCGCCGACGAGGCGGCCGTCGCCGACGTCGTAGGAGGCATCCAGGCCATCCTGGCCTTTTTCCGGCAACGGGCACCCGACGCCACGATCATCCTGACGGCCCATTTCCCGCGAACGCAGAACATGGCCCTCAAGCCGGCGATGGACGAGATCAATCAGAAAATCGCAACACTGGCGGACGGCAGGAAGATTCGCTTCCTCAACATCAATGACAAGCTGGCCGATTCGACCGGCAGACTCCTTCCGGGCATGACGAGCGACGGATTGCATTTCGATGAAAAGGCTTGCCAAGTCTGGGCCGACACGTTGAATCCTATCTTGACGGAACTGCTGGGTCCGCCGGCCCAGCAAGACCACGCCCCAGCGCCGACCGGCAATCCTGCCGCAGCGATGTAGGGTGTGCCGTGCACACCAATTGGGTTTTCCTCTCGCAGAGATCGGCAAGGGACGCGGAGCGGTTCGAGCTATCGCTCGCAATGAAGTTTTTTTATCCGCAGATTCACACAGATGGACGCAGATATTCGCTGTTTCAGCGAATGGGGTTTTGAGGACCGCGAAGGGACACGAAGGCTGTCGCTGGTTGGCCCACCGCGTACGGCGTGGGGCTGTACTTTCTGCCTCAGGGCTTGTAACTGCTTCCAGAGTCAATGGAGCATGAAGATTCCTTGACACAATCCTTAGACATTGGGAGAATCACCTTGGAGTTACGGGAGAATGTGGTGCATTCGGCCTCAATCCCTCGCAGACTCCGTGGCGACATTGTATAGCCTTGGTTTCCTGAGCCGAGCCGGGAAGCATGGGAGGCTGGAAGAAGGGACAAGAAAGGCTGAGGAATATGCGGGTCGGGCAGTCGGGTATTGAACTTCGATGTCTATGATAGCTAAATCAAAAGCCTGACCCCTCTCGCTGCTCTTAATCCACGATCGGTACTCAGGGCTTTACAGAAGCCATTTGAAATATACAATTAAGAGTTGGTGAGTTTTGTCACCGATCAATCTGATTCGCGCAGGTGTTGTGCACTGAGATGAACGCGGATAGCAATAGTATGGCGCCAGGCCAGGTCCGGTCCGGCGACGACGCCTTGGTTCGCAGCTTTCCTGCGATAGCGCGTTGTTCCCGTTCGCCAACAACTCTAGAAAGGAGTGTCAAGGATGACTAAAAACAGAAAGATCGTTGGAATGGTGTTTCTCCTGGTCCCACTGGTAGGGATTGTTGGATGGAGCGCAGTGCGAACTGGCGGAGTAAACAGTCCATTTGCTCCTGCAGGACACTCTGCAGAAAGGGATGCCAGTAATGTTATGCTGTTGAATGCGCTCAAGAGCATAAGACACGCGCGCAGAGCAGTCATAGAGAACATTGCCAATGCCAGAACAGTGAGTTACAAACGAAACCTCGTCCGGTTCAGAGATAGTAGCACTGTTTCAGTAATTCGAGACGTTTTCCAAGGCGAATTGCTGAAAACAAATCGCTCCCTGGATATGGCCATTCTTGGTAGAGGGTTCTTCCAAGTAGTCAGTACGAACGGAGCCACGTATTATACGAGGAGAGGTGACTTTCACACTAGTTCTGACGGGCAGCTGGTACTTGCCGATGGGTATGTTCTTGAGCCCGTCCTAACGGTACCCGCAGAGGCAACAAGAATTAGCATTGCAGGAGACGGGACAGTATCATGTCAGAATGCTCATGGTTCAGAGTCGAGGATTGGGGGCATCCTACTAACGACATTTCCGAACGTAGAAGGCCTTTCACTCAAAGGCGCGGGAGTATTTGCTGAAACAGAGCTTTCGGGTAGTCCTGTGATGGGAACTCCGGGGTCAAACGGCGCAGGTGAAATTCATGCTGGCTTTGTTGAGAACTCCAACGTTAATGAAAGGGAAGAGATGAGAATTCTAGAGGATCTCGTGGCTTTTGAAGGTAACGTTCAGCATGCTCTGGATATGGTACGGATACGTCAGTAAACGGTAGGTGTGCCTCGCACTGCTATTCGTCACGACATCCTGGACTTTTGTGTACGAGAACCCGGCGTTTTGGGAGGGGGCGTGTATTTACATAAGTTTCTTGCACCCCAGGCGGAATCCACCCTGGCTACTCATGGGGACGAGACGCGTGATTGCTTCAGGACTAATATTTGCGAGGGACAGCCGTATATGTTAAGTTGTGCTTTCGTTAAACGATTTCTATTGTACGGTTTCTGATTCTGTAAACATGAGTCAATCGTTCGAGGTCAAAATGAGAACTCAAATACTCTCGTTAGTTCTTGCTTGTGTCGTTGTCGGCCAAGCACAAGAAAGCGAAGAGAAGACGGTCGACAGTGGGATTCCCAAACGAATAGCGGATGTCAATGAGATCGAGTTCAAATACTCCTCCTTCACCTTCGCTAGGATAAAGTACTCCGGATCCAGATCCCGTGCTCGCCGATCTTCCAGCCGCAGGGCGAGAGTCCCGGCGAGAGCCCCTTGGAGAGCCCCTTGGATGATGGACTACCCGGACGCCGATCTGAACTTTTCTCTGCATTTTCAGAAGGAAACAGGTCTCAAGACCACTCCGGATGGCATGGTGCTGGAGTTGACCGATCCTAACTTGTTGAAACTCCCCTTCATTTACCTCGTTGAGGGTGGCAGCCTGCACCTGACATCCGAAGAGATCGGAAGTCTCCGTAAATATCTGTTAGGTGGCGGTTTTCTGATGCTGGACGACTTTTGGGGAGAGCAGGAATGGAAGTCGGTGGCCGCACAGTTTCGACAGGTCTTCCCAAATCGGAAACCAATTGAACTGTCTCTGGATCACCCAATCTTTCGGAGCTTCTACGAGATTCGAGAGAAACC
>JADFMM010000384.1 GCA_022563885.1 Planctomycetota bacterium | reverse complement strand
GGAAACGGTTGAGGCTTAGACCCGTTACGCGGTTTAAGGCGCTTCAACTTTGACCGCTGCGGCAATGCGCCGCGATTTCCAGATGCGGTAGCTTTCAATTGCGGCCAGCACGGTGAGGTGTGCTACAGCCGGACCTCGGTTGAAAGCGACGAGTACCCAATGCACAAACAACAGAATTGCTGCCACGTAGACGAATCTATGAACCTTCTTCCAGGTACGCCTCAACAGGCGAACGGAGCGATCGTTGCTGATTGCCGCGAGGATGAGAAATATCAACAGCGCAACCCAACCCGACCAGAATTCGAGCAATTTGGACTCGTTGAGAATATCCGGCCACGAGCTGACCTTGTCGAGGTAGACAATCGTGTGCAGTGCTGCATAGGCGAAACTGGCAAGACCGAAATAGCGTCGATTTTTCACCAACCAGCGAGGAATCGCTTTGCCGGGAAACATCAACAGCAGTGGCGATGCCGACAGCGCAACGATCAGCAACCGTGCGGACATCTCACCCGATGCGTGCATGACCTCGCCGTAAAACAACAGCCCTGCGCGGTACTCGACAACCGTAACGACAAACGCCACGCTGAGCAAACCCCAGAGGAAATAGCGGGACCGGATCGGCTGTGGCAGACCGGATTCTCGGCCACGCTGAAGCGGACGTAGTTGACGACGAACAGGTCTAGGAACCCGTCGCGATCGTAGTCGAGAAACGCGGCGCTGGTGCTCCAGACGTCATCTGCGGAAATAGTCGCCGAGGCGTCCGAGAACGTACCGTCGCCGTTGTTCTGGTAAAGGACGTTCGGGCCGAAGTTGGTCACGAACAGGTCCAGATCCCCGTCGTTGTCATAGTCGCCGGCATTCGCCGAAAGGGAGAAGCCTCCCGTCAGAAAGGGGATCACCGCGAGGGAACTGTCTTTGATCACTCTGGTGAAGGCACCCGTGCCGTCATTCTCGAGGAGGACATCAGGAGCGTCTCGCGTGAGGACGTATAGGTCGGAGTCGTTGTCATTGTCGTAATCGAACCACAAGCCCGTGTATTCCTCCGAGTTTGTGATATTCGCGAGCGAGTGTGCGGGGTCCGCAGGGATGAAGCCACCGGCGCCATCACTCCAGTAGAAGGCGTCTTTGCTGTATCGATTCAGGACGAAGACGTCGAGCCAGCCGTCGTTGTCCACATCCGCCCAGACCGAATCCGTTGCATTGGCCACATCAGTCGCAATCGGCGTATCCATGACACGCTCGAAGGTGCCGTTGCCCAGATTGCGATAGAGGAAGTTTCGTCCTCCCTGGTTGGCGACATAGATGTCCTGAAACCCGTCATTGTCGTAGTCGACGACGGTGGCTGATTCCGAGTCGCCGAAATCGGTGATGAGGCTCCCTACGTGGATAATCGTGTCCTTGACGGTCTCCTCAGGAATAGATCGACGTCTACCCGTGCCCTGGCTCTCAGAGTTCTGAGGACCAGCGATCCGAGTGAACACGCCTCCGCCGTCGTTACGATACAGGTTGTTCTTCTCCACTTCATTCGCCGTGTAGAGGTCCAGGTCGCCGTCATTGTCGTAGTCCAGCACGGCGGCCCCGGCCGTGATCGTCATGTCGGTCACCAGGTCGCCAGAGGTGATTTGGGTGAACGTAACACCTGACTGGGCGAACGACGGAGCCGTTATCGCCATGCACAATCCCAGGCATAGGGCTCGCTTGATAAGGGAAGTTTTCCCTATCTGGCTCATGCCAGCGGGGAAGGTCGATGGAGTGTGCGTCTTCACAAGCGTGCTCCGGGCATTCGAGTTCTGGGCGTGGTGTTGAGTTTTCATTTTCGTGCTCCTTTTCTTCGTTTCGGTTCTTCGTTTCGGTTGGTTTTCCGTTCGTTGGTCTTACCTACCGGAAACGCAGAGAAAGGTTACGCGCGGGGAGAAGGAAAGTGACTATTACGAGAATTGTGGTCGAGGATTCTGAATGAGGAATGGCGCCGCCTCTCGGGCACTATGTCAATCCCGAAAAGCCTCGCAAGGCAGCCAGAGAAAAAGGTCCAACCAGGCGATGCTATAGATTGCTCTCACGGCTCAAGCATAATTAATCTAGGACAGTCCCCGCTACGCAGATGGGTGCAAAGTTCTTGGGAGCCCATTGCAAACTCATCACGGTTTTTCTCCCCAGCATCCCACCGCAATCTCGCTCCGCTAAAGGGACAGTCCCAGAGATGGCTCTACGCATGCTACTTTAATCGCTAGTGTCGATGGTGACGTTTAGTGGACGGAAGACGCTGAGGGCTTAGCTTTCTCGGCCGCGGCAATCTCTTCCCACGACGGGGCCCTGTAGAGATGGATGCTTCTTTCGCCGCTGGGCATGACCGTGCTGACTGCCAGCGTGGTTTCGTCGGGCGAGAACCGATGACTACAGTGAACGCCATCCAGCGTGATTGTCATCAGCTCCTGGTGGGTAGCCAAACTCCAGAACTTCATTTTTTGGTCGTGCCCACCGGTGACTACTGTCTTGCCATCCGGTGCGAAGGCAACGCCTGGAACGCCCATGAGATGCCCCCGGAGGACGGCCTTGGATTCGCCGGAGGGAATCTCCCAAAGCCGTGCGGTACTGTCGAAGGATGAACTGGCGAGGAGTTTGCCATCGGGGGAAAAAGCGACGGTGACGGCACCATGGTTCTCTTCCAAGCGTATTTCTTCAAGCTGGCCCGAAAGGTGGTAAGCATGAACTGAACGCCCAGTGCAATACGCCAGATACTGATCATCTGGAGAAAACGCGACGCATAAAATCTCTGACCCTTCTGTGGGAATCGGAAAAAGTTCTTCCCCGGTTTTCACGTCCCAGACCTTGACATCTCCGGCGTTACACCCCGTGGCCAGTTTTCTCCCATCGGAGGTAAAACGAACGGCACCCACAGGACTCGTGTGTGCTGGCCAAGCTTTGATCCGCGCGCGAGTTGACGCAATCCACAGTTCCACGTCTCCGACGGCGGTTCCGATGGCGATCGTGCCCGTTTCGGGTGCTCGCTTAATATACTGTACAACCATGCCTCATCACATAGTTCCAGAACTGTTGCCAACGGCCTTTCGTCAGCTTCAATGATCTTAATGCCATTACACAACTTGCCCCGTCCTCTTTCCACCTTGACCCTGAGACACACATTCTCTGTTTGATCACTGTCTTACAGGCTGCCTCCGTGACTCCACTGCCAATGGGTAAATTGTGCTTCAATTGATGGGCGTACCGCATCCTGCTTTTGTTATTCGTATAATACACGATAACCTGGCGAATTTCTTCATCACGCTCGATGAAGTCCCTACTGTCGAGGTTGGCTCGTCGAAGTTCCAATTCTTTAAGTAATCGGCCGACGACGCCCTGTTTATGTTTCAATCGGTGGCTCCAGTTTTCGATCCAAGCAGCTTTGCTTTTTTTGTCTCTACCAAAAATGGCGGAGGCCGCTTTACTGATGTATTCTCTTGCATGGTAAAAATCTAAGACAAGATGATCAGTGTATTTCTCCAAAAAGATCCAATTGTCCTTTGCCCCGTCCGCCACGCCCACATACAAAGCATCGGGGTATGCTGTTTGAACAAGCTCAATTTCGCGTGAAAGCTTTTCTTTAAACCTCTCTTTGCCATACTCCGGCGTTGCCGCACAATAGATCGTATGCAAACGTTCACCCGCATGGTCATAAAAGGCGATCGAGCCACACATAGCCTCTCTCCAGCCGTCATCGTGCATCAAGATGCAGGTCCCATCAAGACCGAGACTCACCGTGGCGACCGGCTTGTCCAACACCGGCAAATCATACGCCCACTCGGTTTCATAACACTGTGCTATGGAGCCGACAAAGTCGCTTAATTTCTTGGCATAATTACGAGAGAGCCTTCTACCGTTGCATTCGAGAAGATCTTCACAGATCGCATCGGCTCCAAAGCGAGCATATTTGCCCGAAACAATCTGACTATATCGGGGAGTTGAATTCAAAATCATCCGCGCATCATTTTCCAACGGCACCTAAGCGCGGCCCCCTTTGCAGGTCTGGTAGGTATGACGCTCTATCTGAACCGGACCATAAGGCGTTTCATAGATTTCAGGGGCATAGTTCTTGAGGGTATGTTTGACTCCGTTGACACG
Source organism: Planctomycetota bacterium (assembly GCA_022563885.1). Taxonomy (GTDB): domain Bacteria; phylum Planctomycetota; class Phycisphaerae; order Sedimentisphaerales; family Anaerobacaceae; genus JAIPFM01. The sequence continues at coordinate 400 of JADFMM010000384.1, read as the reverse complement.
TATGGGCTCGCCGTTGGTATCAAACTGTTTGATCATGGGCACCATAGCAGCTTCTCCCGCCTCATTAAGAGATTGCTGCAAAGCCTGTTCATCCGTGAACATCTGGCCGGTGAGTTTGACAGTAAATTGGACAGTCAGGATATTGTCTTTTTGTTCGAGTAGCGTTGCTGGCATGGAGTACACTCCTTTGACAAATGGTTCTAATCCATGCCATAATTATCGGACAAAAGAGGGAATCCCTTGAATAAAAGACACTATATAAAGCGAGCACCCTTCCTGGGAGGCTAGAAACAGATGCGACATGCAGTGAATGAGAATGAAATTGAAGTTTTGAAACGATGCTTGAGCGGCTCCGGCGAGAGTTTCGAATGGATCGTAGGTCGCTATCAGTCACTTGTCT
>JADFMM010000129.1 GCA_022563885.1 Planctomycetota bacterium | reverse complement strand
AAAGACGGCGAAGCAGGCGATGTTGGTTCTATCGTCGATGCAGCCGGATGCAGCCAGGCGGACAACCCTGTTGCCTTCGTGCAGCCCTTGCTGCGATAGCAGCGTCGAACAGCTAAGGAAAAGGGCCGCTCGAAGCCAGATCGAATTCTCCGACAGGCTCCCAGCCCTGACGATGGCCTTTTTCTATTGACTACGGGCAGGCCGCTAGATAATATAGGATGATTAGTAGCCACAGGTAATCCATTGATTCTTCCGAGGAGTGTCAGCATGCCAGCAGGCAAGAGACATCAGAGCAGCAGCGTACTCTACACGTTGGTTCTATTCGTCGGGCTGTTCATCATATCGAGCGTTCTCGCGGTCGTGTTTTACACCAAATCAGAGGACTTCAAGGATCGCGTCGCCCGGCTGGACACCTTGATAGATGAACTGGCCAGCGCCGACGAGCGTCTCAAGCTGGGATCTCTGGTTGGCTAACGAGATTCCGGCAGTTATCTGGGGCAACTGCTTAATTATCACGACAAGACCACGCAGATGACCCTCGGAAGAGTGCAGGAGACCAGTGCGGAGGTCAACTTCAACTTGATCCATTCTGAGGTGGCCAGGGCGGTGACCACGGCGCAACCCCACATTAAGGTGGAAACCATTGATCCTAACACTGGACTCGTCCCTATTATTGACAAACTCGACGCCGTCTTGACGGCGACCCTACTCGCCAAGGAAAACCTGGAAAAGGATCTCGAGCAACTGCAGCAGAAGTTCGATGACGCCTTCGCTCGGATCAATGCGACAGCGGCAACTCTGACGGCTGAGAAAGAGGACATCTTCCGACAAAACGACAAGATCGCCAGCGACTACCGAGAGCTGGAAACGGAACGAACACGCGCGGCCGATGAGCGGGTAGCTACTGTCCAGCAGAAACTCATCGCCGAGCGGCAGCTGTCTCAGGGATTCAACCAAGACCTACTCAGAACCCAAGCCGAGTTGGAACTCGCGCACGGAAAGCTTTCGGCTGCCGAGGAAAAGGTGCGTAAGATCGAGCCCGTGCCGGATCGCGCCGCCAGCGTCTACGAGCCGGACGGAAAGATCATTCTCGTGGATGAATTGGCCGGCGTCGTACACCTCAACCTAGGATCCGACGACCGCGTGTATCGTGGCTTGACCTTCTCGGTCTACGACAGAGGCTCCGCCATCCGGAAGGACGGCAGGGCCAAGGCAGAAGTCGAAATCTTTGGTCTCTCGAAAAACTACTCTCTGGCCCGCATCGTTCGCTCCGCCGCCAAGAACCCCATCGCAACGGAAGACGCCATCGCGAATCTGATCTGGGATGCCTCGGAGTCGAAGACCTTCGTCCTCATCGGTGAATTTGATTTAGACAGTGACGGTGTAGTCGAAGGCGATGCGCCCGACCGCATTTCATCACTCATCTCGCAGTGGGGTGGCAAGGTGGAAAAGGAAGTATCGGTGGCCACGGATGTCGTGATTGTGGGCAATCTTCCGTCGATTCCACCGAAACCCACCTTCGATGATCTGGAAATCGATCCCTTGGCTCAAGAACGCTACGATTTCGCGCAACAGCAACGTACACGGTATGACCGGATTCACGACAGTGCCAGGGATCTCATGATCCCCATGTTCAAATACAGCAAGTTCCTCTATCTCATCGGTTACACCGGCCAGGTCCAAAAACCGCGAGCGTTCTATGGATCCGACCCCGGATGGGGCGGGGATTTCCACTCTTCTCTTTGAGGAGGACACACGCCAATCGATGCCACGTGAATGGCGCCGGTATAGGGCCACGCTCGGGCGTGGACGTATCCCTGTTTTACCGCCACAAAACTCACGGTCCAGCAGGCTCGGATAGCGGCGCCCAAGGGCTCTCCCGTGTTGCAGTCCAGACCCGAGGGGATATCAACCGCCAACGTGGGAATGCCGAGGTCATTGATCGCCTCGATAAGGCCTGACCAATCGCTGTCGAGAGGGCCTCGTAGTCCGGAACCAAAGATCGCGTCCACGATGAGGCAGGCCCCCCGAGTCACCTCTCTCAAGCGCGCCTCTCGTTCGGCGCTCCGCGGATCCAGGGTCTCGATGGGGAGACGCCGATTTTCGAGGATCACCAGATTCGTCAGGGCGTCTCCCGCGACCTTGCTCCGATCACCGCAACGCAGGATCCCCACGGTTATCCCTTCGTTGAGGAGGTGCCGCGCGATGACGTAACCATCACCGCCGTTGTTGCCCGGTCCGCAGAGAATACAAACCCGGGGTTGAGGGACCGGTGCGATGCGTCCCATGATCAACTCGGCGCAGGCACGTCCGGCGTTTTCCATGAGCACAATGCCGGGAATCTGCAAGACTCGAATGGCCCAGGCATCGAAAGCTCGCACTTCCTCGCGGGACATCGTCGCAACGGGCAGGTTTGGGCAATAGGTTTCCATGCGAAGCCATTATAGACGCGCGTGCCCATCAGTCAATTGACACTGTCTCTGTCCAATACTACAATCGTCATCAGCCTATGAATATACTCCTCACCAACGATGATGGCGTGCACGCGCCGGGGCTTGAGGCGATCCACTCAGAACTCGGCGCGCTGGGCAACGTTGTCGTCGTTGCGCCGCAGAAGCCCCAGTCCGGAATGAGTCACAGCATCACATTCACACGGCCCGTGACATGCAAACGCCTCCACAACGAGATATTCAAGGGCTATGCGGTAGAGGGCACACCCGCGGACTGCGTCAAATTGGCGTGTGGTCCGCTAGACGTCGGCCCCATCGACCTGGTGGTCTCCGGCATTAACCAGGGAGCCAACGTGGGGATCAATGTCTGTTACTCGGGCACCGTCGCCGCAGCGATCGAGGGGATCTTCCGAGGAATCCCCGCAGTCGCCATGAGTCTCGTCCAGGAGGATCCGATGGACTACGAATCGGCGGCCCGGCACGCACTTTCGCTGCTCCAGTGCTGCCTGCCCCTCTCGACGAAGACGGCTCTAAACATCAACATCCCGCGCTTATCCCGGGGTGAACCGAGAGGCATAAGAGTCGTCCCTCAGTCCACCCGCGGCTTTAACGAACACTACATTCCTCAAGCTTCCGGCCCGGCCCTTACGTTCCAAATCTCAGGAGGCGCGCACCGTCCTGAAGAAGCGCTAACGGACACCATGGCACTCTCTTGCGGGTATATCACCGTCACCCCGCTACACGGTGATCTGACCCAGCATGATCAATTGGCCGCTATCGAATCACGTCTAGCGAGCACGCCGATCGACAGCGACTGAGGCACAACGCCATGCCAGACAAAAAGATCACGCACGGCGAAGGGCCAAGGGACACCATGGGCCCGATTGGACCCAGGGACCGGCTCGGCCGGGACAATGCCCAGATCTCCTGGGACGAGTGAGGGGGGGATTGGACGATGTTTGATCTAGTTGAGCAGCCCTGGACTCTGTTGACCCTGTCCGGACTGACATTTCTCGTTATCGGAACTCTACGCTCCGCCTTCCCCGAAAAGCGGCAACCCTGGCAGCCCCTCATTCCTCTGGTCATTGCCCTAGCCGCATTCGGCATCGACGCCTTGGTGGCTACAGATCGGGAACAGATACGTGATGTCGTGCAAACGCTTCTGGACGCGACCGAGAATGAGGATGTCGCGGCGCTGGTCAACGTGATCGGCCCCGACTACCAGGATTCCTTTCATCGAAACAGAGCGCGCCTGGTCGATCGCATCCGGAGGGAGCTGTCTAAACCCGTGGTCAAAAAGACCAGCCGAAATGGGCTATCTCTCGATTTTACCTCGCCCACCGCCCCCACCGCCTTGCTGCGCATGTCCATTGTGTTTGAGCCGAGCAGCAATGTGGCCGAGAACTACGGACCCAGTTACCGAGCCGTTATCCGAATAAGCTTCAAAAAATACCCGGATGGGCTCTGGCTCACGAATGGCATTGAGATCGAACAGATCAACATGCAACCGTTTTCCTGGGACAGAGTCCCCTCCATTTCCTAGGCTCGGTCAGAAGTCACCGCTTCATCCTACCGATAGGGAAAAGTAAGGTCAGCGCGATCCCGCTACGAAGAGACATCATATGATATATATCCTGAAGAAAGACAAACCTCTGTTCAAGCCAAAGCTTCACACGCTGGACTGGTATCCCAGCGACCGGAGTTGTCGCAGCCGTGACCCCAAACGCAACAAACCCAAGAGGGTCCCCCCCCTAATGGTCCGAAAAGCGGAGTGGCGGCGGTGATGAAAACGCTCCATCCTGCTTCCTGTTGTCTCTCTGGCCGGGAATCGTTCACGAACGTAGTGCGTCATCCCTCTGTTTCCTGAAGCCGATTGGCCGTTGGGACTAGAGCAAAGCCAGAAACAACAAGAGTGCTCCGGCACTCGCGAGGCAGAGTGTCATCCTGTACCACTTCAAGTAGCTTGCGTAGCCTCGGTGCTGCTCTTCGAACTCGGGAGCGTAGTCTTCGAGATCTTCCCCCGGTCGCATTTGCCACCGCACATAGACATGGGCCGAAAATGCGCTCAAGAACAGCAGTCCCCCAAAAATGCATAGCAGTGGTCTCACGGTGAAAATTCCCCATCGCCTTCAATGCCCAACTTGTCAGTCTCTCTATCGGCCCGATCTCGCCAATGCCGATCGAGCGGCATCAAAGGTTGATACTATACGTCGAGTCCTGATCAGGGACTAGAAAAACGGCTTGGTTCATTTCCGGGTCACATTCCCGATCGTTGTCGTGATCGTAATCATAATCGAAACCGTGAATTGGGGCAATCGGGGGTATCGATTGCGACAACGACAACCGCTGCGCTGATGACGACCACGAGGAGTGGTACACGGACTGGCACCTATGCGAGGACGATTTTGAACCAGGCCAGAAAAACTCGACATATCCCAAGAAGCCCGCCGGTAATCTAGTTGAAGGACTGCATTGAGCACAGAACACATGGAAGGATCCACACAAGCGAAGAAGAGTCGTGTGACTCTCCTTTGCATTTTTTCTCCCCAGCACTTTGCCTAAAAGACCCCGCTTGACTCTCAAATGGGCCAACCTTATGATCTCCCGTTCTAGATGCAAGGCTCTGGCTGAACACTCGATCTGGCTTCGAGCGGTCCTTTTTCCGCACGGCTGCATCGGCGATAAAACCAAAATCGCCTGCTTCGCCGTCTTTGCCAGGCGAAAGAACTGCTCGGTCTCGGGCCGACGACGGAGTCTTCATACAGAGCTTACGCGTAGGACATGGACTATGTTGCACAAGGACCGAAGCTGGGAAAAAAGACTGTCCGGTGAACCGGACCCGCTCATGATCGACTTCGTCGAGTCTCTGTCATATGATCGTCGTCTCTACCAGCATGACATCCGGGGCTCCATCGCGCACGCGTCGATGCTGGTCCAGCAAAAGATCATCACCCCATCAGAATACGAGGCCATCGCATCCGGTCTCAGGGAAATCGGGAAGGAGATTGAAGCGGAGACCTTCGTCTTTGATAAGAAGGATGAAGACATTCACATGGCCATCGAAAGCGCCCTGATTGCCAAGATCGGCACACCCGGAGAGAAACTACACACTGGACGAAGTCGGAACGATCAGGTGGCCACGGATATCCGTCTGTGGATGCGGGCGCAAATTCTGACACTGCAGTCAAAGATTCTCTTGCTGCAAAAGGCCCTGGTTCAGATGGCGGAGCCGCATGTTGACCACCTGATGCCCAGCTATACGCATTTTCAGCGGGCTCAGCCCATTGTGATCGCCGCGTATCTGTTGAGTTTTGTAGAGCAATTGGAACGGGATCATGCGCGCTTGGGAGATTGCAGCGCACGACTGAACCGGTCTCCTCTCGGCAGCGGCGCCGTGGCGGGCTCCACGCTGCCCCTCAACCGTCGCATCACCGCCCAAGCCTTGGACTTCCAAGGGATCTGCGACAACAGCATCGATGCGGTCAGCGACCGTGATTTCTGCGCGGAGTTCATATTCTGTTGCTCCCTGCTGGGTGCCCACCTTTCTCGCTTGGCGGAAGACTGGATCATCTACGCCTCCACTGAGTTTTCCTTTCTGGCCATAGACGACAGATTCTGTACCTCCTCCAGCATGATGCCGCAAAAGCGAAATCCCGATGTACTTGAGCTGGTTCGCGGCAAGACTGGCACGCTCTATGGGTCCCTGATGGCCATGCTCACCCTGTTGAAGGCCCAGCCGTCCGGTTACAATCGTGACTTACAGGAGGACAAGATTCACGTCTTCGCTGCCAGCGATACCGTGGAGGCCTGCCTGACCATCACGGAGGCGGTCGTCCAAAACACGACCTTCAACACCGAGCACATAGCCGCCAACATGGACCGTGGTTATCTGGATGCGACGGCTCTGGCAGAGTATCTGGTACGCCGGGGCGTTCCCTTCCGCAGTGCCCACGGCATCGTCGGGAGTCTGGTGGCACTCTGTGAACAGAACGATCAAAGGCTTTTGGACCTAACATTGGAACAGTTTCAGGCCTGCTCGGAGGCGATTGAAGAAGATGTCTACCAGAGCTTGGGTCCGGACAAGGTTGTCCAGGGCTACGAAAGCGAGGGGGCAGCTGGCCCGCGGCAGGCTCGAGCGCAGATCGAAGGCTGGAAAAAGCGACTGGCGGAACGATGACTTTGGATGAAGACCGATGGGTCCACTGGTTGGAAGGCCAGATCAAGCCGTCCCCTAGCGACGTGCCCATTGGCATCGGTGACGATATGGCAGAGGTCTCCCATCAGGGGGCCTCGTCTGTGTTCTTTGCAACCGATACGCTGGTGGAACATACCCACTTTGACTTGGCGACCGCTTCGCTGGAACAGGTCGGGTACAAAGCCATGGCGGTCAATCTCAGTGACTGCGCCGCGATGGCGACGCTGCCCCTGGCAGCCGTCGTGGCCGTCGCCCTGCCCATCGGATTCACCGAATCACAGCTCAAGGACGTCTACGCCGGCATACTGCGGGCGAGCCGGACTTACCGGTGTCCGGTGGTTGGCGGCGACACGACGCGCTCTAGGAGTGCCGCGCCCTTGGTGCTCAATGTGTCCATGTTGAGTCGATGCGGAGAGAGCCGCGCCATCACCCGGGCGCGGGCTCAGGTGGACGACGTCGTCTGCGTGACCGGGTCACTCGGCGGCAGCCTGGTGGCCAAGCATCTCTGTTTCAGGCCAAGGCTTCAGGAAGCGCTCAGTCTGGCAGAGGGCGACAGAATCACGGCGATGATGGATATCAGCGACGGTCTTAGCACCGATCTGGCGCGGCTCTGCCGGCGCAGCAAGGTAGGCGCCTTGATCGATGCCAGGAGGATTCCCATCTCTGACCAAGCCCGGACACGAGAGGATCCCCTGCGTAGTGCCCTCCACGAGGGCGAGGACTTTGAACTCCTGTTTACCCTGCCGCCGGGAGACTACCTGAGCTTGGAGAAACGATGGAACCACACCACCCCCATCACGCAGATTGGCACCATCACAGAATCCTCGGGCATAGCGATCAGGCTATCTGCAGACCAGGTCACGCCGCTCGCTGCAGAGGGGTACGACCATTTCAAGCAGGATCGGTCCCCCCAGTAGCGCCCCCATTAAGAAGAGGACGAGATCCTTGGAAGTCATTACCTACTCAGCCGCAGAGACCATCGATTTGGGCCGCCAGATAGGGAGCACGCTCAAGGGCGGCGAAGTCTTCGCCCTGGAAGGTCCACTGGGCAGCGGAAAAACGCAACTCATCAAGGGGATCGCTGCGGGTGCTGGTGCCGAAGCGCTGGACCAGGTGAATAGCCCGACCTTCGTGCTGGTCAACGAGTACCAAGGCCGACTGGACCTCTTTCACATTGATGCTTACCGTCTGGACACCGTGGCGGATTTCGAAATGCTCGGATTTGATGATTTCCTCTATCCCCAATCGGTCGTGCTCATTGAATGGGCAGACAAGGTAACCGCCGCTCTAGATACGCTGGATTGTATCTCGATTCGATTTCGCCACATCTCCCAAGAGCAACGACGCATCTCTATTCAGAACCACCCAAGCTACCTAGAGATACGACCAAGAGCCCCTGGCAAACAGGGCTAGAATTGACTTGACAGCGCAGCGAGGGTTTGGGTCTAATACTGGGCTCATACGTTTTTGGTCGGCGTGCGGCCAACTGTACAGAAATGCTCGGAGTCGTCTCACATGCTACCATCCAAGAAGACCAGCAAGAGTAGAACCAAGACACGCCGCAGCCATCACCGCCTGCAGCCTGTCAACTACTCTGCTTGCGGGAAGTGTGGTCAGCCCAAGCTTCCCCATGCGGCCTGCACCAGCTGTGGTTTCCTCAATCCCCAGATTACCCTGAACCTCGGCAAGAAAGAAGACAGCTAGTCTATGCGAATTGCACTCGATGCCATGGGTGGTGACAACGCTCCGGATGCCATCATCGCGGGGGCCATTGAGGCCTTGGAGCACATGGACGAGGATGACGAAATTGTCCTCGTGGGGCCCAAAGAGAGTGTGATGGAGCATTTGTCCTGTCCTCAGCGTTACCGAGACCGTGTCCACATCGTGCATGCCCCGGATGTCATCAGCATGGATGCCGCTCCCGTGGAGAGTCTGCGCAAGAAACCCAAGAGTTCGATCTCCGTTCTCGCCAAACTGGCGAAGCAGGGAGAGGCCGACGCCATCATTTCCGCCGGCAACACCGGGGCCTGTGTGGTCGCTTTTCAGATGAGAATGCGCAACTTGCCCGGGGTCAACCGGCCTGGCATCGCGGTGGTGCTTCCGACCTTTGGGGGGGCAATAACGGTCTGCGATGTCGGTGCCAACATCGCCTGCAAACCCCTCAATCTCTATCAGTACTGTGTCATGGCCGCCATCCATACTGAGTGTGTCGTGGGGACCAAGAACCCGCGTGTGGCCATCATGAGTATCGGACAGGAGGCCGCCAAGGGCAACGAGATTGTCAAGAAAACGCGTGAGCTGATAGAAGCCGACCCGTCAGTGAACTTCGTAGGGAATGTGGAGGGAAGGGACATCTTTAACGGCGTCTGTGACGTGGTCGTCTGTGAGGGTTTCGTGGGCAATGTGATTCTTAAGCTGACAGAAGGACTCGTCGAAGGACTCTTCAAGTCCATCAAACACGAGCTGATGCAAGAGACGCTCAGACTGGCGGTCAAATTCAAGCCTATCATCACGAGGATCTACAAGAAGTACGACTACACCGAGTACGGGGGGGCTCCCCTACTGGGAGTCAATGGCTCAGCCTTTATCTGTCACGGGTCCAGCAAGGAGAAGACCATTCGCAACGCGGTCTTATCCGCAAAGAAGCATCACACCTTCAAAATCAATGACAAGATCATAGACGCCCTGTCACGGACGCCGGTAGGGACATCCAATGGACAACCCCGCTGACGGCAGGAACCCGTCGTATCGAGCGTTGCTGACAGGAACCGGCTTCTCTCTTCCCCAAAAAGTAGTGACCAACGACGACATTGCGCGCAGGGTTGACACCTCGGACGAATGGATCAACACGAGAACCGGAATCAGGCGCCGCCGCGTCGCCTCGGAGAAGGAGTCCACCGCACTATTGGCCTCCGCTGCCGCCCGCAAGGCCCTGAGCAAAGCGGATGTCGATCCGGCCGAACTCGATCTCATTATCGTGGGGACCGTCACACCCGAGATGGTGTTTCCCTCGACGGCCTGTTTTGTCCAAGATTCTATCGGCGCCACCCACGCCTGGTCCTTCGACCTGGCGGCCGCGTGCAGCGGATTCGTGTATGCCCTCTCCACTGCCCAACAGTTCATCGAGTGCGGGCGGGTGAAGAAGGCCCTGGTGATTGGCGCGGACTGTCTGTCAAAACTCACAAACTGGGAGGACCGGACCACCTGCATTCTGTTCGGTGATGGTGCCGGTGCGGCCATTCTGGAACAGGGGACCGATCCCGATCGAGGCATTCTCTACAGCACGTCGGGAAGTGATGGGAAGCATTGGGAGGCCTTGAACTGCCAGGCCTACGGATCACGGTACCCGGCAAGCAAGCCCTTGGATGATCCCAATAAGATCTATATCTCCATCAAAGGCAGAGAAATCTACCAGCAGGCGGTTCGAAAGCTTGTGGATCTCATTGAAGAGTGCATGACGCAGTGCCACCTCGTCCCCGATCAAGTCAAGATGGTCATTCCCCACCAGATGAATGCTCGCATCATTGAGTCCGTCGCCAAGCGTCTCAGCCTTCCCGATGAGAAGGTCTTCGTAAACATAGCCGACTACGGCAACACCTCCGCAGCCTCCATTCCCATTGCACTGGCAGAATGTGTAGAGGCCCGTCACATCACCACGGGCGACATTGTCATCTTCGTGGCATTTGGCGCAGGGATGACCTGGGGCGCTAACGTGATCCGCCTCTGATCACGAGTCACCACAATAGCGCCGTAAAGAAAGTGAACGAGAGAGATACGATGAAAACAGCATTCTTGTTTCCGGGACAGGGCGCTCAGATCGTCGGCATGGGGAAAGACGTGGTGGAGGCAGTTCCGGCGGCCGATAGGATCTTCCAGCAGGCGAATGACATCCTGGGCTATGACCTACGATCACTCTGCTTCGAAGGCCCCGAAGAGACACTCAACACCACCGCCATCTCTCAGCCTGCCATTTTTGTGACGTCCGTCGCGATTCTGGAAGCCATGCGCACGAATCCGATCACCCATGCGATCCAAGCGGATATCGTCGCCGGCCTGAGCCTAGGTGAGTATACGGCAATCTACGCGGCAAGGGTTCTGCCCTTCGATGCGACGTTGAGACTCGTGCAAAAGCGAGCGGAGGCGATGCAGGCGGCTTCCGATGCCACGGATGGCGGCATGGTTAGCCTCATTGGCGGCAAACCCGAGCAGGTCCAAGCACTCTGCGCGGCTGCAGCCCAGGGCGAGCCCCTGCAACCGGCAAACTACAACTGCCCAGGCCAGATCGTCATCAGTGGGAGCCGGCAGGCCTGTCACCGTGCAGAGTCCATGGCCTCAGAGTTCGGCGTCACCAAGGCCATTCGACTTAAAGTCGCAGGCGCCTTTCATACGGAACTTATGACCTCAGCGGCCCAGGCCCTGTCCGAGGCCTTGAACGGGTGTACACTGCAAGATGCAGCGCCGGTCCTTGTCCTTGCCAACACCTCAGCAGACTACTACCCCGATCCTGAGGCCATCAAACCCGGGCTGGTCAGCCAACTGACCGCGCCCATCCTGTGGCAGGCGAGTATGGAAAAACTGGTGGCGGCGGGTGTGGAATCCTACTATGAAATAGGTCCCGGGCGGGTGTTGACCGGACTCATGCGAAGAATCGATCGTAAGACAAGAGTCGTGAACCTAAGCTCGATGGCTGGGCTTGAGGCGCTGGCCCAAGCGACAGGCCAAGGAGATAGATTATGTCAGAAAAGCGACTCGCGGTCGTAACGGGTGCGACCCGAGGCATCGGCAAAGCCATTGCACTGGAACTGTTGCGGCAAGGTCGCGATGTTGCCGCCCTGGGCCGCAGCGAAACATTGCTAGCGGCGCTGAAGCAGGAAGCCGCCGACGCCGGACACACTTGCGACACCTTCGCCGTTGACATCGCCGACACGACTAAGTTCGCCGACACCCTGACAAGCTTGGCCGAACGAGACGGCGGAATCGGCATTCTCGTCAACAACGCCGGCATCACCAGAGACAATCTGCTGGTCCGAATGTCGGACGAGCAATTCGACGAAGTGCTGCAGGTCAATCTCAAAGCCGCCTTCGTGGCGATGCGGACCTGTGCCAAGTCCATGATGCGGAACAAGTTTGGCCGGATTGTCAATATTAGCTCCGTTTCAGGGGTCATCGGCAATGCCGGGCAGTCCAACTATGCCGCCAGCAAAGCGGGATTGATCGGCATGACCAAGAGCGTGGCACGTGAATTTGCCAGAAAAAATGTGACCGCCAACTGCGTGGCACCGGGATTTATCAAGACAGACATGATCGAGCAACTCCCCGAGGCGGCCACGGAAGCGGCCAAACAGATGATCCCCATGCGTAGAATTGGCTGCGTCGAAGACATCGCCAGAGCAGTCGCGTTCCTGACGGATGACCTGGCCGGCTACCTCACCGGCCAGGTCCTCTGTGTGGACGGTGGCATGGCCATGTAGTCGACCGTCATCACGCCCCGCAGTGGCGTGCCCCAGCCGGGCGAATGGGGGCCAGAAAAACTTAGAATATAATTGTACAACCATAAGGCAGCGAGTAAGATACCCCGAAATTTGAGACGGGCTGAAAGCTAGGCAGTCTAGTGCTGCCGCAAGGCCTTCAAACTGAATTCCTGTTTTTTCGGGAGGACAAGAAGTGAGCGACAACGAAGTGGATGTGAAAGCAATAGAAAACAAGGTCATGGATATCATTAGTGAACAGATGGGCGTTGACAAGGCAGAGATTAACCGCAAGACGTCCTTCATTAATGATCTCAATGCTGACTCTCTGGACACAGTCGAATTGGTGATGGAATTCGAAGATGAATTTGACATGAGCATACCTGACGAAGAGGCCGAAAAGATCCAAACCGTGGGTGCGTCAATAGACTATATCGTCAAAGTGGCAAAATCCGGCAGCAATGACTGAGAGGCGTTTGCGACTTCTATGAAGGGACGGCGAGTTGTAGTTACCGGACTTGGCTGTATAACGACCTTGGGGGCTTCGGCTACAACGTTGTTTGATGCACTCTGCGCAGGGAAGAGTGGCATTTCAGAGATAGAACGGTTCGACACCAGTGCCTACCCTGTTCATTTTGCTGGCGAGATCAAGGATTTCGATGTAACAAAGTACATGGATAAGCGTGAAGCGCGTCGCATGGACCGCTTTGCTCAGTTCTCGGTGGCCGCTGCCATTGAGGCGGTGAGAGACAGCGGGTTAGACTTTTCCAAGGAGGACCCCTATCGTGTGGGCGTCATCGTAGGAACGGGCATCGGTGGTATCAACGAAATCGAAGAGCAGCACCTGAAGCTTATCGAGAAGGGCCCCGGGAGGGTGTCCCCTTTCTGTGTTCCCCGGCTCATGTCTAACGCCGCGTGCGGCAACATTGCCATTGAGTTTGGATTGCGAGGCACCAATTTCTGCATCTGTAGCGCCTGCGCATCCGGCAACCACGCGATTGGTGAGTCCTTCTGTAACATCGCCTCCGGCCGGAGTGACATCCTGATCACAGGCGGCTCGGAGGCAGCCGTCTCCCACATCGGATTGGCCTCTTTCTGTGCCGCACGCTCGCTGAGCAGGAAGAACGACACACCTCAACAGGCGTCGCGCCCCTTCGACCGAGACCGTGACGGTTTTGTGCTTGCTGAAGGCGCGGGGATTCTCGTCATAGAAGAGTATGAGCACGCCAAGCAGCGGAGTGCCCACATCTACGCCGAAATCCTGGGCTACGGCGCGACAGATGATGGATATCACATCACCGCGCCCCTGGGTAGTGGCGAGGGCGCTGCCAAGGCCATGGAGTTTGCCCTGGCCGATGCACAACTGCCGGGCAGCAAGGTGGACTATTTGAATGCCCACGGTACCGGCACCGAACTCAATGATCTCGCAGAGACAGCGGCGATCAAGTCGGTATTCGGCGAGGACGCGTACAGCCTCTCCATCAGTTCCACCAAGAGTTGTCTCGGTCACATGCTCGGTGCCACGGGCGCCATTGAGGCCATCGTTTGCATTTTGGCCATCAATAAATCTCTGATCCCCCCCACCATCAATCTTGACAACCCTGATGAGCGATGCGATTCCAAGCTGGACTTTGTCCCTCTCCAGGCCCGAGAAAAGAAGGTCAATTTTGCCATCAGCAATTCACTTGGATTCGGTGGCCACAATTCCTGTTTGGCGATCGGGAAGATCTAGCGTAGTGTTGCTCTGCGGCAGTTCCCTGCTTGCCTGTCGGGCGGCGAGGAACGGCCTGATCCGTCACGTCGGCAAAGAAGCGTTTTCTGTACGTCCCGAACTTCAAGCGATCGGCAAGAAATAAAATGGGTATTCTCTGGGCCTGCGCAATCTTATCCTTCGGTGTTCTGCTACTCTGGAAAGGCGCCGGCCTGTTGGTCTCGGGTGCCGTATCCCTGGCGGAACGCTTCGGTATCAGTCCTCTGATCATTGGCCTGACGATTGTTGCGATGGGCACTTCCGCACCAGAAGTCGCCGCCAGCACAGCCGCCGTCCTAAAACCCGATGGCGGCGACTTGGCTCTGGGCAACATCTGCGGATCCAACGTGGCCAACCTGGCTCTGGTCGGTGGCATCATTGCCATGATCCGCCCCATGCTCATCAGGAGACAGGTGCTGCGGCGCGAGATTCCCCTGATGATTGGCGCGACGCTCGTGCTTTGGCCGATACTGCGAAATGGGCACGTGAGCCGGACAGAGGCGGGTATCTTGCTGTTTCTCTTCTTCGGTCTGCTCCTCTTCGCGGTCGCCGCGGCCAAAAAAAAGGGCCTTTCCACCGCCTGCCCCGAAGGTCTGGACTCTCGAGCACACAGACCATCCGAAACACATCCACCCATCCCCAAATCGATACTGCTCATCTGCTTGGGGCTGGTCGGATTGGTATTCGGCGCGAATCTGGCGGTCGAGGGCGCCACGATCATAGGAAAATGGCTTGGACTCAGCGACGCCGTCATCGGCATTGCCATCGTCGCCGTGGGCACGAGTCTGCCCGAATTCGTCACCTGTGTGGTAGCGGCAACCAAGGGCCATCATGACATCGCCATCGGCAACTTGGTCGGATCGAATATATGCAACGCGCTGCTAGTCACAGGCTGTGCCGGTGTAGCGTCGCCATTTGATGTGAGCGACCGACTTGCCGGCGGGATAGATTACCTTGCCATGGTCGGCATTAGCCTTCTATTCTGGGGCATCTCGCTCTGGGGAAAAGGAAAAGTTGGCCGGCTGGGCGGATCCGTCCTCCTTATGACCTACGTCGGCTACATCGCCTACACAACAAGTAGGCACTAGTAAACTAGTAGGCCGAGCGGACGGCCAGATCTGCAATACACCTCGCCCTCACAACTGTGAACTAATGTTTGAGTGAGCAGCTAGCTGATCTTATGCCTAATCTTCCAGCGGGTACGTCGTTTCTTACTGCCAATCTTCCGCCTACGTCTAGGCTTTGCCATCTGTTTCTCCAGTTTCGGCGCAGAATAACTTAACAAGATTCAATGAAATGGCGTATTATAGTGACCTATCTGAAAAAAGAAAGCAAAAACAGCATACCCAAGGACAGATTTGGTGAGGCTCAAGCGAATCTGAAAGCCAAACCGGGAGGTAACCATGATTCACTGCGACGACTGCGAATTCTGCGAAATGGGTCCCGACAAAAAGCGTACCTTCAAATGCGACCCCTTTAGCACCATCAAAGAGCCCGAGTGCCTGCAAAAATGGCAACTCATCCGTCTGGACATGCTCGTGGCCAGTCACCAGGGCATGCAGAGTTGGTACGACAAGATGGCCCCCATGCAGGAAAAGCTCTTCGACTACATGCAGCGGGAAATGAACGACCTCGATGATAGCGATCGCTGGAAGATCGACGCCGAAGAGGATGAGTAGCGCCTACACTGAAAGTCTGAATAGGCTCATCGAAGAATTCTCTCGTCTACCGGGCGTTGGGCCCAAGAGTGCGGAACGCTTGGCCTTCCACATCCTCAAGTCACCCGCCAAAGAGGCATTGGCCTTGGCGGAGGCCATTTCGCTGGTCAAGACGAGCATAGGACGGTGTGAAACCTGCTACAACCTCTCTGAGGGACCGCACTGTCAAATCTGTTCTGATCCCAAACGAGACAAAGGGCTGATCTGCGTCGTCGAACAGCCGAAAGACGTCGTCTGCCTGGAACAGACAGGTCTCTGCACCTGGACCTACCACGTGCTCGGGGGACACATCGCGCCCCTCGAGGGGATCGAGCCGTCTGATCTCACGATCAACCAGCTCATCGAACGGGTCCAATCTCCCCAGGTTCACGAACTGATCATGGCGACGAATCCCAACATGGAGGGTGATGGCACGGCGCTCTACATCAGCTCTCTGTTACGCGGGGTCCAGGTCCGCATCACGCGGCTGGCCCGAGGGCTGCCCACAGGCAGTACGCTTGAATACGCCAGCGGTAAGATTCTGACCGACGCCATCCTGGGGCGGCGGGATCTTGACTAGAGGTACCTCCGCCAGCCGACCCGTCGGAGCGAAAAGCGTTTGACAACATGAGAAGCGAACCGTTATAGTCCTTGGTTTTAACCAACAAGGGGAGTGTAGCTCAGTTGGTAGAGCAACGGCCTTTTAAGCCGTAGGTCTTGGGTTCGAGCCCCAACACTCTCATTCCCTTTTTTTGCCCCAGAAGGCCGATTTTCGCCTCCATCGGCACTTTCCACGCCGATCGCATTTCCTGCGTTCTGTCCGCCAGAGTCCGCCAAAGTCCGTTCATTTCCGCCAGAAAAGGCCAAGCAGGAGGCCAAGTGATTTGTGTCACTTTTTTGGGATGAATTTTCGACCCCGTGGGGTGTAATTATTATACTCACGTAACTGATGGTTTTCAAATGGGTTGTGATACGCGCGGCCGAAAGTGTTTGCCGGTTTAGGACGGTTTTCGTACCGTGCTGAGACTATGAAACAGAAACTATGGCTCCCGGTCATCACTTGTCTGGCCTATTGCATCGACAAGGAACTCTACAAGGCAATTGACTACCTGAGGGAACAGGTACGGGTCCTCGTGGAACACCAGGAGACCCAGGGCAATCGTATTCGATTGACCAACAGGCAACGGATGAGGGTGGCGGCCAAGGCAAGGCGGCTCA
>JADFMM010000383.1 GCA_022563885.1 Planctomycetota bacterium | reverse complement strand
GTCGGTCGAGGCAAGTTCGATGGTGCGCTGCGGGTCTCTATCGTTCGAACTCTGCCGGGACTTGGGTGCTTCCATGAGTTGACTGATGAGCTTTGTCCAGAAGGGTGCGGTGCTGCCCTTGTGATCGCTGGGCAGAGTATGGGGATCGAAGGCCAATACGCCCACCCGGCCAAAGCCCGCCATCACGATGGTGTAGAGCGCATCCTCATCCGTGACCATGCCCACTTGTTCGGCAAAGGCGTGCGGCCGCGCACGAGGGAATTGACAGATGACCGATGTAGGAGGGTGCGTTTTGAGACCAAGATTGCCGAGTTGGATCGGGGAGAGCGTCACCTCCTGAGGGCTCTGTAGTGTGAAGGGCAGAAAAGTCCCCAAGGCATTCCCGGCATCCACCGGTCTGGCCCCCAGCACCAGCAACAGTCGGCCCCCATTGGAGACCCACTGACTGACGGCACTGAGCTGCTCGGGACGAAACTGGCTCAGATCCACATCGTAGAGGATCAAGCAGTCCAGGGAGACGAAGCCTGTCCAGTCCCAGGGGACCACGCGGGGCAGCTTCTCTTCCAGGTAGACCGTACCCCGCTCCTGATTGTAGACCTTAGGCCCAATACAGACGGTTTCTTTCGGCAAGCGAAAGAGACCGAAGGCCCGCTTGCCGACCAATCCGATCAGCAGGTCATTTCGATTCACCACCGTCAGGGCGCTGCGGTTACCCCTGAAATCAAACAGGGTTTGCGATCGTCGCCACGCGGTCCTGCCCCTCTCGTCGGTAATCCTTAGCGAACAACTGTCGGCACCGAAGGCAATCTTCGTCACCATGGGCAGACGCGTCGGCAGATCGGGCTCGACCGCGAAGCGATGGGTGATGTTCAACCGATTCATTTCGTCCTGTGGCATGGACATGTGCAGCGTGCCCCCGAAAGGCTCGCTTAGCTGGCTGGTGATCTGCACCTCCACGGAGGTCCATTCCATCGGTCGGTAACAGCCTCCCCAACCGAAGAAACAATCGACATTGAATGGGTTTTCAGCCCCCTGCCCCGCGGCGGCGAACAGGCTGAACCCGATGATTAACCTCTTTATCCACTCTCGCATTTAGATCCTCATCTTAGCATTATAGACAATCCACTCCACAACGACGAGCAGCAGCGCCAGCAGGATCAATCCCGGCCACACCGGGACATTGGCCTTCTGGACGAGGCTCTGTTGGGCCTCCACGACGCGACCCGTTAATTGCACGCTGGGCAGGGGCTCGATGTGACTCTCCTGCCGGTCCAAGAGGTTCACGGCAAAAAACCGGTCCGGCCGATCCAACACTTCTAAGCGGTAAACGCCGGCACGGGCCGTGGCCGGCAAACGCAAGGTGCCGGCCTGGTCTGCAGTCACCTCCTGCCGCAGGCCGTGCGGCCCCCAGACGGTGGCCCGAGCCCCCGCCTCCTGGCCCTGGGCGACCATGGGATCCCCGACCGTCAACTGGGCCTCCTGCGCCTGGCCCGACTGGGCGCCCAAGAAGGCCAGGGCATTGTAACAGAAGATAATGAAGCCCGGTTCGAAGGGCCAGTTGCTCTGCAGCGGATCGAATCCGACCAGCAAAAAAGTACTGCCCTGACGACGGATGACGCCCATGGCCGGGCCTTCGTTGAACTCCGCCAAGATCTGTGCGTCCCGGGGAAAGACGACCTTGGGCGCCTCGGCGACGAAGAGATTGGCCAGATCCACGTAGCGCAAGACCGCATGCTGCTGCCGCCAGTCGACGACAAACTGATTTTCCAGCGTTCCCACGGGCGTGACATCCAGCGCAGGGGGGGCATTGCCGAAGACGAGATAGTTGCCTCGCGCGAGCCTGTCGGGCGTCACGCCGTCCAGGACAATCACATCCGCCGCCGTCACGTCGCCGCCCTCCTCACCCGTCAGACCCTCCTCGAAGGCGGCGGGCGTCTGCACCGCTAGCCGGGCCACCGGGCAGGCCCGCAACGCGGATTCCAGCACCCTGTTTCCCTGGGACACCAGCAGCACGGACAGCTCTTTGGGGGGCGCCAACACCGACCAGGCCGCGTCGTCGCTGGCCAACAGGTCGGCGTGCAACTGCCGGACCTCGACGACACCGCCACGGTCAACCTCCAAGATGAGGTCCACCGATTGCTGTCCGGGACGATCGGTCTCCCGCGACCACGGCGGGAGGGTCACGGCTCGCACGGCCACGACGTCCCCGTTAATGCTCACCGCAATGTCGGTCGTCACCTGCTTGCTGTCGTAGTTGCTCACGGTGGCGAAGACCTGCACCTGCAGGGGGTTCTCATAGGAACGACGCGCCTGCATGGCGGTCACGGCCACATTATGACTTGAGTGGCCGATGACGTGGTAGATGAACTCACCGTCGCCTGCCACCACGTCGTTGATGTCGGAGATGCGTCCATCGCTGAAGAGGATCAAGCGGGGCAAGGCCTCGGCGCTGCGGTTGTTGGTCTCCTCGCCGGGGGCTTGTGCGAAGGCGCGGGCCACGGAGACGGCCTGCGTCAAGGAGGAGGTCCTGTCCGTGGGCTCGATACTGTCGATGGCCAGTTTCAGTTTCTGCTTGTCTTCGGTAAAACTACAGACCACCACCGCCGTTTCATCGAAGGCCACCACCATGGCCTGGTCCGGTCTGTCCGTCAAAGAGAATAGCGATCGATCGCGCAACGAGTCCACCGTCTGCTTGGCCCGCCTCTTGGCCTCTGCCAGGCGACTGCGCGTCTGTCGCCCCTCAGGGTCGCCATCCGTAGCGTTCATGCTGGCAGAGCGATCGATCAAGATCACGTGTCGTTTGCCCGCGCCCGTGGAGAGGGCCAGGATGGGACCGGCCAGTGCCAACAAGACCGCCAGCAGGGCCAACAACTGCAGGAGCAGCAGGATGTTGCGGCGCAGCCGCTGAAAGGGTGCGTTGACCTGCAAATCCTGTACGGCCCGTTTCCAGAGAAAGGTCGTCGAAACGACCTGCTCCCGCCGCTTGAGCTTTAAGAAGTAGAGCAGCACCAGCAACGGAATCGTGATGGCGGCGGCGGTGAGGGCTGTTAATGGGGTTAGGAAGTTCATGGTTTCAAGTTTTAAGTGTTAAGTGTTAAGTGCTGGGCGTTGGGGTCCTTATTTTAGGAGTTGGATTCGTCTCAGGTAGTTTAGGATAAGGGATTCGATGGAGTCGCTGGTCTTGGCCAGGACGTAGACAATGCCCCGTTTGGCACAGAAGCCCTTGAGATCGTTGCAGTAGGCCGTCAGGTTACGTCGGTAGTACTTGAGCAGGGCATGGCTTACGGTAATCTCTGCCACGTCTTCGTCTTCGATGTCCACGAGTTTCAGGTCGCCCGAGAACTTCGGGTCAATCTCCTGGGGTGACAGGGCTTGGATGAGGTATAGGTCATACTGGCGGCCCAAGAGACGCTTGAGTCCTGCCTCAAAGCCTTCCTTGAAGAAAAAGTCAGACAAGACGATCATGATGCCCGACCCCACGCGTCCGCCGGCAAGGTGCCGACAGCTCAGGTCAAAATCAGAGAGGCCCTCACTGGAGTGGGTCAAGAGAAAATCAGCCAACTGGGATATCGTGTGGCGTCCCCGGATATTGGAAAGCTGTCCCACCACCCCTTCGGAAAACGCGCTGACCGTGACGCGGTTGTTGTTGACCAGGCTGATATAGCCCAGGGCCGCCACCATCCGCTTGACGAAGCGTTCCTTGGAGGGATCGCCGCTGGTCATCGACCCGCTCAGGTCGAAGGCGATGTGGATGGTCAGGTCCTGCTCTTCCATGAAGAGCTTCAGGAACAACTTCCCCAGGCGTGCATAGACATTCCAGTCGACAAAGCGCAGGTCGTCTCCCGCGACATAGGGCCGATGGTCGGCGAACTCCACGCTCTGCCCCCGCCGCTTTGACCGCCGCTCACCCTGAAGCTTACCCTGCAGGATCTTACGACTCATAAAGTCCAAAGAATCCAATCGCGCCATGAACGTAGGATCCAATAGTTCCGTGAGTTTGTGTTGCGCCGGCGATATCGTTTTAGAGTTTGTCACCATCTCAATCTGTCGTCCCATTCAACCCCTTCATCCTTCATCCTTCATCCTTCTCTTAACGGCACATCTAATTCCTTTTCTAGCGTCTTCGGGGTCGCTTTGAGAATCTCATCGATGACGTCATCCGTGGACAGTCCCTCGGCCTGGCCCTCGAAGTTGAGCAGCACGCGGTGCCGCAGGGCGGGGTGGGCGGACCCGCTAATGTCGCTAAAGCTGACGTGATACCGTTCTTCCAACAGGGCTCTGACTTTGGCCGCCAGGATCAATGCCTGTACGCCTCGGGGCGAGGCCCCGAAGCGGACGACGCGCTGGGTGACCTCGACGGCAAACTCTCCCTGGGGATGGGTGGCCAGGCCCAGTCGTATGGCATAGTCCTGTACGTGCTCTGCGATTGCCACGCGGCGGGCCAAGGCACGCATCTGCATGATCTGCTCCGCGGTCACGACCGCCTGCGCCTCCTGCGTTTCGCCGCGGGTCGTTCGGTCCAGGATCGTGGCCAGCCCCTGGCGCGTGCAGTGGGGAAACAAAAGTTTGAAAA
>JADFMM010000128.1 GCA_022563885.1 Planctomycetota bacterium | reverse complement strand
AGATCGGTGATCAAAAAGAGCAGTGATGAAAAGCGGCAGCGCAGTGTGGTCAAGCGGCAGCGTGCGTATCGCCCCGGGAAGGAGGAGTAGCCCGCGTCAGAAAGTGTGCTTTGGCGTCCCTAATCCTCAGGCGGGTCGGTTGCAGGCGTCTCGGGTAGATCGATGGCGGGGGCGAGGGATGAACCCTCTTCATCCCCGGCTGCATCCTCAGGCGGGTCGGTTGCAGGCGTCTCGGGTAGATCGATGGCGGGGGCGAGGGATGAACCCTCTTCATCCCCGGCTGCATCCTCGGGCGGGTCGGTTGCAGGCGTCTCGGGTAGATTGATGAAGGGGGCGAGCGATGAACCCTCTTCATCACCGGCCGTCGGTGTCACCACGTCCTCCATGAGATCGCCCATATCCTTCTTCAGTGCATTGGCCTTCCAGGTCGGCACCGTATAGACCCAGTTCTCATGTTTCCTCTGGAACTTCATAGATTTTTCCTGGGCCAGCAGGCGTGCTTCCTTCTCCTTGAGTTCTTCCTCGGAGTCTACCTTGCCGGTTTGCATGGACACTTTGGCGCCGACGTACTCCGCTGAGCAGGTCATGAAGGTTACATCGTTCATCTCCGCGATGGCCAGCGAGTAAATGATACCGTTCTTGAGTTGGCAGATGAACTTGCGGCCAAAGTCCAAGTCGTCACGAGGTCCCTTCTCCACGTCGCTGATCCGTAACGAACTCAGGGCTCTCAATACGAGTTTGGCCTCGCTGTTTCGTAGTGTCTTGCCGGCCGGCATGTTTACCAGCCGCAGGTCGTCGGGCCCCTCATTGGCGTCCAGCACAAAGATGCCGTCGGCGGAAGTGCCGTGGATCTCCCGAATCTCTTCTTCCTTCACACTCAAGAGTTCTTTGTTCACGTAGTCAATGGCTTCGAGGCGAATGTAGGGAGAGCGGTCCGCCACAAATACCTCATCACGATTGGCCAGCCGGACGTAGGTCTCGGAACTCTCTTGCTTGGAATGACCCACGATCACGCCGCCCAGCAGGGAGCCGTCTTCCTTGAGAAACTTCACCACGTACTTTGCCGTTTCCTCCGTGACTCCCAGGTCGGCGTGATTCGTAGCGTCGTCGGAGACGATGGCGACGGTCTTGATATCGAGACAAGTGGTGATCAGATCGTTGACTTGAGTGTTGTCCGCCGGATACCTGCCCTTGTCCACGACCACAAAGGACTCGCCCTTGCGGGCGAGGGAGGTCTTACCTTCGCTGTCACTCAACTCGATCGAAAAGATATCCTCTACCGCCAAGCCCTGTATCAGATAGGAAGGCCCATCGAACTTCCGGCCGGCATGTTGAGGACTCCTTGCCAGTTGAACGGCGATTCCGAGTGTGGACAGCGCCACGATACCCAGTATGGCCAGTCTTGAGTTGCTCATAGCTTGATTCTCCTTAGTCTGCTCGCGCGGGTGGCAACTCAGGCGTCACTGGCGTGACTGATATAGTGCCTCTTGCGCAGCGACCGCCGTATGCCGAGCAACATGCCGATCACGAGAATGACGGCCGGTGCCGCCAGCATGTTCCGCTGTTGCAGAAGGTTGCCCAGGTTTTCGATCGCTTCGCGCCGTTTCAACTGGACCACTTTGAGCTGACTCTGCGCCTGGTGTACCTTGATTTCCAATGCACGTCGCTGCTGAATGATGGTGCTGCCGATCACTTCGGTGTTGCCCTCTTCCTGGGCCGATGCCACCAGGGACTGCAGTTTTTGGTTGTGGCCGGCAATCTCGGCTTTGAGTTTCTCCACTTCCGCAGCCGTTTCCTCTTCTGCCTTCCTTTCAATCTCATCGACGACTTCAAAGGGGCGCCGAAAATTGCCACGCGAACGAATAGAGATCAAATCATTCGAACCACACAACTCCTCGAGGGTGTTGATCAGCAGGGCGCTATTGTCACCGACGACCATCTTCCCAAAGAATGAGTTTTGATAGGCCTGCGAGTCGCTGATAAAGTCCGTGTCGCTGTAGACCACGACGACGCCCTCCTCTGAAGATTCTGTGAGTCCGGTCTGCTGCTGGGCCACCGTGATGGTTTCGTTGGGATCATTGGGATCGGTCTGTTCCACGTCGACGCTGATGCCTTCGGGAAAGGCGCTCTTGAAACGACCCGAGATCAGATAGCCCATGGTGACCGGTTCCGATCCTGGAACGAACTTCTGGCGTAGACGTTCGGGATCCAGGAACTGCAATTCGAAGGGACCCGAGATCTTCCAACTGTTCCCTTCCGCGGTGGTCTGGACCAGCGGCATATGGCTGAGGGCCGGCTCGTTTGCGTCACCGGCCCCGCTCAGGAGCTTCAGCGTGCCGGCGAAGACCATCTTGACGCTGTTGAGTTGCGCCGTGATGACGCTGTCCTCGTTAAAGCAGCCGGGCACCATGCCGAGGTACCCGATGAGTCGCTGGGGACGCTGATTCACACCGGCCGCCGCCAGCATTGCCAAGTTGGTGTCACCGGCGAAGGTGTTGGCCGGCATTTCCAATCCCCAGGCCTTGAGGAGCCGAGGCAGGTTGGAACTCTGATCGGTGGGCGGCTGCATGCCCATCATGCCCATGGGGGACCGAGCGGGACGGTCCACGTAGCAGTAGGGATCGATACAGAGGATGGTCCGCCCACCTCGCAGCACAAACTGATCAATAGCAAATTCTGTCTCTTCCGGCAGCTCTTTCGGGTGAACTACCAGGAGGATATCGATATCATTGATGTCGTTGACATCGGTGGCAATCTGCTTCACCTCAAACTGCTGTTTAAGATGATCGATAATGACCCATGAAGGCTTGGGTTTTTGGCCCTGCATGGCCATCATCTGGGCCATGTAGCCGGTCACATCGTCGCCCATGATCGCAATGGAACTCATGACGCCGACGACCTTCTTCTGTCGTGTGATCGCGGTGTCGATCAGATAGCTTATGTCATACTCCAGGAAGTTCTGACGATCCGGCGAGAAAAAGGGGATGGTCTTCTCAACGCCGAACTGGGTCACTACCACCAAGCCAAAGAAGAAGTTTTCCTCCTGGGTGATGGGAAATTTCTTGAGCCCATAGCGGATCGCGTCCTCTTCCTCGGTGGAGAAGGGGCGGGGATCGATGATTTCGAGTTTGACCATGCCCTTGGCCACGCTGGCGTACTCTTCCAGCAGTACCTTGACAAACTCGTAGTAGTTGCTGAAGAAGCGTATTTGATCCGGCCCTTGCAGTGCCGCGGTCTTGGCGAAGTAGAGCTTGGCCGTGATGGGCTGATTCAGTTTGGCCAGGATCGACTTGGTTCCCTGCGACAGGGTATAGAGGCTTTGCTCTGTCACATCTATCTTGAGACCGATGTTTTGGCAGATGCTGATGGTCGAAAACGTGATGGTCAGGATGAGAATGACGCCTATAATCGTACGTATGGTTCTGCTCATCAGCTTGCCTTCCTTTCATCCAATACCACGACGCATGCAGCCGTCCAGCCGGCGATCAGAATCGCAAAGTAGGAGAGGTCCCCAAAGGTGAGAACACCCCTCTGGATGGATTCGAAATGCGTCCGCATGCTCATCATTTCAACGGCATTCACCAGCCCCATCGGCAAGAAACCGGCCAGGTAGTTGAGTGTGGTGGGCATGCCCAACAACACCAGGATGCCACACGCCACCGAGGAGAGTACCACGCTAATGACCTGATTTTTCGTCAGCGCCGAGAAGAAACAACCGATGGCGAGAAATGCCCCGACCATTAACCAGGTGCCAATATACCCCGTGACGATCACCCCCACATCGGGGCTGCCCAGATAGAAGACCGTGATCACCATCGGAAAGGTAAGGGCCAGGGCGATACTCAAGAAGACCCAGGCGGCGCACAACTTACCCAGAACGGCCTCTCGTATCGTTATCGGCAGGGTAAACAACAGTTCCACCGAGCCCACCTTGCGTTCCTCTGCCCAGAGACGCATGGACGTAGCCGAGGCCATGCCCACGAAGAGAAGCGGCATATTCATGAAGAAACGGGTCATGTCGGCCTGCCTGGCTTCATAGAACCCCTTTTGGAAGGTCAAGAAGCCGGACAATACCAGAAAGATAAAGAGAAATACATAGGCCAGTGGGGTCGTGAAGTAACTCTTTAGTTCCCTCTTGAACACTGCCAAGAAGCTATTCATAACGGCTCCTAAGTAAATACAGACACCGAGTAAGGGCTAAGACCTTCCCGTGTGCTTGGTTATCCTGCGGAACACCTCGTCCAGGCTACACTTGTTCTCATCTTTGAGTTTCTGCGGCGTGGAATCCACCAGAATCTTACCCCGGGCCACGATGATGCACCGAGTGCAAATGGCCTCGACCTCTTCCAGGATGTGGGTGGAGATGATGATGCACTTTTCCTCAGACATGGCTGTGATGAGTCGTCTTACCTCGTGCTTCTGATTGGGATCCAAGCCGTCGGTCGGTTCGTCCCAAATCAACACCGCCGGGTCATGGATCAAGGCCTGCGCCAACCCCACGCGCCGCTTGTAGCCCTTGGAAAGCGTTTCGATGGTCTGATGGTAGACCGACTCGATCGAACAGGTGGGGACGACGCGGTCCAGGGCTCGCTTGCGCGCGGCCCCCTTGATCTTGCGGACATCGCAGATGAAGCCCAAGAAGGACCCTACCGTCATTTCGCTGTAGCTCGGCGCACTCTCGGCCAGGTAGCCGATCGATTGTCGTACACGTACGGGGTCCTTCAGGATGTCGTGTCCACAGACAGTCGCGGTCCCCTTGTCCGGTCGAATAAAGCAGGCCAGCATGCGCATGGCCGTCGTCTTGCCGGCACCATTGGGACCCAGCAGGCCCAGCACCTGTCCCTTCTCGACGTTAAACGAGATGCCGTCCACCGCAGTCACCGGCCCGAAGCTGCGCCGCAGGTCCTTGACCTCTATCATGTCCATCTCCAAACTAGATGCTCAAACGTTGTGCCATAGAACTGTGACACCTACCCTAGTGTCCTCTCGAATCTCTTAAAGATTAAAACGCAACACTGTACAAGAATCTGTGTGGCAGTCAATACTTACTCACCGAATATCTTGTTCGGCGGCCGATAAAATTTTCCGCAAAGCGGGGGCAGGACTACCGCGGGGTCCAGTCCTAACGGAGCGCATCATGCTTGGCTACTGGAAAATTAGGCCTGGCTCACAAAAGTGTGCACATGGCTAACAGTCCGTCTGACCTGTTTTTGTGGTCGTACTCAGCGAAGCAGTACTCGTCATCGTAATCGAGAAGGCCGAAAAGCCGATGACGAGTTCTATTCCTACGTCGAGTCGTGTAACCCGGAATTGAACCAGGCCGAAAATTGGCGATTCAGAAGCCGACCGGCTCGTTCGTCTAGGCAAATAAAACGGTCAGGGTGGTCCAACAGATGCCCGCCAGTAGGGCGGCAATGCTGGCCTGGGGCAACTGGGTCTTCACATGATCCATCAGGTCGCAGCCGGTGCACATGGCGCTGAGCACCGTCGTGTCCGAAATGGGCGAGCACTGATCACCAAACACACTGCCGTCCATGACCGCCGCGAAGCAAATAGTCATGAAAAACTGGGGGTGTTCCAGATTCTGGGCGTTGGCGATTGCCCAGGAGAGCGGCATGGCCAGCGGAAAGGCGACCGCGTAGGTCCCCCAACTGGTACCCGTCGAGAAGGCGATCACGATAGTAAGGATTTGCAGCAAGACCGGCAGTAGCCAGTAGGGCAGGCTCTCCCCCAGAAGTTCCACCAGGTAGATGCCCCCTCCGGCCTCCTTGCTGATATTGCCGATGATCATGGCTAACAGCAGGATCACGGAGCCGAGCACGACCCCCTTGAGCCCGTTGCCGAACCCTTCCATCACATGCTTTAGGGACATGCCGCGGGCCAGCGCCAGGACCATGGCACACACAACGGCCATACCAAAGGCCCAGCGGACCTGGGGCGATCCCTGGAAGATAAAGGTCCCGATGGCAATGGCGAGGAGGATGACAAGGGGAGCGAAGAAGTCCACAACGTGGGGCCGATACCCTGCCGGAACATTGGACATTTGCAGTTCCCGCGCCGAGAGCGGCTCGGCGTCGGGGGCATCGAGTTCGCCTGTGCTGCGAGCCCGTTGGATCGCCGCCTTGAGCTTTCTGCCCAAGAAGGGAGATTTTTCGATACTCAACAGGAAGGTAAACATGATCGCAAAAATCGCGTAGAAGCAGAAGGGAACGCTCTTGAAGAAGAAGGTGATGCGGGCCTCTTCCGTGGCCAGCCAGGGGACGCCCGAGACAAATATGAACGCCTGGATATACCCAGGCCAGGCGTTAAACGCCAGTTGTGAGGCGATCGGAGAGGCCGTGGAATCCACAATATAGGCTAACTCCTCATGACTGATTCTTTCCTTGTCCGCCAGAGGCTTCACCGTGGTGCCCACCAGGACCGTACTGACCGTGCCCCCCTGAAAGAATACGATCCCCAAACCCCAGGCGACCAGCTTGGCGCTCCGCGGGCCCCGCACGACTTTGCGAGTCATGAGATCGGCAAAGGCCTGGGCCGCGCCGGTCCGCGACCAGATGCCCATCAACCCTCCCAGCAACCAGAGGTAGAGCAGCAGGACACCGGCGGCATTGACCGTGGCGAGGTTCTTGACCAGGACGGATTCGGTGATGTTGTACTGTCCCAGCAGCATGGCGCCCACGAGAATACCACCAAACAGGGAGGTCAGCGGCTCGCGGGTCAGCCAGCACAAGAGCACGGCCGCCAACGCCGGCAGCATGGACCAGTAACGCCAATGCCGTTTGGCCACCAGATGAAACACCCGCGGGACTTCGCCGGCATCTCCCGCGAGGCCCTCCGCGATGGCAAACTCTTCCAGCGTACCGGGTGCCCTGCCTTGGGCATTGTATTCCTCGATGCGCTCCGGGTGGAGCAGAGCGTCCTCAAAAGGAACCGTTGCCCCCAGAGTCACCGCTTCGCCGCGTGATATATAGTAGAAACTGTCCGGCGTTTCGCCGTCGCGCTGAACATCCAGCAGGACCTTCTCCACCGTCCAGGTCGCCGGCACGAGTCGACCCACGCACCCGGCTGCTACCATCGCGACTACAAATACCCACAGCGCCGGTGCCGTCAGCAAGCGGCGTAAGCCTCCGATAGACTGCTCGGTTGGTGAACTCATTCAATGCCTCCACTGGGCGGGGATTGACACCCGATCCCCAAGCAAGCCCAATTAATTAACGCTCCTAATACAAGGATTCAGATACGCTGCGCCATTGTAGTGCGGTCGAGAGGAATGTCAAAAACGACTCTCGTCAGTTGACTCAGAGAGGCCGAAAATGGTATGATGCTCCAGGCGGGCTCTGTCTGAAAACTGCATCGGCAGGCCCGAGGGAAAGCCAGATGGGGTTGTCAGGCAGAGCCTGGCGTACGTATTTGTTCAGAGAAAGGATAGTGGCGATGAGAAGCGTCTTTATCTGTCTATATGGGCTATTGCTCTGTGTTCCTGCGCTGGCCAGGGTGGGGGACCCCTTTCGTCCGCCGGCCGTCCCCCTGGTCACCATGGACCCCTATATCAGCTGCTGGTCCTTCGCCGACAATCTGTTCGATCAAAGTACGCGGCATTGGACGGGACGGGACCATCCCATGACCGGATTGCTCCGTGTAGACCGTAAGGTGTATCGCTTTATGGGACCTGGGCAGTACGAGGAATATTTACCTAGCGGTCAGGATAGACCATTCGAGTGTCTCTACACGACGGAGGAGCCTCCGGCCAACTGGATGTCCCCAGCCTTCAATGACAAGGCCTGGACGCCGGGCGTCGCCCCATTTGGAACCTGGAAGTATGAAGATTGTTCTCGGACCCCGTGGGACTCGGAACAGATCTGGCTGAGACGGACCTTCAAGGTCGATGACCTGAGGCAGGGCAAGAACCTCTTTGTTTACCTCGCTCAGCCGGGAAAGCGCTCCGTCACACTCAACAATGTCGAGGTCTACGTCAACGGCATCTTGACGGCCCGGCTGGCTCGTTGGGATCGAACGGAGACCCTACGATTGTCCGAGAAAGCGGCACGTAGCCTACGCCGCGACGGAAACTGCCTGGCCGTCACCGGTCGAGGCCTAGGAGAGGACCGCTTCATCGATGTGGGACTGCGCCTGGACAGGAGTCTCCTGGTGCGCCAGGGACCCGTTCGTGTGGACGCCACGAACACCTATTACCAGTTCTCCTGCGGTCCGGTGGAACTCGATGTCACCTTCACCTCGCCCTTACTCATGGACAATCTGGACCTCCTGTCCCGCCCCGTCTCCTATCTCTCCTTCGCGGTGTTCGCCAGCGACGACAAAGCGCACCATGTGCAGCTCTACTTTGACGCAGGTCCCCAGTGGTGTCTCAACGAACCGGACCAGCGGATCGTCTGGAACCACGTGCAGTCGAGCGTCCTGGACGTGATGCAGGTGGGCAGTGCAAAACAACGGGTCCTGGCAAGGACAGGAGACGACGTCCGCATCGATTGGGGATACCTCTACGTCGCCAGCCCGCGCCGCTGGGACACCCGCAGTTGCATCGGCGACAGCCAGGAGACGCTGGCCCGCTTCGAGCGAACCGGCTCCGTCAAGATGCCGGACGATGTCGGCATGCCGAGGCCGGCCAACTATTCACCCATTGCCCTGGCCGTGGCCATGGAGCTGGGCATGGTGCGAAAGCCCGTGGTCCGCAGACACCTGATGGTCGGCTACGACGATCTCTATTCGATAGAGTATTTTGGCCAGAAGCTCCGCCCCTGGTGGAGGCGCTTGGAGAACATCACTATGGCCAAGATGCTGCTCCTGGCAGAGAACACCTATGCTGAGGTCATGGAGGCCAGCCGGCGTTTTGACGCTGAACTCACGGAGACCGCTACAGAGGCGGGCGGCAAGCACTACGCGGCCGTCTGCAGTCTAGCCTATCGCCAGGCCATCGCCGCCCACAAACTCGTGGCGGGACCCGAGGGGCGTGCGCTCTTCTTCTCAAAGGACAATTCCAGCAGCGGCTCCATTGGCGCCGTGAATGTTGCTTATCCCTCGGCACCGCTCTTTCTGCTCTACAATCCCACCCTGGTCAAAGGTATGCTCGAACCTATTTTTGTCTACTGCGAGAGTGGTCGATGGACCAAGCCCTTTGCGCCCCATGATGTCGGCACCTATCCCCACGCCAACGGCCAGACCTACCCGGCTGACATGCCAGTGGAGGAATCGGGCAGCATGTTGATCCTCTGCGCCGCCATTGCCGCTGTCGACGGCGTGCCCGATTACGCCGGGGCCCACTGGGCACAGTTGACACAATGGGCGGAATACTTAAAGAAAAAGGGCTTCGATCCGGGCGAGCAGTTGTGCACCGACGACTTTACCGGCCCTTTGGCACACAACGCCAATCTCTCAATCAAGGCGATCCTGGCCTTGGCCTGTTACGGCCGCTTGGCCGGCCAGCTAGGGCATGACGCCGTCGCCGCCGAGTATGCGGCCCTGGCCCGCACCATGGCGGCCGACTGGCAAAACGCCGCCGCCGACGGCGATCACTACAGCCTCGCATTCGACAAGAAAGGGACCTGGAGCCAGAAGTACAACCTGGTATGGGACAAGGTGCTGGACCTCAACATCTTCCCCGCGAGTGTCATCGAAAAAGAGATCGCCACCTCTCTTAGCAAACGGCACAAGTATGGCCAGCCCCTGGACAGTCGAGCCAGCTACACCAAATCCGACTGGATCATGTGGACCGCCGCTATGGCGGACTCTTATGACGGTTTTCGTCAGCTAAGCTATTCCGTCTACCAATTCGCCCACGAAACGCCTGATCGTGTCCCCCTCAGCGACTGGCACAACGCCAGAGACGGCAAGAGTGAAGGCTTCAGGGCCCGCTCCGTGGTAGGGGGGTACTTTATGAAGCTGTTGGCTGATAAGCTGCAGTTATCGAGGTGATGGTGTTTACGAGATAGGGCAGGCAGAAAGAGCCTAGGCTCTCTCGGGCCAGTCACCGTTTACTCAAGCATTTCACTCTTGGGGGGATGGGTCTTTCCTTGGTGACAATCATTGCACGTCATGTTGGTGCCGTGCATCTTGTTGTACAGCTTTGTCATGCCAGTCATGGCCCGTGCCACGCGCTTATGCGTCAATGTTTCGAGGTCACGGTCGATATCATAGTCATCTATCTGGTGGATGTTTACCGACTTGTCACTCACATGGCAGAAAGTACATTTAACACCTAATGCCCGGCAATATCCCTTCATGGTCGCCTTCACGTCTTCCTCCGGTACGTATCTTGTCGCGGCGAAGGAGAGCGTGACACCGAGCACGCAGCACCCCAACAGGATTGCACTTACTTTCTTCATTCGTTTTCACTCCTTAAAGTTAGTTGTAGGGACATCGACAGATTGCTGGAAGCGCTGCGAATAGGGTAGGGGACTAGCCCTTCATGCTATCCGTGTACGCTCAATTGCAGAGTAGAAAAAGCGAGGGAAACTCTGCTAATGGCCTGTGAACACCCGAGCACCCCTTATGGCATTTCCGACTCACGGTGCATCATACGCGACATGACCCCCTTTGTTCATAAGGGGAAATACGTGGCCCTGTCGGCTCTCGTCCGGATTGTTTTTCTGGGGGGTGTGTCGAGAACAAACTCGGTCTTCTTCTCGCGGCCATTGGACTGTTTAGGGACCTCCTCGAACCATGCCGCTATTTTTTGACAAGCTTGCCTGCGTCGTAGGTATAGATTTTCAACCCCTGACCCATAACGTAACGTACGATCTCCCCCGACCAAGGCCTGCCATTTTGGTACTCTGCTTCATATTTCTGGGTGTCGTCGGTCGTGCGATCGTAGCGAACGGACCGCTTCTTCACGCCGTGGTTGAACGTGTCGACTGAGGACGTCTGCCCCTTGGAATCGAAGAGCGTCGAGGTGCCGTGCATTCTCCCCTGAGCGTACTCGGTCTCTTCCTCCAGGCGACCTTCGCTGTCCCAGATGCTGAGCAGGCCATGCCGCTTCCCCTCGTGGAAGTTGCATTCAAACATCTTCTGCCCATTCGGATGATATTTGGTCTGCCGGCCGTGACGCAGCCCGCCCAGGTAGGTGGTCTCGAGTTCGACCTGCCCGCCTCGATAGTGTGTCACCTCTATGCCGTTCCAGCAGAAAATGTTGTAGGAATGGACGAATCCCACCCCCGAGAGAGAGAGCACCAGAACAATGGGAACGGCCACCGCGATGAGGACCATGCGCAAACGATCCTGCGACGACGATTTAGGATGGGGCTCTTTGGCGACCATGGGCTCCTAGACATATCGGAACAATAATCAGGACCCTTTAGAATTCTCTGACAAAGGACCGGCAAGAAATAAGTTGGACAATTTGGGGTCCAAGTGTGCCCCATATTGGGTCGCGCCCGATTGAGCGAAACCACAGGCGTAGCCGTTCTACTGCGTGGATTTCGCGATTGAGAAGCGATCCAAGATGGGGTGCAATTGGGCATTCAAAAGTCCAAGTCATTTCTTGCCGGTCCCAAAGCCCAGGCCGGAATGAGTAGCAGGCCATTGCGAGTATGGGTCCAATCACCTACTATAGGGACCCATAGAGTGGGAAACTCGAAGGACTCGAGCTAAGGGACCTGCAACAAATGAATCGGGTCGACATGAAACTGAGTCACGGCTATTGTCTAATCTTGTTGGGCGTCTGCTGTCTTCGGCCCGGCTTGGCCCCAGCCGCCCCCAATGAAGGCGAGGCCAAGGCGTTTACGGAGGCCATTGTGCCTCTGCTTGAGACCTATTGCTACCGTTGTCATGGATCCGATCGGCAGAAAGGGGGGCTCAATCTGGCCTCCTTCTCTCAATTCGACGTAGTGCTGGAGGAGGCCTCGTTATGGGCGCGGGTCCTGGGCCGTATCCAGGCCACCGAAATGCCCCCGTCGGAGAGCAAACAAATGGCCTATGGTGAGCGCCAGCGTCTGATGAAGTGGCTCCGTGACCTCCCGGAGCCCGAGCTGGACTGCACGGAACTCGCCTCGGATCGCACCCAGTCATTCTACGCCGGCTATGTCATGAGCCGCCGGTTGACGCGGCATGAGTACAACAATAGCGTTCGCGACCTCTTCGGTCTGGAGGTTCGACTCGGCGATGCCTTGCCGAGCGATGGCGCCGGGGGAGAGGGGTTCGACACCAATGGCAGTACGCTATTCGTCTCGCCACTGGCGGTCGAGGCCTATTTCAGCGCCGCGGATCACGTCCTGGCAAGGGTATTGACAGAGGATTCGCCAGAGACGGGCGCCGCAGTCGAGAGGGCTCGGGCGAGGCTCTTGCGCTCGGTCCCCAGCGAATCCGTGCCGGCCCGGGTGGCAGCCAAAGAGGTGGTGAGCGCGTTTGCTCACCGGGCCTATCGTCGTTCGGTCACCGAGGAAGAGATTGAGACCCTCCTGTCGATGTTTGACCGCGGATGGTCCCGCGGTGACGGCTTCGAAGCCTCCCTTCGTCTGGCCTTGAAGGTCGTCCTGGTGTCACCCCATTTTCTCTTTCTCGCCGAACCCGAACCCGAGCAGGGGGGGATTCACCCCTTGAACGCCTTCTCACTGGCCAGTCGCCTGTCCTATTTCCTGTGGGCCTCCACGCCGGACGATCTGCTCCTGCGGCTCGCCGCATCCGAACAGTTGTTGGAACCGCTGGTTTACAGACAACAGATCCGACGCATGTTGGCCGATCCCAGAGCGGCGGCCCTGGGAGAACGGTTTGCCCTGCAGTGGCTGGAGTTGGAGGGACTGGGAAGTGAACAGGGGCCCGATGTCGAGCGCTTCCCCGAGTATGACGATGTCTTGGCGGAGGCCATGCGCGAGGAGGTTGTCCATGTCTTTAATTACATCATCAGCGAGGATCGCTCGCTGCTGGAATTGATCGAAAGCGATTACACCTTCGTCAACGAACGCTTGGCCCAGTTGTATGGCATTGAGGACGTGCGCGGCCCGCAACTGAAACGCGTGACGCTCACCGACCGCAACAGGGGAGGCGTGCTGGGGATGGCCGCCGTACACGTGGCGACCTCCTATCCGCTGCGGACAAGCCCTGTTCTGCGGGGAAAGTGGGTGCTGGAGGTCTTGCTCGGAGACTCCGTTCCGCCACCGCCGCCCGATGTCCCGGCGTTGGCGGTCAGCAACGACAAGGTGACCGCCGCCTCCCTGCGCGAACAACTGAAGAAACATCGCGCGGACAGTGAATGTTCGGCCTGCCACGACCGGATGGACCCTCTGGGCCTGGGCCTGGAGAATTTTGATGTCCTCGGCCGGTGGCGGAGTCACGACGGAGGCCAACGGGTAGATGCATCAGGAACACTGCCTTCGGGGGAGTCCTTCCGCGGCCCGGTCGAACTTAAGGCCCTCCTGCTCAAGCGGAAGGATCAAATCATTCGCCACCTGGTGCGCAAGATGACGGGCTACGCCTTCGGCCGGGCCTTGAATAAGTTTGACGAGTGTACTATTATCGAGACCATGAAGGCCTTGCAGGCGGACGAATACCGGGCCTCGATCCTGATTGAGGCGATCGCCACCAGCTTTCCCTTTCGGCATCGCTACTACGCCATAGAGGAGACACATGATGACGACTAAGCTTTGGCAAATACCTAGACGGACCTTCCTCCGCGGCATGGGGGTGACATTGGGGCTGCCCGCGCTGGAAGCCATGGGGACGATGTTACCCGGCGCGACGGCCCAGGCGGTCGCGGCCGAAACGGAACGATCCGAGATTCGGGCGCCGGTCCGCATGGCCTGTCTCTATTACCCCAACGGCGTCTGGGAAAAGACCTGGCATCCCGAGCTGTCGGGGCATGACTACGTGATGCCCACGGCCATGGCACCCCTGGCCCGGCACCGTGACAGCCTGTTGGTCTTCTCCGGTTTGGACAAGGCGAACAGCCATCGGGGCGACGGTCACTATGCGAAAACGGCAAACTTCCTGACCGGCATGCCGGTGAGGAAGACCACCGGCAAGGATGTGAGCGTGGGCGGGATCTCCATCGATCAACTCTGCGCCCAGAGGGTGGGTCATCACACGCCTCTGCCCTCGCTGGAGTTGGCTGTAGATCCCGTCGTCAGCGGCATCGACACCAATGTCGGTTTTACCCGCCTCTACGGCTCCTATATCTCCTGGCGCACGCCGTCGGTGCCGGTCGCCCGAGAGATCGATCCCCGCCGCGCCTACGAACGTCTATTCGGTGTCCTTAGAGCAAAGCAGGCCACGCCCGCGGACCGACGCAAGAGCGAAGATGATCGAGCCATCTTGGACCTGGTCCTGGAAGACGCCCGTGCTTTGCGGCGGAAGCTGGGCCGAGACGATCAATTCAAGTTGGATGAATATCTCGATTCGGTACGCGAAGTCGAGAAGCGCATCGCCTTCTTCTCGAAGGCTGACCCGCGCCTCTGGAGACCGGGGACGCGGCCTGATGCGGACGACCTGGCCGCTCCCGCCGGTGAGCCGGGAGACCACCAGGCCCACGTGCGACTCATGCTCGATCTGATCGTGCTGGCCTTCTGGACCGACGCCACTCGTATCAGCACCTTCATGTTTGCCAATGACGTGTCGAACAAGAACTTCTCCCAACTGATACCCGGCGTGAAGGGTGGCCACCACCAAATGAGCCACCACCAGGATGACGATGCCAAGTTGGAACAGTACACCAAGATCAATGCTTGGCACGCGGAGCAGCTTGCATACTTCTTGGATAAACTGGCCAGGATTCGTGAAGGAGAGGGCACGTTGCTCGACCACTCGATGATCCTCTTCGGATCGAGTCTGTCCGACGGCAATCGGCACGACCCCAGCAACCTGCCCATCGTCCTCGCGGGCAAGGCAGGCGGAACAATAGTACCCGGTCGGCACATCGCCAGCCCCAAGGGCACGCCTCTCTGTAATCTCTACCTATCGATGCTTGAGCGGATGACCAACCCCATCGAAGCCTTCGGCGATAGCACGGCATCCCTGCCGATCGGTTGACGTCATGTTGCCCGAGACGCACTTGACAGACATCGAAACATCTGGTTTAAAGGGTCCCCTTCGGGGCGATTAGTTCAGTTGGCTAGAACGCACGGATCACACCCGTGAGGTCACAGGTTCGAGTCCTGTATCGCCCACTTTTATAACCACCTTCTTGATAATAACTTACGGCAGATTTATCATTTACATGGTTGTCCTACGCAAAAATCAATACGAAGGCACAGACGTTTGAGTCACGACGTTTTTAAAAGCAAACTGGTCCATCTAAAACTGAATAGTGTTGGTTTCCAGCAGACTGATCCCGGACAAGGTCAGCGTCTTGACTACTATATCGCAATCTGCGCAGACCCGACTTTCTTGCTATCCCATCAGATTGATACATTGTGCCAGATTTTTAGGCTAAGCAACCCGGCTATAGACGTGATGCAGTCCACCAAGAATCGGCTTGCTTACAATCTTGCCATGGACCTGAGTAGGGCGAGGGACAGGTGAGTCTTTCTCAAGTGACATATGCGTTCGGCTGACGTTGTAATAATCATTGATGAATTCGTCAAGCACGCTATGCAAGTGCTTTTCGTTGAATACAATCATATGGTCAAGACATTCGCGGCGAAGTGTACCAATGACACGTTCGGCGATAGGATTCTGGCATGGACACCGTGACGCAGTAGGTGTGTCTTCCAAGCCAAAGTTGTTTATGTGTGTTTTGAAATCATTGCTGAAGATTTTATCGTTGTCACGGATTACATATTTGGCAGTTTCATTGAAAGCGAACGTTTCACGAAGTTGTTGAATTGCCCACTGCGAGTGAGGATTTGCAGTAACCGCAAAGTGCAGCATTTTGCGTCTGTCGTGTGATATGGCAACAAATACGTATATTGCTTTGAAGAAAACCGTTCGCACAACCAAAAAGTCAATACCAACGGTATTCTTGGTGTGGTTTCGAAGGAATGTCAACCATCGCTGTTGCCTGGAATTGTCATCGTCTTTGTCTTTACTCATATATTTGGCCACGGTATTGTCACAAACCTCAAAGCCAAGCTTATTGAGTTCGCCTTGGATTCGTTGTGCAAACCATGTTACATTTTCTTTTTGCATTTTGCGTATTAGCTTGATCAATTCCCAGTCAATATTTGGCCTGCCGACTCTTCGAGATTTCCGTTTCCAGTAAGACTTGAATCCTTTCTTGTGCCAGGCAATAACAGTAGGGGGCTTGACAACAATCAGTGATGCTCTCCAATTGTTCCAGAATCTTGACAGCCAGATCCAGAAGATGCGGTCGCGGTTCTTGATCTTCGGCCTTTTCATACTGCGTTGCTGAACAGTCAACTGGTGGCGGAGAGCCAGGTTTTCAAGAACTATGTCGTGTTTGCTCCGGAATATGAGCTTGAGACATTCAAAGATGATCATGGCAAGGCTTTTCAATGTTGCATGCCTCCTTGTATTGCCGTAGAATTCATAGTAAATCGATATTCGTGAAGCTTACATAAGGCATTGGAATCAAACAAGTTCGAGTTTTTGCGTAGGACAGGGAGTGATGCTCGTACAGCAAGCCCTATGGGACAGGTAAGGACGCCGTCCTGCAATACCTCGCCCGTTACGTCTTTCGCATTGCCATAACCAATCACCGGCTCATTTCCATGGACGAAAGCCACGTTACGCTGAAATATAAGGACCATAACACGGACCAGTGGAAGACTGAACGCCTACAGGGTGTTCAGTTCCTCCGACGCTTCCTTTTCCATGTATTGCCGAAAGGCTTTCACAAAGTACGCTATTACGGTCTCTGGCACCCCTGCAAAAAAGGTTGGCAAGCCCGAGCCCGCCTGCTGCTTGAACTTACCAAACTTACCACGGCTCCTGTTGAAGGCAACAATGTGCTCCTCGTGGGTGATCTTGCCGAGGAGTCGCTCGAGCAAAGCAGCCTGGAATCTCACGGCCACAAGGTGAAATGTCCAAAGTGCGGTAGCACGAACGTCCTTCTGTCACAGCGGATCCGCCGGGGAAAACCTGAAATTGTTACT
>JADFMM010000382.1 GCA_022563885.1 Planctomycetota bacterium | reverse complement strand
GATGGCCGCTTCGCTCGGCCTCGGGCCGACGCAACGGTTCTGTTAGAGTGCCTTAGCTTACCAACCCTGCTTGCGAACGTAGGTGTCGTCCCAGCGGGACAGCACCACCTTCTTGCGCGTGTAGAATGAGACGCCTTCCATGCCCTGCACGTGCAGATCGCCAAAGAAAGATCGACCCCAGCCGCTGAAGGGGAAGATGGCCATGGGCGCCGGCACGCCCACATTGACGCCGATCATGCCGCATTGAATTTTCCTGGAGAACTCCCGCGCTGCCGCGCCGCTGCTGGTGAAAATCGATGCGCCGTTGCCGTAGGGCAGTCGGTTTATCTGTTGGATGGCATCATCCAAGGAGGATGGACGAGAAAGGCAAAGCGCCGGCCCGAACAATTCGGTGTTGAAGAGCGTCTGATCGGTGCTGACGTGGTCAAACAGAGTTGGCCCCAGGTAGAATCCTTGATTCGGGACCTTGCTTCGTCCGTCACGAACGATCTGGACTTTGTCCTGTGCAGCCTTTTCAATGACGCCGAACAATCGATCTCTGGACTGCGAATCGATCATCGCGCCCATGCCCACGCTGCGGTCACGGGAGGTATCTCCCAGGGTCAAGGCGTCCATCTCGGACACCAACCCCTCTTTTAGTGGGTCTGCAATGTCTCCGATTCCCATCAGTATGGACCCCGCCATGCAGCGTTGACCGGCACATCCGAATGCCGCTCCCATGATCGCCCTCAAGGTTGAATCCCTCTCGGCGTCCGGCATCACAACCATGACATTCTTCGCGCCGCCGGCTGCCTGGACCCGTTTTCCGGCGCGGGTGCCTTGTTCATAGACCGCCCGGGCGACCGAGGTTGAGCCGACAAAGCTCACGGCGCTGATGCCCGGGTGGGCGCAGATCGTTTCAACCGCTTCCCGGCCCCCGTGCACCACATTGAACACGCCCTCCGGTAAACCGGCTTCCAGGAAAATCTGGGCCAGCCTGTTCGCGCACTGCGGCACCTTCTCGCTCGGCTTGAGTATGAAGGTGTTCCCGCAGGCGATGGCCAGCGGGAACATCCACATGGGCACCATGACGGGGAAGTTAAAGGGCGTGATTCCGGCACAGACCCCCAGGGGCTCGCGCGATGTGGTCCCATCGATGTGCTCGGCCATTTGGGGCAGTGACTCGCCCATTAGCAGGTGCGGGATATTACACGCAAACTCCAGAACTTCCAGTCCACGCGTGACATCGCCTTTGGCCTCTCCGAAGGTTTTGCCGTTTTCCTCGCAGATGAGCTGACTCAGGGCTTCAAGATTCTCTGCGACCCGCCTACGGCATTCAAACAAGATCTTCGCTCGTGTCGGGGCGGGCGTGTCGGACCAACTGGGGAATGCCTTCCCTGCGCTTTCCACCGCCGCATCCACATCATGGGCTTGAGAGAAGGGCGTCTTGGCGATGACCTCTCCGGTGGAGGGATTGTGGACGTCGCCGAAGTTCTCAACCTGGGGAGCAATGGCTTTTCCATGGATGAAATTGGTGATGACTTCGGTGCTCATGGCCGTGTTGTCCGAAAAGAATGTTCCAAGGTTTTGTTGGATTGTCAGGTGAAAACAACTCATATTAAAGCGAATATTCTGTATCATGTCACGGAAGATCTTGGCACTAGTATTCGGCAGTCCATACGACCGAAAGGAAACTCTTGAAGCCCACGATACGACTGGCCAGTGCCACCACGCCGGACGGCCAAGAACTCGTGTTGTCCCAACACGATCGGGACTACTACCTATCTCTGAGCAAATACAGCCTCATGACCAGTCGTGAGCAAGAGTCTGAACTGGAGCTGGCCCGTTTAGGGTGTCGCAGATTGTCAGGACGTCGGCATCCCCAGGTGCTGATCGGTGGTCTGGGGATGGGCTTTACCCTGTGGCAAACGCTGAGGCTGCTGCCGGAAAAGGCCAAGGTTACCGTCGCCGAACTGATCCCGGAGGTGGTCGTCTGGAATCGTGACTTCTTGGGCGAGCTGACCCAGCATCCCCTGCGCGACCCACGGGTGGCCGTTAAGAACAACGATGTTCGTGCGGTGATTCGTGCCTCCAAGAGCCTCTTTGATGCGATTCTCCTGGATGTCGACAATGGGCCCAGTGCGATGACCATGGCTAAAAATGCAGAACTGTATAAACCCGCCGGCCTGCAGGCTATTATGCAGGCCCTGAAGAAGGATGGCTGCCTGGCCATCTGGTCTTCCAGCGGAGATGCCCGATTCGAAAAAACCCTCAGGCGAGAGAAGCTCCCTTACCGATTGACTCGCGTACAAGCCGCCAAGTCCGCCAAATCACGTTCCCGCTACATCTGGCTGATCGCCCGGCATCGGCAATGGCTGCCTCGAGTTTGAGAAGCAGGTTGCAAGGCCATATCATGGGCAAACGTGGATCTGGGTGATCGCCTTGTGAAGTTCCTCAACTCCGACCTTTCGGCCCCTGTCTCAGTTAATTCTTCAAGTACCGCCTAGCGCAAACAGGTCGACACATTCACACGACTAGCATGCACGCATCCGGTGGCAAAAAAGGGGCGGTTCAGTGGGGTGGGAGTGTCGGATCGGCCACCACGGTCCTCTTACAGGGCACCACCAAGCCGCGATCTCAAGTCTGGATGTTCATGGCCGAAAAAAACCGACCATAAGTGGATCGCTACGCGGTTATTAAAATGGATCGTCTGTTGACGATCCAAATCCGTTGTCGAGTTCCAGAGTCCAAGGACGTCTTCTTCGCCACCTTGTGCCGCTGGGCGTGCAGCATGAATGGCAGGGTCACCATATGTAGATCGGCTTGGCGGCGCGGCGGGAGGGCACTAGATATAATGCGTCAGCACATTAGAACGAGAAACTTCCATC
Organism: Planctomycetota bacterium; assembly: GCA_022563885.1. Taxonomy (GTDB): domain Bacteria; phylum Planctomycetota; class Phycisphaerae; order Sedimentisphaerales; family Anaerobacaceae; genus JAIPFM01. Next base: position 1,734 of record JADFMM010000382.1, on the reverse strand, counting down.
CGATTGTCTCGATAACTGAAAAGGTCACTCTATTCGCTAAACCAGCCGTCATGCGAGGACAAGCCCGGCTCAGCGTGGGAAACTTGTTTCCCTAAGCGGAGAAGGGCGCAGGACTCCTTCGCAGAAGCCTGCGCAGCAGGGCAGGACGGCGACCTAAGCGAAAGCCAGATCTAGAGACTGCGGCAACGCCCTTCATGCTCTTCATGTAAAAAAATACACCTTCACACAGCCCAATTGGTGCTCGAGCACTGAGAGCAAGCTAGAGCCAGGTTGGCGTTTTTCTCCCTCTTTTCTCTGCGTTCTCTGAGATCTCGGCGAGAGACACTCGTTTCTGGTCACAGCCAAGACGCAGGCTTATCGCTGAAATCGAACCCAAGGAGGGTAGTAAGATTGGAAACTGGGGTAGTGCCATTCAGTGCAAGGAAGATGGGATATTTTCATTCAAAGGGGTCCCGCCCGGCGAATACCTTGTGACTGCCAAACCGAATCCCATGCGCTCAGGCGAAGCGTCGGAACCCCAGCTCGTAGTCGTTCGAAGCGGCGGGACGGTGGAACTGGAGTTTGTTAATGACTACGCCCATACAAGGAAAGGGCGATGAGAGCCAGGCTTGAAAATCAGTTCTCCTTGTAAGCACTTTGACGTAACAACGATTCTAATACTGTCAAACGGCGCGCCTCAATGATTAAATGATGCGTCCGACCATGCACGGATGGAAAACTGACGAAGACCCCATGCCCTGCTTCTAGGGTCATCCTATTTGAGGATGTGCGCCGCGTGACGACGGGGAGGATTCCCTCGGGAATCTCTAGATCAGGAAGTTCACTAATTTCCATCTCAATGCGAAGCATGATTTCATTGGTCTCACTCACTATATTCGGTCTGATTTTAGCCATATACTCGATTTCAAAATGCGCAAGATCTGTTGTAGTTTCAGATTTTCCCAGCATGAAGTATTCCTCTTTAGTCACCGCCACCGATGCCTCTTTGCCGTCAACCGCGACAACAACTGGGGAGCCCACTAGTCTGGAATTCAGTGATTCATGAATTCTGTCGATAGCCTCGTTCGTCAAGAACTGGAGGACCAGTCCTCCGTTGGGGATGAGCAGCCCGTTTGACTCGGTCGTTACGGCCTGAATGTCGTTGCTCTCCGCGGGAATCTTGTAATAGCAGGCTTCGATGAACACGAAGTCTTCACGCATAAATGAGCTGAGTTCATCCAAGTGTTCCGAATCGACAAAGCCCATATCGGAATCCAGGTAGAGCACATTTGTCCCTTTGCCGTATTTCAGTAGATCTTGATCGTAGGCCACAATTTGGCTCGGATCCGGAGCCATTCCTGGGTTGTGCTTGCCGAGCAATTCTCTGTTGAGCACCACATTCTTCCGGGCCCATGAAACAAGTTCCTCCGGGCCATGGCCCTTGAGTTGATTGAAGTGCTCGAGCGGTTCTTCCTGGTCATTTGTGAATATCAGCATGAGCCGTCCCAGCCGATTAAACTTCTCAGCCGATCCAAGTTTATCCCGATAGAATTCAATTGCCGTGAACGACCCTTGCGCTTGACTTGCCTCAGACGTTTTCTCGGTGAGACCAATGGCCACAGGCACCACCAATATCGCCAATACCACAGTCACCATTACCGCCAAATGACTGGGGCCCTTGGCAAATCGACGTTTTGCGTGCATCATCGTCTTGATGCGACTCTCCACGTGCTTGACCGGCCCGCTGATTGCCAG
>JADFMM010000381.1 GCA_022563885.1 Planctomycetota bacterium | reverse complement strand
TCGCGATGCGGAAGGTCGGCTGGTGGGGCGCCTCGCCAGGAGGTGGGAGCACTCCCCCGACTACCGGGAGTGGACGTACCATTTGCGCACCGACGTGCGGTGGCACGACGGGGTCTCCGTCACAGCCTACGACATCGCGTTCACGATTGATGTGAGGCGTACCTTTTGGGACCTGGCTTAAGGAGGACGACCCATGAGCTGGTACATTATCAAACGCCTTATCCAGGCTGTGCCCCTCCTGTTGGGGGTCGCTACGGTGACCTTCTTGATCGTCCATCTGGCGCCGGGCGATCCCATGGATATGTTCCTCGAGAATCGAAATCTCCGGAACATCGACCCGGAAGTCATCGAACTCATCCGGCAAAAATATGGTCTTGACCAGCCTCTTCACGTCCAATACGTGAAATGGCTCGGCAACTTGCTTCAGGGCGACCTTGGTGAGTCGTTTGAACATCGGCGGCCGGTCAGCGCCCTGCTTGCCGAGGCCATTCCCTACACTCTACAGCTAACTGCTTTGGCGCTCCTGCTCGATGCCCTGGTTGGGATTGCCCTTGGAATCTTCTCAGCCGTTAAACAATACTCCGTGCTGGACAAGACCGTTACGATCGGTTCGCTGATCATTTACTCTCTCCCCAGTTTCTGGTTGGCGCTTATGCTCGTTCTGGTGTTTTCCGTCAATCTTGGGTGGTTTCCTACTTCCCAGACCCGGTCACTTGATTATGAGTTCCTTTCCTGGTTCGAGAAGTTGGCGGACCTGGCCTGGCACCTGGTTCTACCGGTCTTTGTTCTTGGTATCGCCTCGGCAGCTGGAACTGCGCGCTATATGCGAAGTCGCTTATTGGAGGTATTGAACGAGGAGTACGTCCTGGCCGCGCGGGCGCGCGGGCTTAAGGAACGAGCCGTGATTCTTAAACACGCCCTTCGAAATGCGCTCATTCCCATTATAACGATCTACGGCCTTTCCTTGCCTTTTCTGTTAGGAGGGGCGGTCATCATCGAAACCATCTTCGCCTGGCCCGGGATGGGGCGACTGGCGGTGTTAGCCATCCAGGCCCGTGATTACCCGGTAATTCTGGCAACGACCATGATAGCAGCAGTTTTGACGGTGATCGGAAACCTTGTCGCAGACGTCACTTACGCATTAGTAGATCCAAGAGTATCCTATGAAAAGAAGAAGCCAGTCTAATCATCTTATCCTTCTTGCCGCTCTGCTCCCGGGCGTGGGCCACATAGTGCTGGGCAAGCGCGGGCGTGGCATACGCCTTCTGGTTGTTACTATTGCGGTTATCCTGGTCATGTATTGGCGGTGGGAAGTGTTTGTGAGCGCTTTTCACAGCACCCGGATCGATCATTGGCTGGCGGCCGTTTTTCTCATCGTATCGTTGGCCGCAAGTGTGACCTACTCCGTTTGGGATGTTCGCCGACTCCTGACGGAAATTCCAATGGCTACCCGAGGTAAAAGTCCGTACCAGCTCGCGCGGCGCAGGTTTCGCGCGAACCGGCTGGCAGTCACGGCAGTTTATGTGATTACGGCATTCTATATCCTTGCCGTTCTGGCGCCCCTCCTCGCCCCTTACGACCCCTCAGCGATAACGGATGTCCTTAAGACCCGATTCCTCCCTCCCTCCATGGACCACCCATTCGGCACCGATGCGTTCGGCCGCGATCTGCTCAGCCGAGCACTTTATGGCGCCAGGGTTTCACTATCTGTTGGACTGTTGGCGGTTATGATTGCAATCTCCATGGGAACCGTTTACGGCGCAGTGGCAGGCTACTTCGGAGGATTTATTGACAATGTTCTCATGCGAATCGTGGACGTCGTCATTGCGATCCCGACCTTCTTCTTGATGCTCATGCTGGTGGGCATTTTTGAAGCAAACCTCGTTTTTCTCGTGCTCATTCTTGGACTGACCTCTTGGCCGGGAACGGCACGCTTCATTCGTGGGGAGATCCTCTCTTTGAAGCAGCGGGAGTTTACAGAGGCAGCCCGTGCCATAGGGCTCCCGAATCGTTTAATCATTTTTCGACATTTGATTCCGAATGCCCTGTCGCCGGTCCTTGTAAGCACCGCGCTCATGATCGGCGGGATGATTGGGGCTGAAGCCGGGCTGTCTTTCCTGGGCATCGGGATTCGCCCACCCACACCATCGTGGGGCAATATGATCAGCCAGGGTAAAGATGCCCTTCTGGTGGCCTGGTGGGTTGCCTTCTTTCCCGGAGCATTACTTGCGCTCACGGTGGTCTGTTTCAATCTACTGGCAGACGGGATCCGCGATGCCCTGGATCCCAAAGCCCTGATGCAGAGGTTTGTCTAAGCATGCTCTTGGAGGTCGAAAATCTTACCAGCCACTTTTTTCTGGACGAGGGCGTCCTGAGGGCGGTTGACGGCATCAGTTTTGATGTAAACGAAGGCGAGACCGTGGCCCTGGTTGGGGAGTCGGGCTGCGGCAAGACCATCGTGGCCCTTTCCTTACTTAATCTCATCCCATCGCCGGGGCGAGTCGTAGGCGGCAGGATCGTCTTCAACGGAGAAGATCTGTTGCAGATGGAGGCCGAAAGACTGCGCGAAATACGAGGAGGCGGCATTGGAATGATCTTCCAGGAACCGGGCGCCGCGCTTAATCCGGTCTTTACCATTGGTAGTCAGATCAGTGAGGTTCTGCGGCTGCATAGAGGGCTGAACAGACGGGAGGCGGAAGCGGAAGCGATTCGACTATTGGGAGAGACCGGCATCCCCGAACCGGAGAAAAGAATCAAGGCTTATCCCTTCGAGTTTTCCGGTGGCATGCGTCAGCGAGCCGTAATCGCCATAGCGATCAGCGGTCGTCCCAGGCTCCTCATCGCGGATGAGCCGACAACGGCTTTAGATACCACGGTGCAGGCCGAGATTGTAGATCTCCTTCGCTATTTGCAGGCCCAACATAAAATGGCGATTCTACTGATTACCCACGACATGGGTGTGGTAGCTGAGATGGCCGAACGCGTGATGGTCATGTACACGGGCAAGATTGTCGAAGTTGCCGGGGTGTGCGAGCTCTTTCGAGAGCCAAAACACCCGTACACAAGTGGCCTCCTTAACTCCATTCCACGGCTCGGGGCGGGCCGTAAAGAGCCCCTGCGCGGAATTCCAGGAGCCGTGCCCGACTTTCTGGATTTGCCATCCGGATGCACCTTTCATCCTCGTTGCCCGATTGGTGATGAATCCTGCATATCAGAATTTCCATCGCTGCGCAGTATCTCACCTGAACGTAAATGCGCTTGCTATAAAGTAGAGGCCGGCTGATATGGCCAAAACATTACTCTCGGCGTCGGACCTGAAAATCTACTTTCCATTTGGCAACCGTTGGTTCGGCAGCCAACAATGGGTCAAAGCCGTGGATGGTGTCGACCTGACCATTGAAAGAGGAGAGGTACTGGGCCTGGTTGGAGAGTCGGGCAGCGGCAAGACAACCCTCGGCAGATCCCTATTGCGTCTGGTAGAGCCAACTGAAGGAAAGATCATATTCGATGGCGAAAATCTGGAAACAATTAGCCCCAAAAAGCTGCGCACATTGCGGCGGCGGATGCAAATCATCTTCCAGGATCCCTACGGTTCTCTGAATCCACGCATGCAGATCAAGCAGATCATTGGCGAACCTCTCCGTCTCCATCGCATGGTTCCCAGACATCAGATCGAAGAGAAAGTTGCTTCACTGCTCTCCAAGGTGGGTATGGAAAGCTACTTTATGCACCGCTATCCCCACGAATTCAGTGGCGGACAGCGCCAGCGCATTGCCATTGCCAGGGCGCTGGCGCTGGAGCCCGATTTCATCGTGGCCGATGAACCCGTCTCGGCACTGGATGTCTCGGTGCAGGCGCAGATCCTGAACCTCTTAATCGAGCTTCAGCGGAAAGAGGGGATCGCCATGCTGTTCATCTCCCACGATTTGGCCGTGGTCGAGCGCGTCGCCGACCGAATCGCGGTCATGTACCAGGGGAAGATCGTTGAGGAAGCAGAAACTGAGCGTTTGATTTCCAGTCCGCAGCATTCCTACACCAAAGCCCTGCTTGCTGCCGTTCCCGAAGCGGATCCTGGCAGAAAACGAAAGGGGGAAACGATAAGAAAGAGAAGGTGACCTTGAATGCGCGTCTTCATCAGTCGTCCTCTTCGATCCACAAGTGATCCGCACTCCAAATCGTATTGGCCCTGAACGGAGTGCTCAGGCCCTTGACTCTCCGATGTGCGATGTACGTCTCGACACCGAAGGTCAGAAACGTGAACGGCTGTTCCTCCTGGACAATCGGCGCCAACTCCCGGTAGATCGCACCCAGCGTTTCCAGATTCGTCCTTTGGAGTTGCCCCGCTTTGGTGGATAGATAGTTAAGCCTACCTTGCACAACACCAAGGTAGAGCGATGACAAGACGAAGAAGCTTTTCAAAAGAGTTCAAACTACCCCTCGATGTGGCGTGTACCCCGGCTTGCGCTCATTATTTGCTATTGCGTCTTGAATCGACGATTTTATCTTCGGCGATAGCCCACACCTCTTATGCAGAAGAAGGGAGCACCCATACCTCAACCCACGATGAATCGGCGCAGTTGGATGAAAACTATGGGCGTTGCAGCCCTT
>JADFMM010000380.1 GCA_022563885.1 Planctomycetota bacterium | reverse complement strand
TCCTTCCCCGGCAGGGTGGATGATGCCGTGATCTACAGCGTCCAGTTGACGGACGCTGAAATCGCCTGGCTGGCCGGCCGGACGGCACCGATGCACAAGGGGTTCTGATGAAGTGTCGTAGCTTCATGATAATAGACAATTGGGGTCTGTGCCCACTCGGCGCAGACCCTTTCCTGTTTGCCCAACGAAGCTGGCAAACCCACTCGCTGCTTATCAGCGACCTTACCCTGTTCATGGGGAAGCGATTGCGACTCGCGAGGGCGTCGCTAGCCAACGGCGGGGTCTGAAGGAAGCGATAGGAGGTTGGATGGCACGTAGCGAAAGCGAACTTGATTCAGCCGGTTGTCGCGCCGACTGAGCGAAACCACACGCGTAGCTTGCAATCATGCGCCAACTACCGTCGTCGTTCTTGCCCGTCACCCAGAGGGATGTCTTGTGGCAATTCTACAGAAGGTGTCGTATGGGGATTTTATTTGCACTCCACGCCACGGAATCATGCAGCTTGTTCATCTCCGATCTATTTCAATGTCTTATTGAACCAGTCTGCGGTGAAGCGGTACCCATCCATACCCACACCGTGCCTCCTGCCATCAATTGCATTTAAGAGTTGTGCAAACGTAATCCCCATCGTGCTAAAATCCCGTTGGATTTTACCTAGGATAGCTGATATTGCGTCAGAAACTTAGGATCTGAGGGATAATTGCTTCAATCAACAAAGTCGTAATTGTCTCAATTCTAGGAAGATACACCCTATGCAAGCCACGTAGATTGCCTCAAAACCAGCTTTTGCGACATATGTGTTTAATTCTTTGCCTACCAAATGGTATAGTTACGACTATCTGGATTGAACTGTGATATCGTTGTTAAACCATTAGGAGATAGGCTCATGGATCGGGCACAGAGAGAGTTGTCACTAGAACGGATTTTTCGTGGACATCGAGTTCTCACCTTGGAAGAATTGGCCAACTGCTTAGGCCGTTCCCGCTCAACTGCTTTACGAAGACTGAAGATTCATGGGTATTATTCGAGTTATAATAGGCGTGGATGCTTCATGACGATTAAAGAGGTCTGCCGTTTTGACTCACACGGTCTGTGGTGTTGCAAGGGGGCACGCTTTTCAAAACAGGGAACGCTAAAAAATACCATCGGTCATCTTGTGCAAGACAGTGAGCAGGGGATGACACATGATGAATTGGCAACATGCCTGGGTCTACGAGTCCATGATACGCTTCTTGACTTGGTCGCCGAAGAGACGATACAACGCCAAAAACTCGGCCCGACCTATGTCTATCTTAGCCGAAAACGATCTGTCCAGAACAAGCAAGCACGGCAACGGAGAGAATGTCTGAAAGATCGTCCGAAACCTCATGCCACCAGTCGACAAACCATTGCGACGTTACTTGAGCTGATCAAGGACTCAAAGGCGACACGCGACGATATCGTACTTCGCTGTCGCGGCACCGGTGTCATAATAACCCGGATATTAGTGGACATTGTTTTTGGCCAGTACGATCTGGATAAAAAAAGGGATCGATAACGGTCTATCAGATCCTTCAACAAGAAAAGGAGAAGGTTGCAAATCTTTGCAGGGATGATGACTTGGTGTTGCCCTACATCACCTTCAGCTGCGAGCAAACAACCTGCAACCTCTGTGGCAAGCCCTTGCAGGTGTATGTCACGAGAGAGCGCTGTATTACTTCAGTTGCCTATGGAACCTTCATGGCTGTTGAGCGGCAAGGTTACTGCCCTACGCACAGATCCCTTGCTCCGGCTCGCGCACAGCAGCTCCTACAGATTGTGGCACCTGGAGCCACTATTGCCTATGATGTTTTGGCACAGATTGGGATGGCTCGCTATCTCGAATGTCGCCAGAGCAAAGAGATACACTTGTTACTGTCCCGAGACTGTGGTATTGAGGTCAAAGCGTCCACCGTACGGTATCTGTCACGAAAGTTTGTAGCTTATTTTCAGATTGTTCATGAGCAAAGTATTGGCCTATTACGAGCGGCCATGCGTCAACGAGGGGGATACATCTTGCATATCGATGGCACGTGTGATGGGGCCAGTGAAGTCGTTCTGGTTTGTATCGACTCTCTCAGTGGTCAGGTCCTTAAAAGCCAGAGAATAAGCTCAGAGAACCATATCGAGGTTAAAAAGGTACTCCAGAAGATACGCCGAGAGTGGGGCATTCCACTGGCCACTGTCAGTGATTTGCGTCGCGCCCTTATCACGGCGGCAGGAGACGTTTTTAAAGGTGTTCCTCAATTCGTTTGCCATTATCATCTGGCAGCCGATGTAGGCAAGGATATCCTGTTGAAGCATCAAGATCGTCTTCGCGGACTTTTTCGCGCGACGAAGGTAAAGGCAGACCTCCAAGCCTTGAAGCGATCGCTTAAGAAGTATGCTATTTCAAAAGAATCCTCCCAACACAGTGTCCTACCCATTATGACGTTACGGTCTGGCCAGGAACTGAAGGAGCACTGTACACCTGAGACAATCCAAGGGTCTGTTCATGGACTGGTTTGCTGGATTTTGGGATATATTCGTGACGGCGAAGGTTATGGCTTTCCTTTTGATATCCCCTATTTGAATATGTACAATCGCATTGTGAAAGCACACCGGATTCTTTGTGCAACGATAACCACTTGGCCAAAGCGCAAACGTGGGCCCCTGGGCTCGGTTCTACGACTCAAGGCAATTCTGGATAGAGTTGTTGTGGATGAACAAGCCTCACTGTTCCAAGACTGTGTGGCCGCGACTCAGCGAGATCGAAGAATCTTCAATCGATTTCGACGTGCCCTGAGAATCTGTCCCCGAGGGGGTAAACAAAGGAGGCATGACGAGGGCGCGGCTTCCAAGCTGAGCCCCAAACAGCACGAGGCCATCTTGCGCAGGCTTAAGACCGCCATGAATGGACAGATCCGCAATGGAGGGGCGTCGCAGAAGGCCTGTGAGATTGTGGTGCAGCATCTTAACAAATATTGGGAGTACCTTTTTGGCCATGTGATCCATAAAGGCTCTCGGGAAATTATTGTACCCAGGACGAACAACATTGACGAAGCCATGATTGGCATCATCAAACGGCAGTGCCGAAGGCTTCATGGTCGCGGGCATGTCGGCCACGACCTCAATGTTATGCCGCCGTCTATGCCATTGGTTCAGAACCTTCAAAATGTCAGCTACTGCAATGTGGTTTATGTAGGCCGTGAGATGAAAGACATCGCAGACCGTTTCAGCCGTGTCGATTCCAAACAAGTCAACCAGCTCATGAGCGATTGGCAAACAGAAAGAGTCTCATCCAGACTACCTGCCAGACTTGAGGGTATGAGCGACTTTCCCAATAAAGTTGCCCAATTCTTATCAGTAGCAATTTTGGAATTGAATGACTAGGCTTCAAACTGGATCCAACGGAGTTTTATCACGATAGCTTTCCTGCTTGGGTGTTAGTTCGTCCCACTTCACGCTAATCTCCTTTGTTTGAACTGGCATTCCTCGCGGGGAGCAATTCCGCCCTTCACAGGGGGGCCGCCGGTCAGAACCATCATGCGTCCAACATACTGAGCCTGATGGTGAGTTAGGTATCATCCGGTCTGCCCTGTGCCGCCCCCCAATTCAGTCGTAAATGCCATTAACCCCTTTCTGAATATCTGTGTCATTTCGGTAAGCCTGAAAAATCTTCAGGCGACGGAAAAGAACTTGGCGGCGCAGGCGGCAGGGGCAACGGGTACCTGACGGCGGGGATCAATCAAGCGTCAGTGGGGGCCTGCTCGTTTGACAGTGCCTCTTGGTAGTTCCAAGGCAACCAGTCGCCGGGTGATACGGCCACGGCGCCGGCGTGCTTCTGCAAGGCGGTGAGGTATTCGAAGGGATTGACCTTATTCAATTCACAGGTGTGGATCAGGCTCATGAACATATCACCCATCTGGGCTCCATTGGCAGTCTTATAGAAGTAAGCGTTCTTGCGGTGAAGAATGGCCTTTTTCAGGGCCCGTTCACAGATATTGTTGTCCAACGGGGCACCCGGTAGCCTCAGGAAGAGTGTCAGTTTCTCCCAGCGTGTGAGCATGTACTGGATTGCGGTGCCCAAAGCACTGTTGGGTTCGACCTTTTTCTCGTCAATTTGTTGCTTTAGCCAGTTCTTTAGTGTGTCCATGATCGGCCCGCTGTGTTGCTGGTGATACTGCAGACGATCCAGATCGGACATCTGCTCCTTTCGGGTGACCTCCTCGTTCTTGTAAACCTGGGCAATGTGCTTGATGACATATTCACATTCCGCAGGGAAGTGCTCTATGATGTCCGTGAAGTTACGTCGACCATGGACCAGGCAGTTGGCCAGGATGGTCTTGAACGCCTTAGGGACATTCCGCGATAGGCCATCGCACATCTGGATCGGTTTGGCTAACGCCTCGGCACGGTGTTGCAGGACCTTGTCAAGGTTCTCCCCGGCATGTTTGTTGCCGGTGAAATAGAGCGCTATCTTGTGCTCCCCAAGGATCGAGACGATCCCCGAGGTGAACTGGCCCGTACGCCCGGACGCATTCGGGTCGGACTCCTCGTTTTGCTCCGATAGCGCCCGTTCCCGCACCAACATGCGTGTGTCGTCGTTATGCAAGACTTGGCCTTGGGCGGCCTCTACA
>JADFMM010000379.1 GCA_022563885.1 Planctomycetota bacterium | reverse complement strand
GTACAAGTTATGTCGTGGCGGTCGCTAGGTATTGAGTTCGGGGACATCTAGTCGGCTTATCGGATCACGGAGTCCGGCCAAGGCAGGAGATCGGACAAATAGATCCGCATCGCGGCTGCCGCTGTCGACGTCGCGCAGACCATGGTCACCGTTCGGATGACGGTGACCGTGAAGGGCCTTCCGAACTCCTCGGCGACGTCCATGACGATCTGAGCACTCGCGCGCGCCGGGATGATTCGGTCCTGATCGCCATGCAGCCAGAGCCCCGATGCTGTCATCTCCTCGATAAACGGACGGGGACCGAAGTCGCCGGCCGGCGGCTTGACCTCGGCGAGCATGGCCGAGAGCCGTGAGATCGTCAGGTTCTCGTCGGCGGCGATCTCGTCCCAGAAATTGTGCTGCCCGCCTGTGACCGGCCGGTCCCGACAGGAGGATGGTGAACGCGACGTGTTCTGAGCGCGTCGCGGCTATTGGAATAATCCGACCGGCCTGACTCGCCCCCAGCAAGCCGATCCGGGTTGCGTCGACTCTGGTATCCGGAATCACAAAATCCACGGCTGCCACGAGGTCGCCCGCAAGCAGACCGAAGTGGCGAGGCCGCGCTGGTACACCCCGTCTGAATCTCCGGCGCCTCTCTTGTCGAACCGAAACACCGCGACCTCTTTCTCAACGAGACGCCGGGCCGAGGTCTTGAGTGCACGATGCGGCATGCTTCAGCCCCCCTCCCCACGGCTGGTCAGCATCTTGACGAATCCCCAGACGCCCCTGACCTTTGGTAGTATTTCACGGAGCCAGTAGGTGTAGCACTCAGGATGAAGGCGAATGTCCTCGTCCAGCTCGGCGAGAGAAACATATCGGTAATCCTGTGCCTCAGCTGTATCGATGGCAGGACGATCGTCGGAGAGTCCGAAGAACACGTGGTCGAACTCGTGCTCCTTCATCTCTGGTGTAAACTCGATTCTGTACAAATGCGTGAAGACCTCAACAAGATCACACGATATCCCCATTTCCTCATCCAGCCGTCTAGCGGCGGCCTCGATGGGGAGTTCGTTCGGCTCGGGGTGACTACAGCAGGTATTACTCCAGAGGTCTGCAGAGTGGTACTTGCCATGCTGACGTTGCTGTAGAAGAAGTCGCTGTTGATGATCAAATATGAACACGGAAATGGCTTGATGAAGGATCCCGTAGCGATGGGCAAAAGACTTCGTCACAGTGCGCAGAGAGCCTTGTCGGTCCGTAAAGCCGTTGCCGTATGGGTCGACACGGACAACGTGTGGCTCTTTGGATTTTTTCTCAGCGTTGTTACCTGTCATGAGCTGTTCCCTCGTTGTATGCTTGTCTTTTCTCAGTACCGAACGGCGGCTATCAGTGGCCGGCGTCCCCGCCGGCCCTGCTCAGCAAGGACATTAAGAGCTAGCCGTTTCTTCACTCCGTTTCAAACAGGCTATATTCTCATCCTGCCTATGGTTTTACGCTAACGACTAATCGCTAATCAAACTATGGCTTCGGAGTTCCCCATGATTGTGCTTATTTTCTCGAAACTGGTCCAAGTAGCATTCTCGAATGGTTTCCATGATTGGGGATCGCTTCTCTATTCAGCAGAGACTGACTCCACGTCTCTATTTTTCCCGTACTTGTGTGCATTCTTCCATAGATCACATAGTCACCAAGTGCAGTCATACTTAACTGATAAACCTCTTCATTCTTGCTAGAGGTGGCCCCCAAAACAAAGATCGCAACAAGCCCAACAAGCAGACCAACAATGAAGCTTTTAATGTCCATTCTAAAAGTCATTACCTTCTCCTTTTCCAAATCGATTCTGTTGTTTCCTTTGAACATTCGTATTAACTTCGCCGGTATTATGGTAGAATGGCTGTCGTCAATTCAAATGAGCCAGTTCCATTTCTAAATCAAACTCTGGCAACAAGAGTTTCCAAGAGCTTTCTCTCATCACGTACGCCAGAGCAAATTGCAAATAGCTATCTCGGCATCGGCTCAGTTAAACCATGAGTTGCAGTCGGACACCTTCGGCGATCCGCTGCAAACTCTTATTCGTTAGCTGGCGTTATCGGTTCGCTGCTGCCCTTGAGTGCCGTCGCGTGCGACAATCATGCGTTTGAGTGCCACAAGACGATAGCTTCGTTCCACCAGCTCCTCCACTAGTTGCCAATTCATCGGGCCATCCGCCCAGACACTGATCCACTGCCCCTTGCCGTACGGTGTGACAAAGAACTGCATGTGCTGAAGCAGCAACAGCGCTACGTCCTCTGCGCCTAGCCTAAATGCGACAGACGGTCTGCCTTTGATCCACTCAAACGTGGCGAAAGTTCGTTTGCCAGACCGGAAATTCGCATGACCCCACGAACCGACTTCACTCGTCTCGGGCAAGCTAAGACTCAGGTCACGAAAACGTTGAAGAACAGCATCCGTTGTACTCATGGTCTATCCCGTACGCACCGCATTAGCCTGGTATGGCTGTGGCCCGCCGTCCCGGTACGACTGAGCTAACCGGGCGGCGGCCAGCGACTTTCAATTTCTGATTCCTCACCCAACCGCCGCTCCGGTCGAGCGATTCGTTAGGCCTCCGCAAGCAGAATCATGTTTTCTCTCTGCGCAAGATGACCGTAGCCATAGGGAAGAAGTACAGGATCGACCCAAAAGACGATGTCGTGGAACTGACGACTTCCCAGCCCTCGTCTGCCAGATGATTCAACGTTATCTCTAAAGCACCTCGTCCGACCGCATCTCGGACTTTCTGGGAAGCCCAGGGAAAAAGCATCGTTCCGCCGGGACGGGTATAAAGGACCTTGTATTCGTATTTAGCCATGATCCGTTCCTCATAGGCAAGCGGGAATCCTTCATCTCCGACGAAAAAGCCTAACATGATATTCTATGGTTCTCGCAAACTCCCAAAAGAGATAGCCTTAGACGCGAGAAACCAACGGCAAATCACATCTCGGTCTTACAGGATATACAAAGCCGGAGTGATGATTTCAAGTGTTCGTCCGTGCATTTCCTGACGGAGGCGGCAAGAAGCAGATCTCGATTGAAGGCCTTGCCTCACTCTGGCACTCTGGTCTGGGACAAATCAGGAGTTGATCTTTGCCACCAGCGAAATATCCGGCTCAAGGGAAATGCAGATCTTCACGACAAAGTACGCGTAGACGAAGGGAAATTCATTCCTGAGCGACCCGTCCGGTGGGAAGGAGGAACCGCCTCCCCGTTGGCTTACAGTACGATCTACGACCTCCATCCGGACGGAGAGAGACTCCTGGTTCGCAAACTGGCCGAAGAAGAAACGGTGCAAATCCCCGATCACCTCGTCCTGTTCGGGAACTTCTTCGACTATGTGCGGGAGCAACTATCCACGAGTGAGAACTGAGCCTATGATCGACCAGACTATCGCACATTATCGAATGACCTCGAACTCGGTGGTGAAGGCAGGCAGAGAAGAATCCTCTGCGATGAGAAAAGGGCGGAGGCCCAGCTACCCGATAGACAGGCTGCCGAAACCGCATGACGACAGCAAGAGGGCCGATCCAATGGAAAGGGATTCGATTTCCGAAGGACTCGACACGCTGTCGTAATGCCTCAATTTGGCTTACCTGCGAACGGGAAGATCAAGGGGTCGCTGCATTGCCATGTTGAGGCTAATACCTTACGCAAGACAAACTTGCGAAGATTTCATGCTAAAATGAACATGGAAGAGGGGGAGCTTTAATTGCATGGAAATTGGGATCAGGCCCGAAAAGATTTCCTAAGAAAATTGATGACCAGACCTGACCTGTAGCAGAATCAAGTATAAAGGCGTGACTGTCATTCGTTTCTATCTGAAACCGCCCATATTCCTCCGGTTGCGCAAACGAGACTGCGCCAACGACACATAGAATCAGTGCAACTAACAAGCCGCCAATCAGAACACTTTTCATATCAATCGTACGATGCATGCTATCTCCCTTCTGGTAGGCTAGAACTTGCTATGTCAGTATTGCTCTTATCCGCAGTGAACTAAATGAGTCATCATGGCTCCTATATAAAGGCCTTCAACTTGAAAAAAGTTTCAGATTCAAATTTTTTTGGCACCCAACAAATTCTTCTACAGTTTCTCGACAACTCCCAAAAGAGATAGCCTTAGAGGCGAGAAACTGGCCTCAGGTCACATCTCGCTCTCACAGGATAAAGATACTGAGCCGGATGGATGACATCAATCGAAAACCCCCTACGACTTGGACGTTGCGAAGAAGGAGAGCCGCAGGGGACTGTAGTCAGAAAGAAACGGCCCCTGGGTGAAGGAGGATCTACATCGTTGAGAAACCGCCCAAGGACCGCTCTGCAAAGAGGCAATATAAGCAATGGCTATCGCATGCGATGAATCTCCTCGTCCTTGCTGTCCTCGGTTCCAGATCCGGATATGGCCTCGGATCTCTGTTACCCATCTTATCAGATGGTCCACTTTTATCAAAGGGAAACCCTCTCGCTCAGACGCCCACAGACGCGATCTAAGCGACGAACGTGAAGCCACCTTCACCCTTCCGCAGGGTACGCCACCGACGGACAGAGGGAGGTTGACAGGCCATGCCGCTGGCGATATGACAGAAGGTAAGGGGCATGAAAGAAACTCTTTTGGCAGGGAGTTCAGCAAATGGG
>JADFMM010000378.1 GCA_022563885.1 Planctomycetota bacterium | reverse complement strand
CGCTGGCTTCGATGTTACCATAGGCCGCCGCCACTCAGGTGCGCAGAGATGGTTCCCTGGCTCCATCGACGACGTTCGGATCTACGATCGTGCCCTGTCTTCGGAAGAGATCGCTGGAGCAGCAGGCCGTACGGCACCGTTTGATCAATGATGAGGTGTTCGGTTTTGTCCAGAGCTGTCTAACCGAGTGTGTTGGATGGTGGCATTTTGCCGAAGACACGGGTGAGTCCTTTTATGAAGATTGGAGAATCGACGATGTGTAAGAAACTGATGCATTTAACTTTTTTTGTTTTGGTGATGGGACTGGTTCTGTCAAGCGCAGTTGAAGCGGCTGACCCGGATCTTGTCGGCTATTGGCCGTTTGATACGAGCACCGCCGACGACTGGAGCGGCAACGACAACCACGGAGTCGTCGACGGCGATCCGAAGTGGGTGCCTGGGAAATTCTTTGAAGCTCTGCAATTTGATGGGGTGGATGATTATGTTCAACTCACAAAACAGCCTCCTATAACGAATGGATTTACGTTTAGTGCATGGGTGAAAAGGAATGGTGATAGTCCTTCAACTCAAGAGGTATTTAACAACCATCAGTTTTTCCTGAGAACAATGCCAGAAGGTGAGGGGGACGGCAGTAATCCGTTTGAAGCATTTGTTAATTTGTCCGATGGTTCTGTGGAACCAAGAGTGCAGAGCAACGTGTCTGCTACCCTAGGACAATGGTTTTTCGTTACTGTAACTTGGGATAAAACTACACTCGAAATATACGTGGACGGTGAACTAAAGGGCAGTTCTACAAGGTCAGGAGAGTTAACCTCTACGACAGTAGAAGCTCGCATCGGAAGGGGTGAACAAACAAACGTGAATGCCAATCCTTTCAACGGTGTCATCGACGAAGTCCGCATCTACAACCGTGTGCTAACTCAGGAAGAGATTCAGCAGACCATGACGACACAGGCGACTAATCAAGGAGCTTTAAATCCTGAGCCTGCTAATAAGGCTACAGATGTACCGCGGGAGGTCGTTCTCAACTGGTCGCCAGGAGAATCTGCCAATACACACGACGTGTACTTCGGCACCAGTCTTGAGGATGTCAACAACGCCACTGCCACAGTTGACCCGGCCGGCGTATACCAGGGCCGCCAAGACGCTAGCAGCTATGCTGCCGGCGAAAGGTTTGATTTTGGGCAGACCTATTATTGGCGTGTTGATGAGGTCAATTCTGCCCCCGACTTTACGGTTTTTAAGGGCGCTGTGTGGAGTTTCACCGCGGAGCCCCTCTCTATTCCCATCACCAGCATCACGGCCACGGCCTCCGGCTCATTCGGCGATTCCGTGCCTGAGAATACCATCAACGGCTCTGGTCTGGTGGATGATCTGCATGGAAGGGCCGCCCCCGACATGTGGATCAGCGCCGGCGTCCCGGCCACGATCGATTACGCGTTCGACCGGGTCTACAAGCTGCATGAACTCTGGGTCTGGAATTCCAATCAGTCCATCGAGGCCTTCATTGGATTTGGCGCCAAGGATGTCGTCATCGAGCACTCTCTGGATGGCGAGAACTGGACCGTTCTGGACGGCGTCGGGCCCTTGGCGCCGGGCCCGGGGACGGAGGGCTACGCGCACAACAACACCATAGCGTTCAATGGTGCCACGGCCCAGTATGTTCGAATAACCGTCAACAGTGTGCAGGGTTTCGCGCCGCAGGCCAGTCTGAGTGAGGTACGATTCTTCTTCATTCCCACCCTTGCCACCCGGCCCAGTCCCGACTCAGGTGCAAGCAACGTGGCACCCGATCTTCTTCTTTCCTGGGGCCGTGATGGACGTGAAGCCGGTCGGCACGACGTCTACATTGGGACCGATGCCAACGACCTGTCCCTGGCTGGCAGTGTCACGGAGAGCAACTTCGACACCCAGGCATCGGATCTGCAACTCGGCCAAACCTATCACTGGCAGGTCGTCGAAGTCAACGACGCGATGGATCCCAGTCAGTGGGCAGGGGCCATCTGGAACTTTACCACGGCGGGAAGCATCGTTGTTGACGGCATGGAGAGTTATAAGGACGAAGAATTCTTAGAGATCTGGGCCACCTGGATCGACGGATTTGATGACCCAGCCAATAATGGGGCCCTCGTGGGCGCGAATCCCTCACTCGGTGATTTTTCGCCGGAGACAGGCATTGTGCAGGGTGGCCGCCAATCCCTGCCCATCCACTATGACAACGGTGCTGCCGCCCAGTCCGAGGCCACCCGCACCTTTGAGACCTCGCAGGATTGGACCCCGCACGGCGTCCAGAGCCTGGTGCTCTATTTCCAAGGCACCTCTAGCAACACCGGTGGCAACTTCTATATCAAGATTAACGAAACCAAGCTGGCCTACGATGGTGACACTGCTAGCCTGATGCGCGGGGGTTGGAACAAATGGGTCATCCTCCTCGGCGATCTGGCCGGCGTGGATTTGTCTAATGTGCGTTCCCTGACCCTTGGCGTCGAGGGTGGTGGCGCCGGTGTCGTTTATGTCGACGATATCACCTTGACACCGGTGGGGCAGCGCGATCTCGTCACACCGACCGAGCCCGGTGGCGGGCTGGTACTCCACCTGCCCTTTGACGGTGACTATCAAGATGTCTCCGGAAACGGCCGGCATGGTACTCCCATGGGCGTGCTAACCCCGCTGTTTGAAGCGGGCCATATAGGCCAGGCGGTCAATTTCGATGGTATTAGCCAGTACGTGGAGATCACCGGGTACCAGGGTATTCTTGCCGTCGATGCTGTTCAACAGCCGTTTTCGATCGTCAATTGGGTCAAAACGACGTCGGACACCGGAGACACGGAAATGGTCACTTGGGGCCTCCAAGGGGCTGCTACGCGTGTTACCTGGCGTGTACACGAAGGCCGGTTGCGTACGGAACATGCCGATGGCAATCTGCGCGGCAACACCTACGTCAACGATGGCGAGTGGCACCACGTGGCGCTCACGGTCATGGAGGGTGCTACCCTGCGTCCTGAGATGACGCAACTCTATGTGGACGGCCGGGAAGATACCTATTTCTCAGGAGCAGACGTCGCCTACATCATTGCAGCAGGCTCCGACGTGAACGTGGGTCGCAGTGGTCCTCAGGATGGACGCTACTTCCTCGGTTCCCTCGACGAAGTTCGCATCTATGATCGCCACCTCAGTGCCGCAGAGGTGGCTTGGCTGGCAGGCCGTACGGCACCGTTTGACCGATGATGAGGTATTCACAGTTAGGATGCAGCTAAGCAGATTGCCTGAAACGATTCCTCCTTCAAAGGGGTCGGCTCCTACCGGGAGCCGGCCCCATCTTGAGAGGGCCAGTTTGTTGCGGGTCGCAGAACTAACAGAAATGGAAATCGTTCAAGAAGAGAGGTGATGTCGTGTCGAAAAAGAGTATCCGTTTGATGGCCGTGGTCTGCCTGCTGGGATTGGCTGACAGCGCACGGGCGGATCTGCTGGTCCACTGGACATTTGACGAGGGTTCCGGTGCTATTGCCACCGACAATTCGGGCAATGGCAGAAATGGTACATTCAGCGGCGAGCCACAGTGGGTGACCGGCGTCAACGGCGGTGGTGCGCTGCATTTTGATGGCGATGATGACTTTGTTTCCCACGTCTTGCCCGGAGACCAGGCCTATGCGACTTTCACTATTTCGGTGTGGGCCAAGGCGGATGATGTCGCTCAGGACGCTCTGGCAGGCGTATTCGCCGGCCGTTTCCCCGGCGGGGCTACTGGCGCTGGTTTCCAGATTGATTTGGCAAGTACCCTTGTCTACCAAATTCGTCCTAATACCGGTAGCGCCGTATTCGGGGACGCTACCCTGGACTGGGTGCATCTTGCTGTCGTCGTTGAGGGTACATCCGTGCAACTCTACTACCAAGGTGCGCCTACTGGTAATGCGACCCTCGCCAGTAACCTAATAAACGAGTTCACGGTGGGTGTGAACAGAGCGAGAAGCCGGTTCTTCGCGGGGACGATTGACGATCTCCGCGTGTATGACCACGGTTTAAGTGAAGCTGAGATCCGGGCCGCCATGAAAGGAGATACAACCTCCAGTTCCGCGCCGCGTCCTGAAGACGGAATGTCTGATGTATCTCGTACTGCGCCCCTAGAGTGGAATCCGGGTGAGTTCGCGGAAACCCACGATGTGTACTTCGGAACCCAACTCGACGACGTCAACGATGCCAGCCGCGCCAATCCGCTGAATGTGCTGGTCAGCCAGGGCCAGAGCGATACCAGCTTTGATCCGGCCGGTGTGCTCGAGTTCGGGCAGACATACTTTTGGCGGGTAGACGAAGTCAACAGCGCGCCCGACTTTACCGTCTTCAAGGGCGGTATCTGGAGCTTCACGGCCGAGCCTCTCTCGATTCCAATCACCCAACTCACCGTCACGGCATCCGGCTCATTCGGCGCTTCCGTGCCTGAGAATACCATCAACGGCTCTGGACTGACGGGTGATCTCCATGGCACTGTCGCCCCCGACATGTGGATCAGCACCGGCATCCCGGCCACGATCGAGTATGCCTTCGACCGGGCCTACAAGCTGCATGAGATGTGGATCTGGAATTCGAATCAAACGATTGAAGCCTTCATCGGGTTCGGCGGCAAGGATGTCGTCATCGAGCACTCCTTGGACGGCGAGAACTGGACCGT
>JADFMM010000127.1:12487-17202 GCA_022563885.1 Planctomycetota bacterium | reverse complement strand
GAGGGACAGATGCAGACTCGCTAAGTGTGAGATGGGATGTTTTCTCCGTAGATACTCGCCTTTCTCGCGAAGGACGCCAATATGCTCTCGGATGAAGCCTTCGCTACCGATCACCAAGCCAGATCAATAGCAGAAGTCGCGCTAGCAGCAGCTTGCGTAAGCCTACCCTTTGCGGATCCGAGCCATGGCGGCCATTGACTTTCCCTTCGCTCCCAGCAACTCAATCCGATCGGCGACCACGGGGACATACCGTTGAGAGACAAACGATTGGACGCCGTTGTCCATGGAGGTCTGTTTGAATTCCGGATGTCCCGGTCGAAGTTGGACTTCATGTCTCTTGTAGAAATCCGCCGCCGCGGCAGAGCGACTCTTTAGCGATTCCGATGACCAGTTAACTTTTACGACGCCGGCAGCGACTGCGGCTTGAAGCGACTCGGAAGACAGTCCGGACGATCCGTGCAAAACAATCCCGATGTCCCGATTCGTAATCTCCCTTGCCAATAGCCGATGACGTTCAACGGCCTCGGCGCTAAACTCCGGAAAGCCGCACTCCGATAGACCGTGTCGTGTCCCGACGCCGGGCGCCCACAACCACACGCAATCCGGAAAGTTCTGCTCGACACCCCTTAACAGTCTCTGCGCCACATCGGGCGGCGTTAAACCGTCATCCACACCGGCTTCCATTTCCAATGTGACTGGCCGCTGATGCACCTGGGCCGCTTCACACAATCGACAGACGATGTCGATATTCTCCGATTCTGATAGTTCGGAAGAATCGAGAGAAATGGTGGAAGGCGAAACAGAGTGGATCTCGCCATTCAATCCCAAGGGCAATCCTCGTATCGCACGTGTCAAGAGTTCCACCGTTTGTGGACCCTTGATGTGGTCCGTGTGCAGCAGGATCGGCAATTCGTCATAGGGTGGGGCGTTGGCTCGTTGGGCCAATTGAATGGCGTAATTGGTCAGGCCGGCGATGGCATCTCCCGCGCTAAAGCTTCTCCCCGTGAGCTGCCACAGACTTGTTTCGATGATGATGGGCGATCCGCAGTGTCGAGCCGCTTCGAGGCAATCGGTGATGGCGGCCGGACTGTCCGCATTCACCGCGAGGACGGCATAGTGGTGTTCCAAGGCGTCTTGGAAGAGGATTCTGGATTGTTCGGGATTCAGGAGCACAATCGAAGTCCAATCAGGAAAAAGCCACCTTGATGTGTTTGGTTTTCAGATATTCAAAGATGGCACGGCGTGACAGTTCCATGCCAAATCCGCTGTCTTTCCAGCCGCAGTAGGGCCCATAGTCGGTGTTAACGGCTCCATGATTGACACAGACCGTTCCTGTTTCCAGAGCTTCACTCACCCGTATGGTCGTAGGGTAATGGCTGGTGAACAAGTAGGAGACCAATCCGTAGGACGAATCGTTTGCGAGTTGGACTGCTTGATCGATGGACTCAAATGAAACCAGCGGCACGACCGGACCGAACGTTTCTTCTTTCATGACCAGCATGTCGTGGGTGCACTGAGTCAGGATAGTGGGAAGGAAATAATGGCCAAGCGCATAGGCTTCACCCTCGGGGCCCTTTCCCCCGCATACCAGGCAAGCTCCTTTGCCGACCGCGTCGGCGATATGACGCTTTACAGTTTCCAGCCCGCTCTTTGTCGCCATGGGACCGAGATCAACCGAACCATCCGTCACGCCATCACCGATCGACTGCCGTTCTGCCAGACGGCGTAGTTCCTGTGTCAACTCGTCGTGGAGGGATTGATGCACGTAGACTCGATTGATACTGCTACACGACTGGCCCATATTGCGGAACCCCTTGTAGGCAATGATCTTTGCCGCAAGGTCGACATCGGCATCTTCACAGACGATGGCAGGACAGTGGCCGCCCAGTTCCAGGGAGATCTTCTTCAACCAGGGCGCGGTCATGGACATCAGTTTCTTGCCGGTTTCCGAGGACCCGGTCATGGCAACCTTCGCGATGGCCGAATGCTTGACCAGGGCTTCACCCAGCTCTCCTCCGGGACCATTCAATACGTTGATCACGCCGCCGGGAATGCCACCCTCGATCAAGGCCGCGCAAAAGGCCGTGGGAGACATCGGTGTGACGCTGGTGGGCTTGACGATCACGCTGCATCCCGCCGCCAGCGCGGGGCCGAGCTTCCAACTGAGCAAGGACACCGGATAATTCCAGGGTGTTATGAGCGCACAGACACCGACGGGCTGATACGTCACCCATGAACGATACTCGGCTTTCTCGGTGGGATTGGTGTAGCCTTCGACCCGTAAACCTTCAGCGGCATAGTAGTCGATGGTATCGCAAGAAGCGATGATTTCGCATCGAGATTGGTATGCGGGCTTTCCCTGTTCGAGTGCCATGAGACGGCCGATGTCATCTGCCTGCAGTCGCACCTGAGCCGTGGCCTGCCGCATGATCTTCTCTCGCTCATAGGGCGTTTTCTTCGACCAGTCTGTGAAGGCTTTCTGGGCTGCTTGCACGGCCAACGCGATATCGGCAGAATCAGCTTTGGCAACACTTCCGACCACTTCACCTGTGGCCGGTGACCTCACTTCAAAGCGTGTTCCCTGCACTGCTTCGCAAGATTCAGCGCCGATGAGGAGCTTTACACTATGGATGTCCATCATGAGTTTGATTGCCGTAGGATGCACACTTTCAATGCTTCACCACGCTCCCTCAGCGGAAAGGCCTCGGTTACGGCGTCGAGTTTCAAGTGATGCGTAAAAAGGCGATCCGGCACATCACGAACGATGAGTTGTTCTTTACCTTCGTAGACGGCGGCTTTCATTCTTTGGCGGCCTTCATTCTCTGTTTGGGTAATGATCAAACTACAGGCAATCTGATTTCCTGAGGAGGAGGAGGGATTATACCAGTGGAAGAGATTTGGACTCAAGGGGGAAATCTCAGGTTTAAGCGTGGCACACCGCAGGGGTTCGTTTCTTATCGACTCAATACTGCTCTCACACCCAAGTCTGCCTCCGGACGCCGCTGCTTTCTCCCTTGAGTCGTCTTCCCATCCTACTCTATAATCACCTCGGCTGTCAGAAATCGATTAGGAGCGAAGTATGAAAAAGCATGCTTGGAATCTGGTGCTGTTTGTCGCGGCCACTTTGACGGTGGCAGCAGAGGCGACCGATCGACCCAATGTCCTGTTGATTATGGCGGACGATTGCACCTTCAACGACCTGACGCTCTATGGTGGGCAAAACGCCAAGACACCAAACCTCGACAAACTGGCGAGCGAGGGGCTGGTCTTCAATCACGCTTACCTCAGCGAGGCGATGTGCCAACCATGCCGCTCGGCACTCTACTCGGGACAATACCCCATCCGCAATGGCGCGGCCTACAACCATGCATCCAGCCGCATTGGCACACGCAGCATGCCGCAGCACCTCCGTCCGCTGGGCTACCGTGTCGGACTGGCCGGTAAGGTCCACGTCAAACCTCAGGCGTCCTTTCCCTTCAAACGGGTTTCCGGCTTCGACGTCAACTGTGTACGCAATCCCACCCAGCCGCATAACTTGGACGGCATCCGCCGGTTCATGAAGGGTGACGGTGCAAAGCCCTTCTGTCTGGTGGTGGCATTGGTTGAACCCCACGTCCCCTGGGTGATGGGCGATGCTTCGCAGTATCCGGTGACGCAGCTCACGCTGCCGCCCAACATCGCCGACACCGCAGTGACTCGCCAGGAGTTTGCCGCCTACCTTGCCGAGATCACTTACATGGACGGCCAGGTGGGCGAGATTCTTCAGACGCTGGAAGAGACCGGACATGGGAACGATACGCTGGTGATGTTTACCTCGGAACAGGGCGCGCAGTTCCCCGGCTGCAAATGGACCAACTGGGACACGGGAGTGCACACGGCGCTGGTTGCCCGCTGGCCGGGCGTGGTACCGGCAGGCAAGCGGACCGATGCCATCGTCCAGTATGTCGACGTGCTGCCGACGTTATTGGAGTTGGCGGGTGGGTCTTTCGAAGAGGGCCAGCTGGATGGCACCAGTTTCTTGGCAGTACTCAAGGGTGAAGCCCAAACGCACCGCACCTTCGCCTACGGTGTGCACAACAACATACCGGAGGGACCGCCCTACCCTATCCGCACGGTGACAGACGGCGATTTCCGCTACATTCGAAATCTTGCCCCCGACGAACTCTACATTGAAAAGCACATGATGGGTTCCGGCGGTCTGGTGGCAATGGAACGGAAGTACTGGTTCACTTGGGTGCTCGACGCGTGGAAGAATGAACGCACCTACAATCTGGTCAAGCGCTACCAGAGCCGACCGGCCGAGCAGTTCTACCACACCAAAGAGGATCCCTTTGAAATGAAGAATCTGGCCGACCACCCGGCGTATGCGGGACGGATGGAGCGGCTTGCCGGCGAGCTGGATCGCTGGATGGCATCACAGGGCGATCCCGGCGCGGTAATAGACACGCCTGACGCGTTTCAAGCGGCGAAGAAGGGCAACGCTCCCTTCGGACCAAAACCGTCCCTTAGCCCACGCGCAATTAAGAGCACCTACGCAAAATGAGTCTGCATTCGAGCGGCTTATTTTCCCCCTGGACGGCGTCAGGCTCCATCGACCATCCTCGGATGGCCTGCTTCGCCTTCCTTGCCAGAGGCAAAAACGCTCGCTCTCGGTGCGACGATCATTTTGTTAGGGGCTCTAAATGACCACATCGACTTGCCTCGGCGTCCATGGG
>JADFMM010000127.1:0-12478 GCA_022563885.1 Planctomycetota bacterium | reverse complement strand
GCCGAGTTGGACCGCTGGATGCAATCGCAGGGCGACCCCGGCGCAACCGTCGATACGCTTGACGTGTTTCAAGCCGCGAAGAAGGGCAACGCACCCTTCGGGCTGAAACGGTAGCTGAGCCCACTCGTAAGTGAATAACCGCATCGACTTGCCTCGGCGTCCATGGGAGTTGCGTGGACCCTAGGGATGTCACCTACACCTAGAGAAAAAGCAAGAAAGATTTGCGATAGGGGACTAAAATAGTAAAATAGGCTCTGCCAACGAACATGTAGTATTTTCCGTACTATGGTATTCTTCGTACACGCCCAGTTGGCTACGAAAGTACGAGCAGCGCAGCAGTTTCGCGGTAGAGCTTACGTATAGTCACGTATAGTTACGTACATTCTGTTAAGAGGCTTAGGGATGGCTAGAAACAGGGCTTTTACACTCATCGAACTCTTGGTCGTCATCGCCATTATTGCCGTGCTCATGGGCGTGCTGATGCCCGGACTGCGCAAGGCGAGAGAGGCTGCCAGGCGGATCAGTTGCGGAAACCGACTCAAACAATGGGGGCAGGCGGTCGTCATGTACGGTATGGACAACGATGACAGGTTGATGTCAATGGTCTACAAATGGGGAGGACAACCCTATCCTCACTACATCAACAACGGGCCACAGGAAAAAGAAGGCACCACCATGTGGAACATCGAGGCGATCAATCCCTATATCTCGGCCTTCGACAAAAACTACCCAGAAACCGGCGTCGCAACCGACATGATCACGTGCCCAAGCTGCAGTGGTGATTTCATGCAGGAGTGGGTCAAGGAAATCAACTGGCCTAATCACGATTTCGTCGAGATCGCCTACAGCTATTTCGGGCGGGCGGACCTGTTGGACGACAGCGAGTGTGCGATAACTGCCAAGCGAGATCTGACGGGAAAGACCTTGAACGCCAGACAACTCCTCATGGCAGAGATTTTGAATCTCGATGTTAGCGATGGGGCCTATCGTTACAACCACGGTCGGGACGGCTGGTCCTGGAATGAGACAAACTATGCCAGCCCCGTGGGCCTGGACAAATCCCCAAATCCGCAGGCGACCGGTCGCAGTCAGTTGTTTGGCGACGGTCATATCGAATGGAGGAATATCAAGCCGGAATCGAATCTCCCTACCATGGAGGACAGATATGTGGATGAATGGGACGGGACCGGCAGCGGCTGGCTAGCGACCGGTGATATGAGCTATTATTAATGTGCCCGCAACTGGGTGTATTCAGTAAACGATGTACTATTTCTGAAGGAGGTTACGATGAATAGAAAACTGAATGTTCCGATGTCTCTTCTGGTCCTGGCGCTGAGTTGTGCTGGGAGTATGGTCCAAGCGGATCTCAATGATGGCCTGGTGGTCCTGCACAACTTCCAGGACCTTGTCGATGGCAGCGGCAATGGCCACGATGCCGTCCTCAGCGGTGACGCCTATATTGAGGACGGTCTTCTATGGCTCGACGGCGATGGGGACTATGCAGACGTCGGTACCCTGGAAGGCTTCGGCGCGGTCAATCCGCTGATCAATGCGGAGGGCGATTTCACCATTGCCATCGCCTATGCCAGCGAGATGGAGGACGGCATTTTCGTTTCCATCGGTCCTGAGGCAGGTTTTGGAACCGGTGACATGTCATTGGGTGGGAACGGTGACGGCCAAGTCATAGACCACTGGTGGATAGACGTTACTGAAGCCGGGGGGAGCGGGGCAGGATTTAACAATGGAGATCTTCATCTGGCCATCATCACCTATTCGGCTGAGAATGATACCTACACTTTTTACTCCGTTGCAGACGGTACGGCAGACCAATTTGGCGAAGGAGGGCTTGACTGGGGTTTCAATGGAGATTCTGGCTGGAATGATGCGCTAAACTACGGTTTGCGCCTCGGTTCCCACCGCAATACCAGTATCAAGGAAGACGAGGGAGATGGGTGGTTCCCGGATCTCGACGGTCAGATTGACATGTTCGCGATGTGGAACAGGGTCCTTGACGAAGCAGAGATGCCGCAAGTAGCTATTTTTGGTGCGGGCGTTCCTTCAGCAAAGGCAGGTGGTGCAGAGCCCGGCAATGGCTCGGACTTTGTCGAGAGGGAACCCGAACTGAGCTGGAATCCAGGCGCCTTTGCCGTGACGCACTCTGTCTACTTCGGGACCGACTTCGCTGAGGTTAATGAGGCCGATACGAATAGTGTTCTGCTCGTCAGTCCGGGACAGACCGACACCTCCTATGTCCCTGAGGGCATTCTCGATTGGGGTCAGGAGTACTTCTGGCGTGTTGATGAAGCCAATGACGCAGACCCCAATAGTCCCTGGCGTGGCAACACCTGGAGCTTCACGGTGGAACCCTTTGCCTTTGCCCTGGATCCTGAAGAAGACCAGATTCTCGCTGATGACATAATTGCCTCCAGTTCGGAAGAGGACTCATGGCCTGATGCGACCGTCTGGGATGGCCTTGACGGTGATGAGCATTCGATAGAGGCTTGGGCCATGTGGCTCAGTGCCTTTGAAAGCCCCGACGACGCGAACGGGGCATGGATCGCATACCCATTCGACAGACCCTACCAACTCTCTGAAATCATGATCTGGAATTACAATGAGGACATTGAGCTGGACCTCGGCTTCGGATTCAATGAAACCGTCATCGAGTATTCTACCGACTACGGGGAGACCTGGATCGAGCTGGCTACTGTAAACCTGAATCAGGCACCGGGTGAGCCCACCGGGCCGACCGATACCTTGGATCTCCAGAACGTGGTCGCCACGGCGCTGCGCCTCACCGCCAAGAGCAATTTCTCCGGCTTTAACGACCAGTTCGGTCTCAGTGCCGTGCGTATTCTCTACGTGCCCGTACGGGCCATGGATCCCGTGCCTGAGTCAGAAGAGGTCGTGGACGTGGATGACCTCATGTTGGAGTGGCGCGCCGGACGCGAGGCAGGCTCACACAAGGTCTACTTCGGAACCGACGAGGAGGATCTGGCCCTGGTGGAGACCACCACCGAGACCGTCTATGAGCCTCAGGGTCTTGAATTGGGCCAGGAATACTTCTGGCGTATCGATGAAGTCGACGATCCCTCATTGGCCGGGCAGGTATGGAGCTTTGGCACCAACGCCTTCCTCACCGTGGACGACATGGAAAGCTATGAGGACAGCGTGGACGACGCGAGTGTCGCCGTATGGGGCGCCTGGGTCGATGGTTTTGAAGATGAGGCCAATGGTTCACTAGCGGGCGACGACGCCGGTGCGACGGAAAAGGACGTCACCCATGATGACAGCGACCAATCACTGCCCCTGTCCTATGACAATACCGGCGGCGCGGCAATATCCGAGGCCACCCGCACCTTCGATGGGGCCCAGGACTGGACGCGGTCCAACGTCAAGGCCTTGACCTTCTATGTGCATGGCAGCGAAGACAATGCAGGCGGTCAGCTGTATGTGAAGGTCAACGGCGTCAAGCAGGCCGTGACGGCCGACCTCGCCGAGGAATCCTGGCAGGAAGTGAACATCGATCTGGCAGATTTCGCCGGTCTAAACCTCCAGCGTGTGACCAGTCTGACAGTCGGCATTGAAGGGGGCGGTAGTTTCGGTACGGTCTTCATCGACAACATCCGGCTGTACCCAACCCGCTGCATCGCCGGCTCATCCCTGGCAGGGGATCTCAACGGCGACTGTGTCGTAGACGAAGAGGACTTGGCCCTCATCGCGGACGCCTGGCTGAGTGCTCCCCTAGCGGTGGAATACACCTTTGACGCCGGCCTGTCGGACACCTCCGGCAATGGCCGCGACGGCGTAGGGCAAAACAACCCCGTGGTTCAGGGAGGCATGCTGAACTTGGATGGTACCAGCTTTGTCGATATCCCGCTGGGTGCGGACAACCCCTTTGATGGATCCCAGGACTTTTCCATTGCCCTGGATTTCAGGGCCGATGCACCGTCGTTGCTCTTCAGTTCCGCCCGGAACGCCGAAGGGGACAACCACGCCATGTCGATCTGGGTCCATAACTGGGACGAACCTGACTGGGGCGAAGTCATCTACGACCAATTCTTCGTGGGCGGAATGAGCGCAGAAGACAATCCACTGGACGGAGAATGGCATACTGTGGTAGTGACTTACAGCGCTGAACAGGAAATGCTCGCGATTTATTTGGACGGAGACCCGGGTGGAACGGGTGAATGGAATCCGGAGATCCCGAATATAGCTGAGGACACCGTACGCATTGGTGGATCTCTCAATGAGGAATTCCCCTACGAAGAAGGCGTGAGCGATCTCAGCGGCAGCATCGACAATGTGCGTATCTTCAGCTTCGTGCTCACGGCCGATGATGCAGCCGAACTCGCAGATAGGGTTCCCACACACCCGGCAGACCTGAACGGCGACGGTATCGTGGATCAGG
Organism: Planctomycetota bacterium; assembly: GCA_022563885.1. Taxonomy (GTDB): domain Bacteria; phylum Planctomycetota; class Phycisphaerae; order Sedimentisphaerales; family Anaerobacaceae; genus JAIPFM01. The sequence goes on along the minus strand of JADFMM010000127.1, from coordinate 8,067 downwards.
CCGACAAGGATATTGTGGAAGCCAATCTGGGAGCCCAGACCCTGTGGCCCTAAGTCGCGTTCGTTGCAAGAAGCGAATATGCGAGGTTCCTGGTGCGTGTCACCAGGAACCTCCTTCTTATCTTAAGGCCTAGCACTTGGGGTTGCACCATGCTTAAACAGAAAAACGACCTCCTCGATAGTTGTTTGTTGCTGGTCATTCTGCTCGGATCGCTGAGTCTGACCGCCACCACCGCACATGCCGATCTCAGTGAGGGCCTCTTGGTCCTGCACGATTTCGATGACCTTGTCGATGGCAGCGGCAATGGCCACGACGCCCTGCTCGGCGGAGACGCCTATATCGAAGACGGCCTGCTATGGCTCGACGGCGATGAGGATTACGCAGACATCGGTACCCTGGCGGGCTTTGGAGCCGTTAATCCGCTGGTGGATGCGTTGAGCGATTTCACTATTGCCGTCGCCTACGCCAGTGAGAGCACCGATGGGGGTGAAGGCGGCAGCATGTTGGTTTCCATCGGTCCTGCCGCCGCTTCGGCTAGTGCCGACCTGTCCTTGGGCACGAATGATGACGGCCAGGGTATAGACCTCTGGTTCTCGGCTGGCTTGGCATCCGATCAGAGTGGGATTGGCTATGCCGACGGGACCATTCATTTGGTGATCCTAACCTATGAAACGGCGAGTGATCAATTCACATTTTATCACCTTGACGGGGCAGGCGGCGCAGCCGCTCACGGAAGCGCCGTACAGGACTGGAGTGGGGAATGGGATGAGACCCTGGACTATGGCATTCGCCTCGGTTCGCCTCGTAATGCAAACATCAGATCAGATGAGGGGACAGGGTTCTTTCCGGACCTCGACGGTCAAATTGACAAGTTCGCGCTCTGGAACAGGGCCCTTGACGCCTCAGAGATGCCTGAAATACCGACCTATGGTTCCAAGAGAGAATTAGCCACTTCTCCCAATCCGGACCACGAGGCACAAGATGTACCCAGGGACACCCCCCTTAGCTGGAGCCCGGGACTCTACGCTGACACCCACACCGTCTACTTCGGCAGCCGCTTCGACGACGTCAACGATGCCGATACCGGCAGTGCAATGCTCGTGAGTTTAGGCCAGACCGGCACCCGCCATGAACTTCCCGGCCGACTCGACTGGGGGCAGACCCACTACTGGCGTGTCGATGAGGTCAATGCCCCACCCGATTCAACGGTCCATAAAGGCGAGACCTGGAACTTCACGGTCGAGCCCTTTGCCTATCCGCTACGGATGGATGAACACATTAGCGCTGTCACCGTCTCCAGTTTTGATCCAAAATACGATCCCATCTCGACCCTCAATGGGTCGGGTCTGGATGCCAACGACCTGCATGACGTCAATGAATTCAACATGTGGCTCAGTGCCAGAAACGCTCCCGAGCCGGCCTGGATTCAATACCAATTCGACCGGGCCTATAAGCTCCATGAGCTACTCGTGTGGAACTACAACCGATTCCGTGAGGACAAACTCGGCTATGGCTTTAAGGATGTGCTAGTCGAGTATTCCGCGAACGGCGTAGACTTCACCGCCTTGGACCCGATTCAATTGGAACCGGCCACCGGCGAGGCACCGCTTGCCCCCGCCACGATTGCACTGAACGGCATCATCGCCTCGCATGTCCGCTTGACCGCGCAAACGAACTTCAAGGGCCGCAGTCAGTTCGGCCTCAGCGAAGTGCGCCTGCTCTATCTGCGCGTTCAGGCGCGAGAGCCTCACCCTGTATCGGGTGCCGTGGATGTGGATCCGCATGTTGAACTGCGTTGGCGTCCCGGACGGGAGGCCGCCTCACATGAGGTACACCTGGGGACCGATATGAATGAACTCCCTCAGGCGATCCCCGTCGCCACGTCCATCCTTGCGCCCCAGGAGCTGGTACTTGACGAGACTTACTACTGGCAGATCGATGAAGTCAACAACACCGAAACCCCCAGTCACTGGGAAGGAGATCTCTGGCACTTTACCACCTCCGAATTTCGGGTTGTGGATGATTTTGAGGCATATACCGACGACAACATGAACTTTGATGCCATCTTCCAGACCTGGATCGATGGTCTCGGGTTCAGCCAACCCGTGGATACGCCAGGCAACAACACGGGATCCATTGTCGGTTATGCTGTTTCGCCCTTCGCGGAACAAGAAACCCTGCATGATGAGGGCAGGCAGTCCATGCCCTTCGAGTATGACAATTCCCTATCACCCCATTATTCCGAAGCGACACGTACCTTTAATCCACCTCAAGATTGGAGCGATGTGGGTATCAGGGCCTTAACCCTGTATGTCTTCGGTCGCGAAGGCAACGGGAGCGGCCAGTTCTATGTCAAGATCAATGGCTCTCCCGCTCTACCAATTCAAGGAATAGACCTAGGCGCGGAAATCTGGCAAGAGGGTAATTTGGACCTGGACGATGTCTCCACGCTGGGTGTGAACTTGCAGAATGTCACTGGCTTGACGGTCGGCATTGAAGGCGCCACGGGTACGGGCAGTGTTTTTATAGACGATATCCGGCTGTATCCTTCCCGCTGTATCCCGGGAACCGTAGTAGGTGACCTCACCGGAGACTGCATCGTCGATGCGGACGATATCGCGGTGATCACGAACAACTGGTTGCTCGGACCGTTAGCCGCGGAGTTTACCTTTGAGAGCGGATTACTGGATACGTCCGGCAACATGCGCCATGGAAAAGGACGGAACAATCCCCTCGCACAGAATGGCGTGCTGACCCTCGCTGACGGCAGCGCCATGGATATCCCTCTGGGAACTGACAATCCCTTTGACGGCACACGGGACTTCTCGGTGGCAATGGACTTCCGAACGAATTCCCCCGGCACCCTGCTGAGTTCGGCCCGAAACGACATGCCGGACAACCATGCCATGGCGATTTACCTCGATCGGGATCTGGACGAGCCCTTCCGGGCAGAAGTCGTCTATGAGAACTTCCGCGTAGGCAACACCAACGCCGAGGACGACGAGTTCTTCTTCGACCCCTCTCTATGGCATCGCCTGGTAGTCACTTATGATGCAGGCAAGGAATGGGTTCTCGTCTATCTTGACGGGGTGGCCGGAGAAGGAGAGGAAATCAACCCGGCAATCCCCAACATCGCGGCCGACACCGTACGCCTCGGTGCCACACTCAACACTGCTTCGCCCAATGTAGGGGGTTTTGTGGGTGAGATCGACAATGTTCGCATCTTTAACGTTGCCCTCACGGCGGATGATGTCGCGCACCTGCCCCGCATACCGGGGATACCGGGCGATGTGAATGAGGATGGCATCGTGGATCAGCAGGACAAGGATGTCGTGGAAGCCCATATGGGGCCCCTACAGCGGTGGCCTTAGCCGTCTAAGCTTGTCCTATGCGAGAGAGGTTTGTGATGCATAGAAAACTGATTGTTCGCACGCTTCTTCTGGGGATGGCGCTGAGTGTCGCTGCCGGTCGTGTCAATGCAGACTTGCTCGAGGGTCTGTTGATTTGGCATGACTTCGGGAATCTCATAGATGGCAGCGGCAACGGCCACGACCTCCTCCTCGGCGGAGATGCACGCATTGCCGACGGTCTCCTCTGGCTCGACGGTGATGGGGACTACGCGGATGTCGGCACGCCCGTGGGCTTCGATCCGGTGAATCCGCTCGTCGATGCGCTGAGCGATTTCACTATCGCCATTGCCTACGCCGGCGAGAGCACCGGCACGTTCAGTACCAGTTCAGCCAGCATCTTGGTTTCCATGGGTACTGCCAGTGCTTCGGGAGCGGGTGACTTCGTCTTGACGACGCATAACGACGGCCAGGCCGTCCACTTCTGGGATAACGGAACAGTGCCATCCCAGCAGAGCGGGGTGGGGTATGCCGATGGCGCCGTTCATCTGGTCATCGTAACGTATGAAGCGGCCATAGATCTTTTCACTTTTTACCACCTCGACGGAGCAGGCGGGGCCGTGAGTCACGGAGATAGCACCGTGACGGCATGGACGGCCGACTGGAGCGATGAGTGGGATGAGACGCTAGCTTATGGTATTCGCCTGGGGCTTCCCTATAATGCAACTACCGCTGCAGAGGTGAGTGCAGGATTCTTTCCCAACCTCAACGGCCAGATTGATCTGTTCGCGATCTGGAACCGAGCCCTTGACCCATCAGAGATGCCTCAGCTCCCGGACTACCGGCCCGCCAGAGAATTGGCCCGACGTCCGAGCCCCGGCGACGACGCAGCCTTGGTCGAGAGAGAGCCCGAACTGAGCTGGAGTCCGGGCATCTATGCCCAGAGCCACGACGTCTACTTCGGCACCCGCTTCGACGATGTCGACGCCGCGGATGCCGGCAGTGAGCACCTGGTGAATTCAGGCCAGGCCGGCACCCTCTATGATCCGCCGGGCCTACTCGATTGGGGCCAGACCTACTACTGGCGGGTCGATGAGGTCAATGCCCCGGCCAGGCCAGGGATCCACAAGGGCAAGACCTGGAGCTTCACGGTCGAGCCTTATGTCTACCCGTTACGCCTGGACGATCACATCGTCGCGGTCACCGCCTCCAGCTTCGATCCGAAATTCGAGCCCAGCAATACCACCGACGGCTCGGGCCTGGATGCCAATGACCTGCATGACGCAAACGAAGGGAACATGTGGCTCAGTGAAAGAGGGGCGCCCGAGCCGGCCTGGATTCAATACGAGTTTGACAAGACCTACAAGCTCCATGAGCTGATGATCTGGAACTACAACCGATTCCGCGAGGATAAACTCGGTTATGGTTTCAAGGATGTCACTATTGAGTTTTCCACAGACGGGGTGAATTTCACGGCCTTGGATCCGATGCAATTGGAGCCGGGCACCGGCACGGCGCCTGTAGGCCCCGCCAAGATCCCGTTAAACGGCATCATCGCCGCGCAGATCCGTTTGACAGCTCAAACGAACTTTAAGGGCCGCAGCCAGTATGGGCTCAGCGAGGTGCGATTGCTCTACCTACCTGTAAGGGCGAGAGAGCCTCAACCCGCATCGGGCGCCGTGGATGTGGATCCGGAAGTTGTCTTACGTTGGCGCCCCGGACGAGAGGCCTCCTCGCATGAGGTACACCTGGGGACCGAGATGGATGGTCTCCCGCAGGAAAGCACCACAACCGAATCGGTTTCCGCCCCCCGAGGGCTGGTACTCGACGCGACCTACTACTGGCAGATCGATGAAGTCAACAACACCGAGGACCCTCCCATTTGGGAGGGAAATCTCTGGCACTTCACCACCTCTGAGTTTAGGGTTGTCGATGATTTCGAGGCATATACAGACGACAACACGAACTTCGGCGCCATCTTCCAGACTTGGATCGATGGTCTCGGTTTCAGTCAACCCGTTGACACACCGGGCAACAACACGGGCTCCATTGTCGGTTATGCCGTTTCGCCCTTCGCCGAACGAGTTATCGTGCATGAAGAGGGCCGGCAGTCCATGCCCTTTGAGTATGACAATACCCTATCACCCGGTTATTCGGAAGCGACACGGACATTCGATGATCCTCAGGATTGGAGCGCCGTGGGCATCAGGGCCTTAACCCTGTATGTCTTCGGCCGCGAAGACAATGGGAGCGGCCAGTTCTATGTCAAGATCAATGGTTCTCCAGCCAGCCACGTGCCAGGCGTTGACCTAAGGACAGAAACCTGGCAGGAGGGCAACATGGACCTGGCTGATTTCTCCGCACTGGGGGTGGACCTGAAGAATGTGAGGCGTATAACGATTGGTGTTGAAGGTAGTGGTCACACCGGTAGCGTATTCATCGACGATATCCGGCTGTATCCCTCCCGCTGTATCCCGGGAAGCGTCTTGGGTGACCTCACCGGAGATTGCGTGGTCGATGCCGACGACATCGCCGTGGTCACCAACAACTGGTTACGCAGACCGCTCGCTGCGGAATATACCTTTGACAACGGATTGCTGGATTCGTCCGGCCAACAGCGCCATGGAAAGGGACGGAACAATCCCCTCACCCAGAATGGCGTGCTGACCCTCTCTGGCAGCAACGCCATGGACATTCCCCTGGGCGCCAACAATCCCTTCGACGGATCGCGGGACTTCTCGGTAGCAATAGATTTCAAGACGAACTCGCCGGGTATCCTGCTGAGTTCCGCCCGCGACGACACGCCGGACAACCATGCCATGGCCATTTACCTCGATTCGGATCCCGGCGAGCCCTTCTGGGGGGAGGTGGTTTATGAGAACTTCGGCGTGGGTAGGACCCGTGTAGAGGACGATGACTTCTTCTTCGACACCTCCGCATGGCACCGCATCGTTTTGACCTATGACGCAGACAGTGAATGGGTCACGGTGACCCTAGACGGTGTGGCCGGCGCAGGGGATCAGATCAATCCGGCGATCCCCAACATCGGGGCCGACACCATCCGTGTGGGCAGCACGCTCAACACGGCATCGCCCCATGTCGGGGACTTCGTGGGTGACATCGACAATGTGCGGATCTTTAACCTTACCCTCACGCCAGAGGACATTGCGTTCCTGCCTCGTATACCCGTGATACCGGGGGATGTGAATCACGATGGCATTGTGGATCAACAGGACAAGGATATCGTAGAAGCGAACATGGGCCCCATACAGTTGTGGCCGTAAGGGCCTGCAGTGTAAACATCATTCCCACATAACTCCTTTTGCTACACGCACACAAAGGTCATGGCGGACGAAAGTGATTGGCTGTTGGATGGGTTTTTGCACCCCAGGCCTAGGACGTTTCGTTTCCTTCTTCCGCACTGAACATCACTTCAGAACGGCAATGGCATCGAGCAGCGTGCCGTCCTCACGCCGTGCGATCTCGAGGGTGTGGGTTCCCGCAGACAGGGTGAATTCTACCTCCTGCTGGTTGTCATCATCGCTGTGAACTACGTCCCAATGCCAGGCGTCGCCGTCTGAGATGCCGTTGAAGCGGACCCAGCCACTGGCATGGTTCGTGGTATTGGTCGCCATGCCCGGGATTCGGACCCAGAAGGAATTGCTTCCACCCGTGATGATGACCCGGAATGCCAGTCTATACACGCCATCCTCAGGTACGGTAATGGAATACGTCGCAAGGCCATCGGCCGGAGGATTGCCGTTCTCGTCTCCAATGCCGTCCACTGTGCCGATATGCTAACCTGCGGAGGCAGTGGGACTATCCGAGAGCACCTGCAGCGGCGCGGTAATCTGACCCGATTCGGCCTCGAACCACGCCAGCACCTGCGATCCCGGTTCCGCAGCGTCTCCCTCGAGCTGGATGTCGTCCACATACAAAACGCCTTTGGCGCCGGCGCCCTCAATGCCGACCGTCAGGCTCCGGACCCGCGTAAGATCCGTCCCCAGGGCGCTCAGGTCAATATTCCATTGGGTCCACTGATCCCAGCCGGGAGGCAGGGTCCCAGGATCTTCCTGATATACGACCTTGGTGTCGTTGACCCGCACATAAAGTCGACCGTTACCGGTGTTTTCGGCCCCTCTGCTGAATGAAAGCACCAGGGTTTTGACACCGGATCGACTCCAATCCTGCGTCTGCTCGAACGTGCGGGTGGCCTCCGAAATCGCTACCGTGCCGTTGTCAAACCAAATCGGCAGGGATTGACTGCCCCCATTGACGATATCCGTTTCAGGGGCAAAATCACCGATCGCCGGGTCCGCGCCGACCAGGGAGCCATTGGACGGATCATCGAATCCGTCGACCCAGGTGGCCCAGATCTCGAGAAATTCCGCGTCTTTATAGCTCTCCATGTCGTCGACGCTGATGGCAGCCACGGTGGTAAAGCTCCAGACAGTGCCTTCCCAGGTGCTAGGGTCCATGGCCTCATTGACCTCATCCACACGCCAGGAATAAGTCTGACCCAACTGCAGATCCAAAGCGCCTGTCGAGAAGCTGCTTTCACTGGCAGCACCCGCCAGGGCTAGATCATTGGCATTGGTCCCAACATAGATCTCGTGGCGATCGGCTTCACGTCCATTCCTACCCCAAGAAAGAGTCGTATCTGGTGCCACGTCAGTGGCGCCTGCGGCGGGATTTGGCCGGGTGGCGAACGTGGGTATGT
>JADFMM010000126.1:15988-17244 GCA_022563885.1 Planctomycetota bacterium | reverse complement strand
ATCTGTATTTTATCTTCATAGATGCCTTTTGATCCAGAAATGTTCTCAACCGCGCGAGGATTTGGGTCATAGCGCACGTAAACATTCGGACTATTGTCCTCAATTGCCTGTAAACCGCTTGCATACGCCTCTTCGCTTAGAGGATTTTGCTCTAAGTACAGGGACTGAAGGTTCATTAGCCCCAAGAGCCCTGAGATGTCACTGATGTTATTGTAGCTTACATCCAGGTGTACCAAACGGGATAGCTTTAACAGCGGTGAAAGATCACTAACGAGATTTGCTGCCACATCTAGCGTTTCAAGATTGGATAAACCCGATAAATCCTCCAAATCGTCTATTTCATTATAGGTGGCCAGTAGTTCCGTTAGATTGTAAAGTTCCGACAAGCCTGATAGACCGCTGAGCCCGTTGCTTGACACGTGCAAAACCTCAAGGTTCCTCAAACTGGATAAAGCGGAGAGGTCGTCGCTGTTGGTTTGTCTGATAATCAGCGTCAAAAGGTTCTCAAGTCCCGCCAAAGGCGACAGATCAGAAATATCATAATTACCGTGCAGATCTAAATAGCTTAGGTTGCTAAGTCCAGACAATGGGGATAGGTCTGAGATTCGGTTTCGAGATAGGTGCACGGTTTCCAGGTTTGTTAATCCTGTAAGCACCGAGATGTCACTGACAAGGTTTACCCGAAGCCACAACTCCTGCAGATTGGACGCGTATTCAAGCCCTGTGAGGTCTGTTATCCCAGTTGTTGAATAGTCGGGTCTGATTTCCGGGTTCACGACTCGTAGCTGAGTGAGTCCCAGCATATCAGTTGCGGTTGGCTCATAAATCGCCAATGCCTTTTCGACGGCTACCTTTAAGTTCAGGTCAGCAAAATAAACAGGGTCCTCTGCCAGGGCTCTACCGGCTAGACACACCATCAGGAGAACTGCTAACCACATGTGGAAAAACTTCAATATGACACCCTCCAAGTCACTAAATTTCACCTAATATAGTGAATGCCTACTTGAAAATCAATGAAAACCACCCCGCCCAGAGGACCCGGCCTTGATTTGCCCCTCAAAGGGGCGGGCTGTTGACGCACCCTGTAATCAGTCCGGGTATAGGACAAACGCTCCGCGGCCCGTAAGCGTTTTCCTTTCACAATACGTTCCCAGGGACACCGACATTCGAAGTAGCATGCGTAGAATCAGCCCTGGGACTCTGTCCCTTAAGCTGAGCGAATCACAGTAGGATGCTTAGGAGAAGAACGGTGAGGA
>JADFMM010000126.1:0-15978 GCA_022563885.1 Planctomycetota bacterium | reverse complement strand
GGCCCCTTAGATCTATGCACCGAGCTGCGTAGCGGGGACTGGTCTGAAAACGCGGGGCAGTCGGACCGACGACGGGGTTTTCAGACAGAGCCCAGAATAAAAAAGGGCCCGGCCTTCAGACCGAGCCCTATGGCTGTTGTGTTTTCGTGCTCTCACACCTGCGCGATCTGACGTCCATTCCCCCGCCCGTGCGAAGGCTCACCCGATGGCCTTCGCACCCCTCTCCTCGGTACGAATCCGGATGCAGTCCACCAGATCTGTCACAAAAATCTTCCCATCACCAATCTGACCACTCTGTGCCCCTGCAATAATGGCTTCGATCGTCCTGTCTACGTAATCATCGTTGACGGCTATTTCTATTTTCAGTTTCTTCAGCAGATTCACTTCGAATTTGACGCCGCGAAAGCTCTCTTCGTACCCCTGCTGCGCTCCACAGCCCAGGGCATTGGTGACGGACATCTTGCCGACGTCAGCTGCCATGAGAGCTTGCTTCACGTCATTGAGTTTGTGTGGCTGGATATAGGCACTAATCAGCTTCATTTTTTCTTACCCTTCATAGGACTCGTTCATTGTCAATACAGTCGTTCGGCGCAGTGCTTCAGAATTCACTCGTGTGGTTCAGGACAAAGAACAACCGCTGGTTTCGGTTTTCTATTGCGAGTTTGAGCCTGGCAGAAAAACCAAAAACCTATACGCCTCAGAAAATAGGCAAGTCTCATGCCAAGAGATCAAAAACCCGTTTGAGACCCGGAAACCAGAAAATAGACGAAACGGGCGTTATCGGCCACCGCTAGAGTCTGACATTTCTGTGACTTTTAAAGCGATCTAAACAATCTTGAGCCCGACTAAAACGATTTAGACGGAAAAGGGTAGCGGGTACCTTCGAACTCCGACCGGCCGCGAGTGAGGTCGTTTGGCGAATGCAAAAGTATAGAGAGGCCCGACAACCTGTCAGGCCTCTCCTGCGCTCAAGCACCCGTATTGTAAGGGTGCTTTGATTAGGTATTCGAGAAGATCTGGAATCCGGCGTAGGCTTCCATACCGTGCTCGCCGATGTCCAGGCCCTTCAGTTCCTCTTCTTCGGAGACTCGCAAGCCAATGGTGGCTTTGAGGCCTAAGAACAGCACCATACCGACGCCAAAGGCCCAGATGAACCCTGCACCCACACCCAGCAACTGCACACCCAACTGCCCCAAGCCGCCGCCATAGAAGAGTCCTGACTCCATGTTGAACAGGCCGCAGGAGAGGGTGCCCCAGGCACCGCAGACCCCATGAACGCTGACCGCGCCGACGGGGTCGTCAATCTTCAAGACCCTATCGATGAAGATGACGGAGAAGACCACCAAGGCACCGCCTATGGCGCCGATGACAGCCGCTGCCAGGGGGCTCACGCCGTCGCACGGTGCTGTGATCGCAACGAGACCGGCCAAAGCCCCATTGAGTGCCATGGATGCATCAGGTTTTTTCAAGACCACCCAAGAGACGAGCATCGCCGCGATCGCCCCCGCCGCGGCGGAGAGATTGGTGGTCACGGCGATGTAGCCAATCGAGCCGTTGCCGGTCATGGTACTCCCGGAATTAAATCCGAACCAACCAAACCAGAGGATGAATACACCCAAGGCCGCCAAGGGTATGTTGTGGCCTAGGATGGCCTTGGCCTTGCCATCAGGGCCATATTTACCCAAGCGGGGTCCCAACACGATCGCCCCGGCCAGGGCAAGCCACCCACCGACGGAGTGGACGACGGTCGATCCGGCGAAATCAAGGAATCCCTTGCTTTCCAGCCATCCGCCCCCGTCCAGCAGGCCGCCCCAGGCCCAAGAACCAAAAATGGGGTAAATAAAGAGCGTAATAAAGAAGCTGTAGACGAGATAGCTGATAAACTTGGTCCGTTCCGCCATAGCACCCGAGACGATGGTCGCGGCGGTCGCGGCAAAAACGGTCTGAAACATCAGAAAGGTCCAGTTCCAGCTCTCCACGCCCTCGCCCATATCGGAGAGCATAAAATGGGTGGTCCCGAACCAACCGCCACTCTTTCCAAACATCAGGCCGAAGCCAAGGAACGCAAAGGTGAGGGTTCCCACGGAAAAGTCCATAAGGTTCTTCATGAGGATGTTGACGGCGTTTTTCGCTCGCGTGAAGCCTGTTTCCAGCATGGCAAAGCCGGCCTGCATGAAGAAGACCAGGAAGGCGGCAATACAGGTCCAGACAATGTTAAGGTTGTTCTGCACCGCTTCGATGGCCTCCGCTGCGGAGGCCTCCGCTGCCGAGGCCTCCGCTTCTTCGCCCAAGGCCGGCACGCATAACAGGCCAAGCAGTATTAGCAGACTCATTGTTTTTTTCATAGTTGCAGACGCACCCTTTCTATGGCTTTAAACCTTTCCTCAATCACAAAACACTCGTTTAGCAGATACTGTCTTCTGCCAGACTCGTGTACAAAAACTAGCAATGGCCATGCCAAGCGTGCCGATGACGGTTAACTCGGATAGCAACAAACACTTACGAATGCTACAACGCGGCAATCTCCTCTAAGGCACACTACAATATTGTTTTTGAGCTTGCTGTTAATCACTTTTTTGTTATGGATTCTAGGTCACATCCTGGAAGAACCCCTGTTTTTAGGGAACTAGGCAATGAACGTGCCAGCAGGTGACAGGCCAGGGCAATCAAGTCTTATGCCGCTGACGGGCCTGCTACACAAAAGTGTGCCGACGGCTATCAGTCCGTCTGGCCTGTTTTCGTGCTCGTGCTCAGCGAAGCGGTACTCGTAATCGTAATCGAGAGTGCCGAGAAGCCCATTACGAGTACGATTCCTACGTCGAATCGTATAACCGGAAATTGAACCAGGCCCGCTGACGCGTACGGCCCCCTCCTCTTTCCCCTGCGGATTGTCCGTAGGGTCGTGGTCAGTGGTCTGTGGTCTGTAGTCGGCTTCGGGTGGTCCCGAGCAGGTTACCGCCATCACCCGCTGCGCTGGGAGAGCGCCTTGGCCAGTGTGACCGCCCAACCCGCCAAGAGTATGACCACCAGGGCAATCAGGATGTGCCGCCATCTCAGATCTCGGTAGAGACGGGCAGCGAAGCGGGGGATCTTGCCCGTCACGGCCAAGTAGAGCGCGGTCAGCGAAGCGCCGACGATGACCATATTCACAAGGGTGGCGGCGGGCTGAAGGGTGAACGCATGCCCGATCTCCCCGCGCACGAATGCCTGAGTGGAGGTGGTCCAACCACAGGTGATGCAGGGCAGGTGGGTCCGTTGCTTGAACCCGCAGGGGTTGAAGCGTCTTCCCACATCGAAGCCCAGGACGGTTTCCAATAGAAACAACCCTGCAAAGCCGCCGGCGACCAGGAGAAACAGCAGCAGTCCGAGCTTTCGCTCTCTGGGAGAGGCTCTTTCCATTGGAAGGGTTTATTTCGATCTTGAAAAGTGGTCTCTGATCTTTTCGGCACTTGGTTTTTCGATGACACCCACTTCCGTGATCAAGGCGGTGATGTCGCTTGCCTGCACCACATCGAAGGCCGGATTATACACACCCACGCCGGCCGGTACGAGGTCTACCCCTTGGAGAGTGGTCACTTCCTCCGCTGAACGCTGCTCAATCGTGATGGCCTGGCCGTTTTCTATCGAGAGGTCGAAGGTGCTGGAAGGCGCCGCGATATAGAACGGTATCTGGTGTTCGCGGGCCAGGATGCTCAGACTGTAGGTCCCGATCTTGTTCGCGGCATCCCCATTGGCGGCGATGCGGTCCGCACCGGTCACGATGGCATGGACCTGGCCCTGTTTCATCAGCCAGCCGGCCATGCTGTCGCAGAGGACCTTTACCTCGATACCCGCGCGCTGCAACTCACAGGCCGTGAGTCTGGCGCCCTGCAACAGAGGCCGGGTCTCATCCGCGTAGACCGTAAACGAACGGCCTCTCTTATGGGCCTCAAACATGAGGGACAGGGCCGTTCCCTGTCCCGCGGTGGCCAGTGCACCGGCGTTGCAGTGGGTCAGGACGCCGCATCCCTCCCCAATAAAACGCTCACCATGCTCACCGATGCGTTGACACATGACCACGTCCTCCCGGCAGATTGCCTCTGCTTCTGCGAAGACCACGGCTAGGAGGGCATCCTTGTCGGCCTGGGCCTGATCGGCCACCAACTGCTCGGCGGAGCGCCGCACACGATCCAAGGCCCAAAAGAGATTCACCGCGGTCGGACGCGAGCTTGCCAGATAGTGGGCCTGCTGAATCAGGTCTTTGAGGGCCCCGCACGCATCGGTCGCCTTAGACTGCTGTAGCGCCAGCACTAGCCCATAGGCGGCGGACACGCCGATAGCGGGCGCCCCCCGGACGGCTAAGGTTTTGATCGCCTGCCAGAGTTGGGCGGTGTCCCGACAGACAAGCTTGGACCAGGTGCCCGGCAACACGCGTTGGTCTATCAGTTCCAGGTAACCTTGACAGTCTCCAATCCATTGAAGTGCAGACGTTATCTTCATGACACTCTACTCCCACGAAACGGACAGAAGTCGACTCTTAAACCCACCCATTTCTCAAGAAGAGGCATGTCGGTCCAACAGCCTCTTCAAATAGCGTGCGGTATAGCTCTCTTCGCAGGTCACGATGTCCTCGGGGGAACCCGTCACCACCACATGGCCACCGGCATCGCCGCCTTCCGGACCCAGATCGATAATGTAGTCCGCCATCTTGATGACGTCCAGATTGTGTTCGATCACGATCACGGTGTTGCCCATATCCGTCAGGCGTTGTAGCACCGCGAGCAGGTTGTGGATGTCCGCGAAGTGCAGACCCGTGGTCGGCTCGTCCAGGAGATAGAGCGTATGGCCGGTGGCGTTCTTGGCCAGTTCCGAGGACAGCTTGACCCGTTGGGCTTCGCCGCCCGAGAGCGTCGTGGAGGACTGTCCCAATTGAACATAGCCTAGACCGACGTCACACAGGGTCTGGAGGATGCGAACCACCTTTGGAATACTGGCAAAGAACTGTAATGCCTCTTCGATGCGCATATCCAAGACATCCGCGATGTTTTTTCCCCTATAGATGATTTGCAAGGTCTCCGGGTTGTAGCGGGTTCCCTTGCACTCCTGGCAGATCACATAGACATCGGGCAAGAAGTGCATCTCAATCTTCTTGGTGCCCTGCCCTTTGCATGACCCACAGCGGCCTCCTTTCACATTGAAACTAAAGCGGCCCGCCTTGTATCCGCGAATCTTGGCTTCCCGCGTCAATGAAAAGAGCTTGCGGACCTCGTCAAAGGCACCCGTGTAGGTCGCGGGGTTGCTACGGGGTGTCTTGCCGATCGGAGATTGGTCAATCTCAATGATCTTGTCGATGAGAGAGGTCCCCAGGATGCTCTTGTGTTTGCCGGGCCGCTCGCGCGACTGATACAGACACCGTTTGAGGGCCTTGAGAAGGATCTGGTTGACCAGCGTACTCTTACCCGACCCGGATACGCCGGTCACGCAGACCAACACGCCCAGCGGAAACTTGACACTGATATCCTTTAAGTTGTTTTCCTGGGCGTGTTTGATCTCGATGCACCTGCGCAGGTTGTATTTTCGCCGTTGGCTGGGCAGGGCGATGACGCGTTTACCCGAGAGGTACAATCCGGTCAGCGACTTTTCACAGGCCAGGATGTCCTCCAGGTTCCCTTGGGCAACCAGCTGGCCGCCGTTGCGACCGGCAGCCGGGCCAATGTCCACGATATGATCTGCGTTGCGAATGATGTCTTCATCATGCTCCACCACGATCACGGTATTGCCAATCTTGGTCAACTGCTTCAGGATCCCCAGCAAGCGTTCGTTGTCCCGCTTGTGGAGTCCGATGGTGGGTTCGTCGAGCACATAACAGACGCCCACCAACCCACTGCCTACCTGCGTGGCGAGACGGATGCGCTGCGCCTCCCCTCCGGACAGCGTACTGCTGATTCGGTTGAGCGTGAGATAACCCAATCCCACGTTCTTCATGAAGCCCAGCCGGGCCTTGATCTCCTTGAGAATCTGGTAGGCGATGATGGTCTTTTCCTTGTCCAGGCGAAGTTCCCGAAAGAATCGCTCCGCCTCCTCGATACTCATGCGGGTGAGGTCCGCAATGCTCTTGCCCGCGACCGTTACAGCAATGGCCTCGGTGCGGAGGCGACTACCCTCACAGGCTCGACAGGCTTGTTCGGACAGATAGCCATGCAGCCGTGCCTTGACAAACTCACTGGACGTGGTTTTCCATCGCCGGGAAAGGTTGGGTATCACGCCTTCAAAGGCTATGCCCAACTTCTGGGTGTCACGACCATCGGTCCCGAACATTAACACACGCAGGGCCTCCTTGGGGATATCGCAGTAGGGCATGGACTTCGAGATCTCCAAGTCTCTACAAAACCGTTTGACCAGACGGTTGTAGAGGATATTCATGCGTTTGCCCCCCTTACGCCAAGCGCTGATGGCCCCGTTTTCCAAGGAAAGACTCTTGTCCGGAACGATCAATTCAGGATCAAATTCCAGGATCGTTCCCAGCCCATCACAACTGGGACAGGCGCCATGCGGGCTGTTGAAGCTGAATAGGCGCGGGGACAGCTCTTCCAGGCTCGCTTCGGGGTGGTTCGAGCAGGCGAACTTTTCGCTGTACACCACCTCCTCCCAGACATCCCCCGGGCCCCCTTCACGCGGTTGCGAGATCAACACGAGCACCGTCCCGTCAGCCAGCTTGAGGGCGGTTTCAATGGAGTCCGCCAGGCGAACCCGGGCCGCCTCCTTCACGACCAGCCGGTCCACCACTGCCGCGATATCGTGGGTTTGATTCTTCTTCAGATCGGGCACATCGCGAAGATCATGGACCGCGCCATCCACGCGAACACGGACATAGCCCTCGCGCTGGATACCCGCAAAGATCTCCTTGTGCGCCCCCTTCTTGCCGCGGACCAATGGGGCACAGATCTGAATCTTTGACCCCTCCGGCCGCGCGAGAACGGACTCCACGATCTGCGACGAGTGCTGGCTAGCGATCTCCTGCCCGCATACCCAGCAGTGAGGCTGACCCACCCGGGCAAACAGCAGCCGGAAGTAGTCATAGATCTCCGTGGTCGTGGCCACGGTCGAGCGCGGATTGCTACTGCCGCGCCGCTGTTCAATGGCAATGGTGGGCGGTAAGCCCGATATCTCGGCCACGTCCGGCTTTTTCAGCTTTTCCAGAAACTGGCGGGCATAGGCACTGAGCGACTCGACGTACTTCCTGCGGCCTTCCGCATAGATCGTGTCAAAGGCCAACGAACTCTTCCCCGAACCACTAATCCCGGTGATGACGACCATCTTGTCACGAGGGATGCGCAGCGTTATATGCTTCAGATTGTGCTCCGCAGCACCGACGATCTTGATGGTTTTGTCCAATCCCATACTCGATTCGATCTCCCGAGAGTGCTGTCTGGCCCGGCACAGACACTGCAAACCTTTCCACTTTAACAAGAACGAGGAAAGAGGCAAGCGGTGGGTCAAGGGAATCAGTAGTCGGTGATCGGTCGTCAGTAGTCGGAAATCGGTTATCAGCTGTCTGGTTTGGGGGAAAACTGATCACTGGTCCCTCCGCGACCTTCATGTTGACCTTCGCCGGGCTTTGGAGTAGCATCGCAGTACCCTGTTGAAGAATTGCCAAGGACGCACCATGTTCTACAAAATATTCATGCTCATCATGATCCCGGCCTTGGCAATCGGATGGCTCCTCTATTGGCTCAGAGAGCGCAAGCTGGACGCCGAGGAGGCCGAGAATCCGCATAAAACCACCTCCGAGACCCTAAAAAAAACTCGGACCGAAGTCTCCACTTGGGCCCAGCAGATGGCCGACTTCAAAAAGCCTCCCGGACCCGGCCAGCGTGACGACCAGGCACAATAAGGGATCGGCCAGAAATAGATTGGACAATTTGGGGTCCAAGTGTGCCCTAATATTGGGTCGCGCCCGATTGAGCGAAACCACAGGCGTAGCTGTTCTACGTCGCGGATTTCGGGATTGAGAAGCGATCCAAGATGGGGTGCAATTGGGCATTCAAAAGTCCAGGTTATTTCTTGCCGCTCCCTTAGCGCGTGTCCCGTTGTGAAGTGAAGCGGATGGAAGATACTGGTTTTGATGCTGACGCTTTCTCTCACGCACCATTAGCATATTCATCAAGCCGTTCCTTCAGAGGGCGAGGATGATGCCTCGTTCGAGCCCGCTCGCAAAGAGGCGCCTCCCACAGCACACCCAGATGGGCGCCTACTGCCAAGCGGCAAACCACGGCGCGAGCCCTTCCCGTTCTTCCTTTCTTCCTATCCAATTCCAATAAACGTGTGTCGCGCTGTCGCGTTATCGCGTTCCAGACCCTCAAATAATCTTTGACAATGCAGGTGTTTTCAGCTTTAATGCTGCACTCTCAATTTAGGGTCGGTGCCCGAGTGGTTAAAGGGGATGGGCTGTAAACCCATTAGCGTAAGCTTACGCTGGTTCGAATCCAGCCCGGCCCAGTGAGTGACATTGCAGATTCGGGCCTGCGTTCATTTCTTCGCCTGGAAAGGCCACGTGATGAACAGAAGAGATTTCATGAAGACCACGGGCGCCGTGGCGATGACTTCCGTGAGAATTGCTTCCGCCGCTTCCAAAGAGAATCTCAACAAGCCATCCGTCATCGTTGACACCCACCTGCACTGTTTTGCGGGGACAGATGACAAACGCTTTCCCTACCATGAACGCGCGCCCTATCGTCCTGAAGAAGCCGCAACCCCGCAGCACCTCCTTCGCTGCATGGACGAGGGGGGAATCGATTATGCCATCGTCGTTCATCCGGAGCCCTACCAGGATGACCATCGTTATCTGGAATACTGTCTGGGAGTCGGCGAGGGACGTCTCAAAGGCACTTGCCTGTTCTTTGCGGACCGCGCCGGCTCGATCGAGCAGTTGCCCGCTCTGGCCAAACGCACGCCGCTGGTGGCCGCACGGGTGCATGCCTACGTGCCCGACCGGCTGCCGCCCTTCGGCACACCGGAACTTCGCCGGCTCTGGACACTGGCGACGGATCATGGCCTGGCCATGCAACTGCATTTCGAGCCCAAATACGCTCCCGGCTTCGAACCGCTCATCCGGGAATTCAAAGACACCACCGTCCTGATCGACCACCTCGGTCGCCCGTACCAGGGAACGCCAGAGGAACATGATAAAGTGATTGGTTGGTCGAGGTTTCCCAACGTCGTGGTAAAGCTGTCCTCCATTCCTTCTGATCGCAACTACCCGCACCGACAGATCTCGCCCACCATCAAGCGTTTGATCGATGCATTCGGTCCGGATCGACTGATGTACGGGGGCGGCTACGGGGCTGATGCGACGGGGGATTCCTATCGTGCCGTTGTCGAACGATGCCGGTCTTTCCTGCAAGGATTGTCCGTTGCAGATCAGGCTAAGGTTCTCGGGAACAATGCCGCAAGGGTGTTCAGATTTGACACGGGGCGGCGTTCTCAAGCATAAGCGATCAGAAAGTTTCAAATCCGAATATCGAAACACGAAATCCGAAACAAGCACGAAATTAGAATGTTTCAATGACCGAAACCTGGGCCGCCCACTTAGAAATGCATTGCAACGTAGTTTAAGATTTCGATCATTTCAATTTCGAATTTGTTTCGAGTTTCGATATTCGGATTTCGTTTTTCCGACAGCGCGTCACCCCTACCCGAACAGCTCAATGACGGCCTGCGCCTTGACGAGTTCTCGCGGCTGATTCAGGTGGTTGTAGACGAGCGTTTCCGGGTCGATCCCGAAGGAGTGGTAGATCGACGCGAGCAGTTGGCGGGGATGTACGGGATCGCTGAGGGGCGCCGATCCGGTCTCATCGGAGGCGCCGTGCACATAACCGCGTTTGATGCCGGCCCCGGCCAGGCAGGCCGTGTAGCAGTAGGGCCAGTGATCGCGGCCGTCGTCGCTGTTGCTGTTGCCCGATGTGCTGACGCCGCGCTGGGGGCTGCGTCCAAACTCACCGACCGCAACCACCAGGGTCTCATCGAGAAGCCCACGCTCATCCAGGTCCTCGATCAGCGTGGCCAGACCCGCGTCGAGCATCGGCGCCGACTGGGTCTTCATGCGCTTGGAGAGATTAGAGTGGACATCCCAGGAGTGGTTGTCCGAGTTCGCGACCTTGGGCCAGATGACCTCGACGACCCGGGTGCCCGCCTCGATCAAGCGTCGAGCGAGCAAACAGCTCTGCCCGAAGGTGTTTTGTCCATAGCGTTCACGGAGTTGGAACGGCTCTTGCTCCAGATCGAATGCCTCCCGAGCCCGACCCGAGACGATCAGATCGATCGCCTTCGCATAGTACTCGTTCAGTTGGTAGTCCTCGACGGCCTTGTCGATCTCGGGCATCGCCTCGTTGATAGTGTCACGGAGTCTGGCCCGCCGTTTGAGTCGATAGGAAAACACGCCCGGTGCCATCGACAGATCGTCAACCTTGATCTTGTCCATCTTGGTCATGTCCATGTCGTCGCCGGGCGGATAGAGCGTGTAGGGGTCGTAGGCCCTGCCCAGGAAACCGGCATTGCCACCCTTCCCAATCACATTGCTCTCTTGCAGCGGCCTCGGCAGCATGACAAAGGGCAGCATCGGCACCTCGGGCGGGCGTAGATGTACGAGCTGCGAGCCAAAGTTGGGAAAGTCCTTCGGGCTGGGGGGCTCGAGCTGTCCGGAGGGGCTGACCTTGTCGGTGGTATAGCCGGTCATCATTTGATAGATGGCGGCGGTGTGATTGAACAAACCGTCGGGCGTGTAGCTCATGGAACGGATCATCGTCATCTTGTCGTTGACTTTGGCGAGCCGGGGCAACAACTCGGTGAAGTGAATTCCCGGGATCCGGGTCGGAATCGTGCCGAAGACACTCTTGACGTTGTCCGGCACATTCTCCTTGGGATCCCAAAGGTCGAGATGACTCGGACCTCCCTGGAGATAGAGCATGATGATGTTTTTCGCCTTCGCCCAACCGGGCGCATGCTTGACGGCCTCCTTGGCGAGGGCTTGCATTTCGAAGATGGATCCGAGCGTCAGACCCATGAAACCAGCGCCGCCGACGCGGAGCAGATCACGTCTCGTGATGCTGCCAGAGTCGCAGAGGTCGGAGCAGTCGTCACCGGGAAGTCTCAACATGGCTCACCCTTTCAGTTTCGGGGCTCTTAATGATTGAACAAGAAGGCCGGGTTATTGATCAACGCCCACGCGACATCATGGACCGCGGTGACACGTCGATTCGCCATCTGCTGGTCACTCAAGCGCACCGCACGTTCGAGTAGCTTGAGCTTGGGATCGGCGCTCAGCGGTTTCTCCACGCGGGCCAACTTTTCGTGTAGCTGCTTGAGTTTGGGGTCGACGGATCTTTTCTTCTTTGCTTCCGAGATACCCTTCTTGTGTTCCCGAAGGGTTGCGTCCTGGTCGGCGAAGTAGGCAAGGAGTTCGTTTCGTTGCTCTTCGCTACGTTGCTCTCCGACGGTCGCCAAGATCGTTCGGACCGTCATTGGTAGTCCGAAGGTAACGGGCGCCTTCGCAGATGTCACCCAAACCTTGAATCGACCGAGCGTATGCTCGGGGTCGTAGTTGTAGTGCATCGTGAAAGAGAGCGTCGAGCCCGCCGCTACGACCGGCTCCTTCAGCTCGAAGGTCGCGACACGGTTGACCCCAAGCTGCGGAGAGGAGGCCCATCCCTTCTTGTTAATCTTACCATCGACGGCGTCTTTGACGTCGAAGCCGGTTTGACTGAAATCGGCCTTCGCATTGTGAAGCGCCAGTTTCGTCGGCGCGGGTGCGTCACCCTCGGTCAAAGGGGTCCAGGCAACGTCGAACTCAGTCAACACAAAGTTACCACTGCCCGACCGTCCCGGTCCGCCCTTCGGCAGTCGTGGGTCGGCCAGTGCATCGAGCTTGATCGCGGTCACGTCGGCCCCGTCGGCCTGGCCAATCTTGGCCGTGAACGTGTAAGTTCCCTTACCCTTCTTCCCCGACGCGACAACGGCCCCGTCCTCCTCGAGGGTCAGTGTGGCGCCATTCGACGCCTTTAAGTTCTCAAGAGCCAACAGGTTCCAGGGCGTCTCGGGGGGGCGGTTCGCCTCCCACACGAGTAACTTCGCAGGCAGGGTCTCTCTGTAGGCCTGTTCTTCGGCGACGGCGTCTGCTATGGATAGCTGCTGCTGCTCGTCGAGTTCGGCTTCACGGGGGGCGATTTCCTGCTCATAGGCGGCCAGTTCGAGCTTGGCTGCGCCGATATCAACCTCGCGCTGCTTGGCTCGCCGCTGGGCCAACACCTGCGCGGGGTGTCGATAGGCTTGCAACTCCGACGTCACGGCCAGATGGTCTTCATCAATCTCCGCGAGGACCGTCTGCACGGACGCGACCTCTGCCGGGGTCGCGGGTCGACTCAGGATCCTCAGGTAAAGCTCCGCGATCAACTCCGCATCGTCGGGCTGGCTTTCGACCAGGGCCGTGATGGCGTTGTTGGCATCAGTGATCGCCTGATCCACCGTCGGTCCGGTGACCAGTGCCATCACACTCCCCAGGCCGAGTTCGTTAGAACGATCGCACTCACACGCACTCTCGCGGGCCGGCCGGCCGAGCGTCGCCAAGAAGCCGTCCTGGAGTTTGATGCCTACGTCTGGCAGTGCCGCGGCACGCATGCCTACCGGCACGCCGGGAATTCTGGACGTCGTGCCGAGTGCCAGATGGATCGAGTCGTACAACACTTCGGCCGGCAGGCGCCGTGCCGTCGCGTGCGCGTAATTGATTCGGTCGTCCTGGTTCCACTCGTTCGGCACGATCGAGAGCTGGTAGGTGCGCGACTTGCAAATGATCTCGATCAAGTTTCGCATGTCGAAGTCGCTGTCGATGAATTCCGCCGCCAGCCAGTCCAGCAGTTTGGGGTTCGAAGGTGGATTTCCGGCACGGATGTCGTCGAGTGGATCGATTAAACCGACACCCATCAGATAGCCCCAGACTCGGTTGACGTAGCTGCGGGCGAAGTATCGATTGTCCGGTGACGTCAGCCAGGTGGCCAGTTGCTCGCGCCGCGTCTGCCCCTCCTTAGCCTCGAACCGGACCGAATAGGGAAAAGCCGGCGCGGAGACTTGGCCGGTCCGGTCGTGCAGCACTTCGCCGACGGTCTTGTCGGAGACGATCTCAAAGAGCGGCTTACTGCCCTCCACCGCGCTGCCACCGACACGGCGCTTGCCGCTGCGAGGATCGGCCTCCAGGCCGACTTGCGCGAAGTAGGCCGCCATCTCATAGTACTGGTCCTGGGTCCAGCGCTCAAAAGGATGGTCGTGGCACTTGTTGCAGTTGAATCGCGTGGCCAGGAAGAGTTGCGTCGTGTTCTCCATCGTCTCCGCGGGCGTCCGCAGGATCTTGAAGTAAGACGCCGCCGGATTGTCCTTGGTTGAGCCGCTGGCCGTCACGATACTGTAGACGAATTCATGATAGGGCGTATTCTTCTCCACTTGCTCATGGATCCACCCGCGAAAACTCTCCGCGCCTTCCCTGCCGAGAAACTTGCCGTTGACCTGCAGCAGATCGGCCCACCGGTTGGTCCAGTAGATGACGTAGCCTTCGGAGCCAATCAGTTCATCGATCAGTTCATCGCGCTTTCGTCTCGTCTCTCGATCATCGGCGAGGAAGGCCCTGACTTTTTCGGGTGTCGGGGGTAGCCCGGTCAGGTCGAGTGTGACTCGGCGCAAGAATTCGGCATCGCTACAGAGCGCCGAGGGCAGCATCTTCATGCGCTGCCACTTCGCGGCGACGAGTTCGTCAATGCGGTTGTGAATCGGCGGGTCTTGCCATCGAAAGCCCGTTCGGTCACCCATCACCGTGAGTGTCGTCGCGGCGTAGGCGCCCTCGAAGCGGGCCAACAGGGGCGCTTCGCCCCGTCTGACGGTGGTGACCAGGCCCGATTCGCTGCACGTCGCTATCTCGGTATCCCCGCTGGTGATGAAGGCCTCAGCCGTGACATCCCGCGAAGACCCGTCGTCGTAGATCGCCGTCACACGGAGCTGCTGCCGGCCACCGATCTTCTGCACCACCGGATTGCTCGGCGACAACGTGATCCGGGCGACGCGCGGCACAGCGCGATCCAGTCTACAGCCGGCTGCAATCCAATCTCGCAGAATCTGGTAGTAATCCGAACCGAACTTCGTGGGCTGGCCGCCCTCGTGTGGGACGCTACCCGTCGCCTTGAGCAACATCAAACTGTCATCGGCCGAGGCAAAGTTGATGCGGCGGCCGGCGTGGTCATCGGCGAAGGCCCGGACGTCCCAGACCGGGTCATAGCCACGCAAGGAGAGCTTGAAGCCATTCTTGCCTTCCTGCGATCCATGACACGACCCGCCGTTGCATCCCAGTCTTGAAATGACCGGGCTGACGTCGCGAACATAGCTGGGGACGAAGTCGGCAGCCCGACCCCGGACCGTGATCGGCACGTGGACGACCTGGCCGGCGTGAGAGATCTCGAGTCGAGAGTCACCATCCCGGAGGGGACGGACCATACCGGCCGTGACGGCCACGATCTTCTCTGTGCTTTGGTAGCTCGCCTCACTGGTCACATCGACCCGTTCGCCGGAGGCCAGCCAGCCCGTCACGATCAGTTGCTGGTAGCCAAACTTCTCGGTGATCTCGACGGCGGCAGGATCGACCGTGACGGCAATCAGATCCTCGGCACGCTCGGCCGGTACCGGCACCGACATCAACACGCGTTTCAGCGTCGCATCCTTCCCATCGAGAATCCGGATGAGCCCGTCGGCCCCGGCGACCGCGAATTCTCGCTGGTTTGGATGCCAACAGAGCGCGTAGATGGGCGTATCGAATGATGTCGAGGCGATCAGCTCGATGTCCTTCTGATGGAACGCTTCGACCTCCTGGCGCTCGGCGGCACTGGGTTGCGTCGATACTTTCTCCAGTATTTCCTTCATCCCCTCGGGGAGTGTGCCGTCGAAGTCGCTGCCGTAGAGGTGAACGTAACCACGGCCATCGAGGCTGCTGCCGGCCGCGATGCGCTTGCCGTCGGCGCGATAGCCGAGAGCGAAGATCCGTCCCGGCAAGGCCGGGAAAAGGCGTAGCAGATTCGAGTTGTCACCGATCACCCGTTTGACCTCGCGATGTACCCGGTATATCTGAGGCCGGCCGTCTGCGCCGCCGAGCAGGACCTGGTCTTGGGTCGGGTGCCGGACCACCGCGGCGAGCCCACCCTTCAACGCACCCGGCGTAATCGAGGTGATGTTGTCGATGAATCGCTGGGTTTTCACTTCCGTCAATTTCGCAGCCATGTCACGGCCGACAGAGATCACATGGGAGCCATCTTTCGAGAAGACTGTATCGAGTATCCAGTCCGACGAGGCCCGGCTGAAGAGCACCTGCTGGCCGCTCCGGGCGTCAATGGCACGCAGGGTATTGTCACCGCAGCCGAACGCGATCAACTTACTATCGGGGGACCAACTGGCCCCGTAGACCGTGTCGAATGTCACCGGCACCGAGAGCGTGAGCTTCCAGGATTGCGTGTCCCAAACCTGTACTTCGCCCATGCGGGCGGGCAGACCCCCCGTCACCGCCAGCATTGTCCCATCCGGCGAAAAGCTGACAGATTCGATGCGGGCAGAAAGGCCGATCAGCCGTGCGACCAGGGTCGCTTGATCGACGTCGTGGATCAAGACCTCGTGATAGCCGGAGACGGCGAGCAAGCGTCCGTCGGCGGAGTAGTCGAGCGCGGTCACGATAGGCGGTGAGTCATAGCTCGGCGGATGAGTCTCGTCATACTGCCGCTTGGCGTTGGCCGGGGTATCGTCGATGGCTCCGGCCGCGATCCAGCGCCGGATCAAGTCGATCTCGGCTTGTTTCAGCGGATTTCCCTTCGCCGGCATCTCCGCTTCCCCATCCACGGGCGTGATCATCTCGATCAAGAGGCTCGAATCAGGTTGCTTGGGGACGATGGCGGGCGCTTCGCCGTCGCTACCGGCGAGCAG
>JADFMM010000377.1 GCA_022563885.1 Planctomycetota bacterium | reverse complement strand
CGTCCGCCGCAAACTC
The DNA here is from genome assembly GCA_022563885.1 of Planctomycetota bacterium. Taxonomy (GTDB): domain Bacteria; phylum Planctomycetota; class Phycisphaerae; order Sedimentisphaerales; family Anaerobacaceae; genus JAIPFM01. The sequence goes on along the minus strand of JADFMM010000377.1, from coordinate 4,681 downwards.
AAAGTCCGACCAGGAGGCCATCCGAGCCGCACTCGAAGAAACTGCCGGCAACAAGGAAAAGGCCGCCCAACTCTTGGGGATCGGGCGCAAGACCCTGTATCGGAAACTCAAGCAGTATGGCATGGTTTAGGGCCTGCGATCCCCTCGGGATGCGAGAGTTTTTTGCTGGATTTTGAGGTCGATGGCCTGAGTTCCATAGTGAGAGGGGGATGAGCCTGTCATGCGTGTCACAGATGACACAGTTGACACAGATGGGGTCACCCCTGACACACTTCGGTCTCCCGTTCACTCCCTGTGTCCCTTTGGCAGATCAACTGCTATCTCTCTACTTGCCAATCAGTTAGCGCGTCTGTGCCCTCTCCTGAAAACGATTGGCACGGCGCTTGCGTGTTGCTTGCCCTAGTGTTGATGATTGGAGCAATAGACAGAGATTCATATGAGAGTTGCAAGACCCACCAGCCCGTTCACCTCACTGTCAGTGTGAGCAATACTGCAGGCTTTGTGGGACTGGGCGTCCCAAACGAAACAGCCTGAGCCATGATTAAGGGTACGATGCAGCGATTGTTGACCATTTTTCTGTGTGGCTCTTGGTGTTTCGTATCAGTTTCATCCAGTGCAGAGAAGTTAGATATGCCTTTGACGACGATCGAAAATAGGCTCGAAGAGGAATTGGGTGGGCGAGGGCTTGAGACCAAGGGCACGCGTTTTATGCGTGCGGTTGGCTCAATGCCCGTTCGGCGTGTTGCACCGCGGCACTCGGACGAGGAGCGGACCCTGGGCCTGGGCGAGTGCTTGAAAATGGCATTTGAGACCAACAACGAAGTGAAGCAGGATCGTGAGGCCATACTGGCCGTGGGCGGGAGCAAGTTGATTGCCAATTCTCGTTTTCTGCCCAGCCTGACCATCATCAGCCAGTATGAACGTATCGATGATTTGGACTCGACCACCCCCAAAGATGACACCTCGCTGATCAGCGCCACGATTCGTCAACGACTGCTTGAGTACGGCAAAGACAATCCCATTGATATCGCATTGCGGGCCGAACAGCGCCAGGCCCTGTTCAACTATGAGAATAGGGTCGCGCGGGTATTCTCATTGGTGCGCAGGGCATTTCACTTCATTCACTTAAAAGGGCAACAGATTGCAGCCAGACGACAGTCATTGCAGCAGTTTGAAGATCAATACATCAAGAAACAAGAGCGAATGGAGGCGGGCAATCTGAGTGTCAAGATTGAAGTCTTGACCGCTCGCCTGAACGTGCTGAATGAGCAAACCGTGATCAACACGCTCGAGCGAGAGAAGTTCAATCGTGAAATGGAACTCCTGCGATTGATTGGCTTGCCCGTGGGTGCGGATAAAGTCGAATTCCTTGGCCAGGCGGATCGCTTCGGCCTGGAGGGCTATGATGGTGAAAGCATGGTTGCCCTGGCGCTGTCTCAGAGCAGCGATGTCGCCCTGGCGGAGGCCGTGCTCTCCGAGCAAAAACGGCTGGTGGATCAGCACAAGTTTGAGTATCTACCCGACCTACGTGCCAAGACCGGCTATCAGGATCGGCACGGACGGGTCGGGGCGGATCTCTCCAACGAGCAGGGTACGTGGGGGTTGGATGTCCTGGGGCAACCGGGGATCGTGCGGTCGAACCAGGATGTGGACGGCCTAGGTCTCTTTTCTCAGGAGGCGCAACTGGACGGGCCCAACAGGGGTTGGTTTGCCGGGGTGCAAGTCCGGTTTCCGGTGATGCGGGGAGGGGCTCGCCGGGGGAGATCAATCCAACTTCGAGCCTTTCTGGCCAGTGTGAAGGCCGCTCTCGCGGATGCCAAGGATCAAATCGAACTGCGGGTCCGACAGGGCTATACCCTTTTGCTGGAGCAGGAGTATCAGGTCAGGCTTGCCCAGGAAAATGTGGACATTGAGCGAGAGCGTTTCTCGATACAGGAGCAGCTCCGTGACGTCGGGCGCATCGACGATGACGCCTTGGAACGGTTTCGGGAGAACTTTTTTCGTGCCCAGGACAGCCACTTTCGTGAACAGGAGCGGCTGATCGAACGGCAGGAGAATTTGAGGTCTGCAATTCGGTATTTCAGATGAGAAAGCGAGAGAACACAAATGGGGTGGGCAGCGGCAGTGGCGACCGTTCGGATCGTCGCCGGTGTCAATGCTTATGGCTGATCGTTGTCCTTCTGTGGATGACGCTCTGTCACACGACTGTTTTGGGCCGCAGCGGCGCCCTAAGAACGCGGACGACGATTCTCAATGATCTGAGCCTGCGATTGGCGCTGGTGGCGCTGGGGCATATGCGCGAGGCCTTTGACCGTACCGAGAGTGAGGCCGAAGAGGCGCAACACTTTTTTGACCGGAGCATCATCTCCAAGAAGGAGCTTCATGAGTCGATATCTCGCCATGCGCAGGCGACGCATCGACTCGAGGAAGCGAAGATCCAGCTCGAAGAGACGCAACTCGGGTTCTTGGACAACGCGACCCACATTACCATCCTGGAAGCCAAGAAGTACCGTGACCCGGAGGGTCGCCGCATGCTGGACATCGTCTTGCGCAATACCTCCAACATGTCCTTGGCGGAGACGGCCCTGGTTCGGGAGGAGTCGCTTGAGCAGGACAACGCCGTGTGGCAGACACCCGAGGCGATTCGGGCATTGCTCGACATCGAGAACATCATTGTCTCCATCGTGGACAAGGGATCCATCAGTGTGGGTAAACCCTACGAACAGATTGTGCACATTTTGCCCTACGGTCAAGAAGCGAAACTCACCTTCATCCTGCTGACCGATATCGATCATGCCGGCGTTCGTCTGCAGTACTTGAACAAGAACATCATCGAGACGATCTGCCTGGAAAACGACTCTCTGCAAACCAGGCCAACCGTGGTGGCGTCGCAGTTTTCAGTGGAAGGAGCGTTGGGCAGCGATATTGACTATCCCTTGGACCTCGAAATGCTTGTCACCACCGACCAGAGTTTCTCCCTAACTGCGACGAATCTACCCGCTCAGATACCCTATTCCTTTGCGGAACAGGGCTCGCGTGTTTCCAGTATCCGTTTCTCTGAAGAGGTGAGCAAGCACTCTCTCAACTTCCGCGTCTCGATTCCAAATAATCTGACTGAGACCTTGATCGACGAGGCAATCGAGTTTCAGGTATGGATAGTCACGCCCACCCAGCTTGAAGTGTTGAATCAGCACAAACGTCAGCAGGGTCCCGACTCAATTCCTATGGATGAACTGAACCTCATCAATGCAGCCCGTGTCGATCTGGTACTCACACCCAGAGGAAAGGGCCGCCTGGAGATCTTCATGCACAATGCATACTTTGAGACACACCCCCGGGAGACCGTCGGGCTCAAGGCGGACCTGCACAACGCCGGGACATTGACCCTCTACAATATTGTTCCGGAGTTTTCGGCGCCATTGAGATGGGCCGCAATAATTGAACCGAGACAGATCGACAAGATGTTACCCAACGAAAAGACCTCGATAACAATTCATCTAGAGCCCAATCACGATGTGGGTGTAGGCGAATATGAAGCCCACCTCAATGCCCGGGGACAGTCGGGAAGTCAGGTCATCGAGGCCCTCAGAAAACGCTTGATCGTCAGGGTCAATGCAAAGACCAGCCTGACCGCCACCTCGATTCTCGTTGCGGGGCTCTTGTCCATTATGATTGGGATTGTGTTCTTCGGAGGGAAGTTGAGTCGGCGCTAGGATGCGCTGTCTGTGCATAAAGCGATTGAGGGGGTGCACAGCAGCTCCTACGCCGAATGACTGAAGACGAATCGAGAAGACGATTGGAAGGTCGACATCCATGATTGATATCAAAGGACTCACCAAACGCTACGAAGACGGCGCAATCGCGTTGGACCATGTGACCTACTCGATTCAGCCGGGTGAAGTGTTCTGTCTGTTGGGGGCCAACGGGGCCGGCAAGACCACGACGATCAACATCCTGTTGGACTTCATTCAACCCACCGAGGGCCACTGCTACATCAACGGACATGACTGCAACGAGCGTCCCTTGGAGGCGAAAAAGTATGTCTCCTACGTGTCGGAAAACGTCCAGCTCTACGGCATGTTCACGGCGCGTCAAAACCTCCGTTTTTTTGCCGAGCTGGGTGGCAAGAAGGGCTTGAAGAATCACGAACTAGACGATGCCATGCGTACGGTCGGCCTGCCGGAAAAAGCTCTGACCATGCGTCTCAAGAACTTCTCCAAGGGCATGCGGCAAAAGTTGGGCATCGCCATTGCGTTGATCAAGGATCCGCCGGCCATCATCATGGACGAACCGACCAGCGGCCTGGATCCTCAGAGTGCCAAGGAATTCCTAGGCCAGCTCGATGCGTTGCGAGAACAGGGCAAGGCCATCTTGATGACGACGCATGACATCTTTCGAGCCAAGATGATCGCCGATCGTGTCGGGATCATGAAACAGGGCAGGTTGGTCGCGCTGCGAGAATGCGGTGACTTTGAAAATGCCGATTTAGAGGAGATCTATATGCAGGAAATGGAGGAGCCCGTTACCAGCGGACGGTAGTCTTGAAGGGTGGTCTGGGTGCCTTGAAAGTATACGCGACGGAGCCTGTTGGGCGTAGGGTCGTAAGGTAGTCTATGCTTTGGATTCTGAACAAAAAAGAGATCCTGGAAACGGTTCTGGACCTGCGCTTTGTCGTGGCCTC
>JADFMM010000376.1 GCA_022563885.1 Planctomycetota bacterium | reverse complement strand
CCCGCCCCGATGACGACAGTGTCCTGGAGTCCCGGGGCACTGTTGCCTGAGCACGATTACCATCTAGATGTGACCGTCGACAGGGTCAAGGATTGGGTCGGTCCTGGGCTTCCGTCAATGACGGTGGGAGGCGACGAATTCTTTTACTACCTAACGTTCGCCTATATAAACACAATTGCCTTTACAACCGCCCAAGTTTCGTTCACGATTGGCGGTGCGATCTATGAAGACCCGAGTAGCCCCCTGACCAGTGGTCTGGAAGGTGTGACTGTAGCAGTAAGTGGGGCGAATGGGACCTATGCGGGGACTACCTCCAGTGGGACAGGTCTCTGGCAGATTGCGGCTGTAAATGTAGGTGATTATACGGTCACGCCTAGCAAGCCTGGCTGGAGTTTCGAACACATCGTTGCTGGGGTGCCTGATGGGAAAGCATCGATCACTATCACGGTCAATGAAGCCAACTTAGCGGCAAATCAGAGTATTCAGTTCCTGGCAGAAAGGAGTGTTCTGCACGACTGGAATGGTGATGGGATTGTCAGTATTATAGGCGATGTACCGCCATTCGTGAACTGCGTGTATTTCCAGAGCTGTCCTGACGTGCCGGGAAACCAGTTGCTGTCTATTGGCGACTGCAATGGCGATGGCATATTGAGCATCATCGGCGATGTGCCCTGTTTTGTGGAGTGCGTGTATTTTGGGAATTGTCCGGAGTAGGCCAGGGGAGATCGCTGGGAGGTAGTCATTGCCAGGTGAGATGCCGGTATTTTGGGCATGGTTCACAGTTAGGAGCCTTGAATCAGTTTTTCCTTCAGCTTTGAACCGTGAACCATGCCGTATTTTGGTAGATTTACGTGACGAAGATTTTTTTAAGAGTAGCACTTGTCGTGGGTATAAATGTGACATATACTCTTGCGTGGTTCTTTCTTATCAGACAGTAATGTGTTGATATGAGGGCATGAAAGGGGCAGTGCGGGCTAGTAGGTGATAGTCTAAAATAAGGAAGCGTTTCTTGTTTTTGCCCGTTCTCAAGGTAGCGACGTCGTTTGTTCGGGTGGCTTAGGGTGTTAATCGTGATACACAAAAGGGCGAAGAGATTGATGCATTTCTTGATCCGTGAGAAGCGTAAACTCGTCCTGTTCTCGTTGTGGGGTTTGGCTGTTGCGGGCTTCTGGGGGGTCTGTTATGTCTCTGAAGATCGCTTTGCGCATTTGAGAGGCTTTCCTAGTGAATTCCTGGATCTTCAGGGGTTTGATAGGGAGACCGGTCCGAGAACAGAAACAGGCGCTTTCTCCTTTGTCTCTTTTGAGACTGAAATACCCTATAACACCAAGTTTTCCATCGATGTTGGTAATCTACGCATAGAAAATGGCAGTCTTGGTGTATTCCGGACCGGTCTGTATAAAGTGGCAACTATCGATAAGTTAGAGCTTAAGCTGTATCAGTATGCTGGCAAAGAAGAGGGCCGCTCCAGCCCTACTGGGGATGGCACAAGTCCTAATAGGCGGATTAAAGGATTTTAGTAGAGATTACCTCATTAAAGCGCTGCGTGGGTACTCGGCTGAGTTAAAGCAGGAGGGCGTGACAGACTGTTCCCTCTTTATGGATTATAGTAATCTGACCCAACTGACCGTGAGAGATTTCTCATATGAATTGTATTCAGACGGTAGGCTGGCGCTGCGCGTAGAGTGTAGGAGGGCCTCTGTGGAGCATAAGGCCTTCAGGGTAACCCTGCGCGGGGCCGTCGAGATCACGACCGGGGAGGGGACTATGCTGATGAGCAATGCAATCACCTGGGACGTGGAGCAGGATGGGTTCACCGTACCGGGCCGCTATGTTTTGAATCGCAATGGACAGCAGGTTTTTGGCAAAGGACTCCATTGTGATATGCAATTGAACAACCTGGCAACCAAACAGTTAGTAAGGAGAGACGTATCATGAGGATCATGGTATTTGCCGCATGGATCGCGGTTGTTTGTTTTTATGGTAGTACGGTGGCATTGGGTGCGTCGCACTCAACTGATCCAAACCAATATATTACTCCGGCACTTGAGTCTTTGGCTGATGGGACTTTATCCGGTTTGGAGGATGCGTATACAGTTTTGAACAACGGCCTGAACGATCCTGCTGTAAACACAGACCCAGCCCTGAAATTCTGGCACGCAGTGGCACGCACCGGCATGATGATCTTTGACACGAACGATGTATCGATCAATACCAGTTTGGTGGAGATCCTGGAGCCCTTTGGGGTGACTGTGTCTGGGAATGATTTTGATCTAATCCCATTGACGTGAATTTGCCCTGGGATCCCGATGATCCCAATTGCCTGTTGATACCCCAGACTGCGAATGTTGATACTGCTTTTGCGGCGATCAACAGTTCGATCTTACCGGAGATCGATGCTATTTTAGCTGAGTTGGACGGTGTTCCCAATACCCTGCAGATTTCGTTGGATCCTAGCCTGACCGGTTTGCTGGATGATCTCGAAATTGACGGAGGGGATAAGCTGGCCCTGGTGGCGGCGCTGTTGGGTGTCAAGGCCGTCCTGTCCGGCGCGGCGAATCCGGCCTATAATATTCTCGTTGATCTCAGTCATTCACTCTTTACTGGGTGGGAATGTGGCGACCTGCCGGAAACGACTACCCTCAAGGCAATACTTGCCCAATACCCGGATTTGCTCAAGATTCTTCCCGGGGGAGCGGCTAATCTGGCGCAGAGCAAGGCCAACTTGCTGGCCACACTGAATGCCTTTTTTGCAGCCACAGATCATATTCTGGCAGAGACTGACGATCAGACTGATGATCTGTTGTCTATTTTGAATGCCGACAATATTGACGTTCCGTTCACAGAACTGGCCAAACTGAGGGATGCATTGACCAATGACACGTCCGCCATTTTTAATGTGGGGTCCACCCATACGTACAATTTGATGCAGAATAGCAATCAAGCGGGTACCTTGACCCTCGTTTATGATCCCTCGGGTGAGAGCGGCGAGGGTGGGAGTTTAACCTTTACCGATCCTGATCTAGCTCCTGTTCCTGTCCCCCACTGGCATATTGATTGGTTCGATGTGTCTGGTACCATGCTTGAGGTTTTTCTGGAAAGCCCCGATTTTTGGTACTGGGGCTGGTTGACGGGTACCATAGCGTCTGACGGCAGTTCCATTTCAAATATGACCTTTAACTACTCGGGTGCGAGTCAGGGACAAGTGGCTGGCTTGAGTGCTCAGCGTACCGATACGAGCCAGCATACCCTGGAAATAAATCTGAATCCCCTGTTTGCCGGGTCAGTGGCGCCGCGGGATTTTCTGCCTCAGCTTCTTGATCCCGATGATGAGCCTGTTCCCGGTACCTTCGGGCATGGACTCGGGGACGATGCCACGCTGGGAGGTGTCTTGCCGAATATGACCCAGGCGGACTGGATGCCCTCGGGTTATGAAGTATGGGGCGGCAATGTGGCGCTCAGCACTCAGCAAGGCTCCGGGTTGCAGAATTATTACCATATCGATCACCAGGGTTATACAAAACTGGGCGAATCAGATGGACGGACACTGACTGTTTCCGGGAGTGATTACCTGTATTATGTGATTGCTGCCAGAGGCGAATTTCAACTTGATGCTATTGTCGGTTCGGATAACACCTCCTACTCGGGTGACCTTATTACCGGTGATACCAGGAACAGGGAAAATATTTTAGGGCCACCCGACAATCAATATGCGAGCGTCGGATTTAACGGCTTTTCGTCTGCACTTTTGACTACACTTTTGGATGAAGACAACGTCGTGGGTTTTGTGGTGATAGAGAATCCAGAAGCCTGGACAGGACTGACGGTTTTCACGGATGAAGGTGCAGTCAATGTCTCGGTAGAGGCTAATCCGGATTCCGTGGTCGCCGACGGGACTTCATTTTCGACGATCACGATCACGGTTACAGATGAAAACAGCAATCCCGAAGTAGGCATTCCCGCGGCTGACATTCAGGTCGTTGGCACGGATGGTACCGATTTCATCATTACCCAGCCAAGCTCGGCTACAGATGCCAGCGGCCAAACCACGGCCACGATTGCCAGCAACACCGCGGGTCAGACCGTGACCGTCACCGGCACGGTCTTTGGCGTCTCGGACTCGGATACTGTCGTGTTTACCACCGGTCCCGGGGCCAAACTGACCTTTACCGGCCAGCCCGAAGGCCCTTATGACGCCAGCCAGATCATCAATGCGGTCCCAGAGGTCACTGTGCAGGATGCTCAGGGGCGGACGGTCACGACCAGTAATGCCAACATCAACGTGACGTCGAATCCGAGCACCACGGTCTCCGGACACACCACGCGCCAGGCGAATCAGGGCGTGGCGACCTTTGATGATCTCAGCATTGATCGAGCGGGAACCTATACGTTTACGGCTACATCGACCGGCTTAACATCGGCGACTAGCGCTGAATTCATAGTGGGGCCGCAAGGTTCGTCCGCGCGACTGAACGTGTTGACCCATCCTGGGACCACTCCGGCTGAGGCCATATTGACACCTCATCTCCGAGTGGCCGTAGTGGATGTCTTTGGTAATCGCATCACCTCACCGTCGCGGGCGATTACCGTGAGTATTCTGAACACAGGGAATCAGTTGGCAACCTTGGAAGGTACCATCGAAGTGACTACGGGCGACGATGATGGTGTGGCTACCTTTGATGATCTAAAGATCGTGGATTTTGAGGGCATTGGTTTTCAACTG
>JADFMM010000125.1 GCA_022563885.1 Planctomycetota bacterium | reverse complement strand
AAGGTACTGGAGAACGCTGGTTCGATCATGTATCGGTCGTCTAAGGAGGGGGTGTTCAAGGGAAAAGGGAAGGAGAGGTAGGTTTGGTCCGGTTCCTTGGACGAGTGTCTGCGAATGACCAACGTGTTGTTCGCATCATATACCTCTTCAATGCTTCTGCCGGCCAAGTCATTTGCGTCACTGATCGTTCGGATCTGGTGAAGGGTTCCGTCCGGCAGGAACACGAAGGAACGACGGGCCGGATCGGACTGCCGTTGGATTCGCTCGGGTTTGCGAACGAACAGTTTTGCAGATTCAATGGGGATGCCTTGTAGGCAATGGACGGGACCGATCAGGATCAGGGCCACTACGAAGATGTGAGCGGCTGCTGAGACATATTTTAGCATGGATTTCATCGCTATTTCCTAAATAAGGCTCAGGGTCTAAAGGTTAGAACCCTTATTGAGAAACGTGGCTACCAGTAGAATCAGGAGGATCGCGACAACGATCGACAGCAACTCAAACGCGACGAGGACGCTCGTCTCAGAGAAGACCGCCAGAATCAAAAAGACGGCGAAGACGGGTCCGATCAATCGCGTGGTATACCAGCGGGCGTTTGTCATCGCGCAGAGGCCGGTACCCAGATAGAGCGCCAGGCCCAAGCCAATGAATAGCCAGCCTTCCCAAAAGACTCGTGGGTTGGATGGGAATCCGGTGGCCTTGACCTGCTGGATATGTGCATAGGCCAAGGACCAGGGGAGACCTAGGGCAACGCCAAAGGCGATCAGACCCACCAGGAGCTTGCTGCCCAGGATGGCCGACTGGGTGACGGGTCTGTGCAACAGAAAGGCCCAAGTTCTCGTCAACAAGGGCAACCCGAAGTGGAGGGCTCCGAGTGTGAGTCCCAGCACAATGGATGCAAATAATAGCAGGACGCCGATCTCTCCAAGAGGAAAGCTGTGGAAGAGCCAGTAGGTTTGACCGGCGTTGGCATGCTGCGCGTAAAATCGATAATCGTCTCCACCGCTATGGACAAACCAACGGATACTCGACATCGTGAAACCGCCAAAGACCAGCGTTGCCAGGATGATGGGCAGCAAAGACTCCCTCAATTCCTTTTTAAGCAAGGTCAAAAACTTCATCTCAGTTCTCCTCCCATCGAAATAAGGGCTTGGACTGGCGGGGCGCCGTGAAATCAATGAACTGGTCTTCCAGACTGATGGGAATGGTCGAATGTTGTTCTACCTGATGTTGCTCCGCCCACCGCGTGATTTGCTCTGGCGCCGAGTTGACCAGCACCACTTCCAGCGTGGTGTCACTTCGCCGAGTCTGGAGTACCCCCGGCAAGTCGATCTCAGCGGGAATAGTCCCTTTAAATGAGAAGGTCACCTTCTGAACGGCCTGCCGAAACTCTTCCAATGTGCAGTCGGCCCGCAGGACACCTCGATCCAGGACCAGAAGTCGATCGCACACGCGCTCGACGTCACCGAGGATGTGACTGGAGAACAGGACGGTCCGTCCCTCTTTCATGATCAGATTGATCATGCCTTCCAGGAACTGGCGGCGAATCGCGGCGTCCAAGCCCAAGGTGGGATCGTCCATGATCAGAAGTTCCGGACGCGGCGCCAGGGTCAGGGCCAAGGAGACCTGGGCACGTTCGCCGTTGGAGAGGCGTTTGATCTTTTGCCGAGGTGAAAGCTCGAAGTACTCGATCATCTCCGTAAAAAACTTGTCGTCCCACTGGTCGGGAAAAAAGGCCCTTTGGAAACGCTCGATCCCCTGGATGGTCATCCATCCGAAGAGACGATGGCCCTCGGTCACATAGCCGACGCGGGCCCGGATCTCCGGCGTGAGGGCATCGGAGGGACATCCCAACAGTGACGCTGATCCGGCGGTCGGCTGCAACAGGCCCAGCATCAGCCTGATGGCCGTCGTTTTTCCTGCGCCGTTGCGTCCCAGGAAGCCGCAAACCGTGCCCTTGGGGATCTTCACGGAGAGGTGGTCCAGTGCCGGCGAGGGACCGAAGTATTTGGTCAGCCCCCGGGTTTCTAAGACGATTTCATTCATCGCTTTCTCTCCGTCTCTGAAGAATTGGGAACAAATCGCTGCATGCGTTCGGAAAACAAGGACACGAGCGCTTCGGGCTCCAGACCGAGGGTCAGTGCCCGGGCGATGACGGTGTCCATGCGCTCCGTTAGTAAATTCAAGTCGGCGGCGTCGCGCCGGCGCAAGCGGGGGTCGCTCACGAAGGTGCCGGACCCGGTCTTGGTGTTGACCAGGCCCGATTGTTCCAACAGGGTGTAGGCCCTGGCGACGGTGTTGGGATTGACGACCAGCTCCGCGGCAAGCTTGCGTACGGCTGGGAGCCTGTCCCCCGGCTTGAGTTCGCCCCGGGCCACGGCCTCGCTGACCTGATCCATGATCTGGACATAGACCGCCTTGTCCGTTCCCGGTGTGATCTGCATCCATAGGGCCATCTGTGATTGCCTTAATACAAAGTGTACTAATAATACTAGTACATTATGTAGAGGTTGTCTGGTCCAATCAAGACAAAAGACAGGAAATGACCCACTTTTTTTAATGGTCACCGGGAGGATTGAAATAGCGAGGGAAGGATGGCGGGAGGACGCCGCCTATTCTCGTGGCGATTCCGACGAGTATACGTATAATCACGCCTTCGTGTCTGACTGTTTCGATGGCTTGGCTGGTGACATGGAGGTCAAATGTGTGATTCACACGGAAAAATTCCGGGTTACTGTGGATGCGCGAGGGTCGATGTTCTTGTGTTCTTTCTTTTCATGGCGAGTGTGTCGGGATGCCACAGTGTCACGAGTCCCTATCAGCCTCTGATAGGGCGGGTCAATAGCGAGACGCTTTGGCGGTCGGCCTGCGGGGCCTTCTGGGATCCCCAGACGATCTTGCCCCTGACGGGGGCGATCCTCTTCAGCCTGGACGACTTCGATGAAAGAGGCGCTCAATGGGCCACGAAACACCGGCCTCTGTTCAAGACACGCGAGAGGGCCAACCGAGCGAGTGATGACCATCTAGCGGTCTTGGTGGGTGAAGCCATGGTCACGGCCTTGGTCAGGCCGGCCGATGCGACGGAGGAGGCTTGGTCTCGGCAGAAGGCACGGCATTTGGCAGCAGAGGGATTCGCGGTGGGCACCACCTATGCAGCAATCCAGGGGCTGAAGGAGGGCATCGGCCGCACAGGTCCCGATGGGTGGAAGGACACGGCGATGCCCTCGGGACATAGCTCCGGTGCGTTTTTGTTTTCGACTCTGTCCAACCGAAATCTCGACGCGCTGTGCCAAAACCGATCGTTGCGCGTCCCGCTCCAGGTCTCTAACATCGCCTTGGCGGCTAGCGTGGGGTGGGCCCGCGTGGAGGGGGGGCACCATTTTCCCTCGGATGTGCTGGCCGGTGCCGCACTCGGCCATTTCATGGCCGCCTTCATGCATGATGTCTTTCTAGGGCATCCTTCCGAATCCACCGTGGCCCTTGCGTTTAATCCCAGTACCGAGGGAGGTGCGGTGACGGTGGCCATCCGATTCTGACTCAATCTCCTATACCTAATCTTTCCCCAAAGACCGAGAAAAAGGACGATTAATGGCCAAGACTCGATTTAGCGCTTGACGTCTCTGAGTCGTCTGAGTATTGTTCTGTTATCGGCTCGACTGCGGGTAACACCGGAAACCTCAACAGGATGTTGATGATCAGGATGCTAGCCCGGCAGGGAGGAGTGGATCCGTAAGGAGACGGAGTTGTGATGATAGGCATGGACGTGATGAAGCTGTCAAGATCACAGGATGGTGAGTCCTGGCGCGACATCGGGGGGGCCAGCGGTAGGGTCGGCAGGGGGGCATTTCAGCGGTGTTCTTACATTTCTCTTTCTCTCTTTCATTTTGGCCAGCCATGGATGCCATCATGCCGTGTCCTATGGCTGCCGAACAAACCAGCAGATCCAATCGACTTATTTTTGAAGCAGCTCAGTGCTAAGAGCCATGGCACAGAGGTAATGGAATGCCCGATCAGGGAGGATTGGCAATAGTGCCACGGCAGTGTGAGTTGGAAAGGAAGCATGAGCTCTAGCAGGATCCTTCAATTGAGGCCACTATGAGGTAGGGTGGTGGTGTTGCAGGAAGAAGAGAGCGTTGCACGGATGCCGACGCGTTTCACAAGGAGGTGAACTCTTCTCTCTGCTATCTGTGATAGCCAAGAAGGTTGCAGACTACTGAGGCGTAGGTGTGATGTTAACAATGTAGGACGGTATGGGAATACTGGGATGGAGAACCGCAGGATGCGGTGTAAAGTCACATGGAGGTGTGCTCTTTCCTGTTTCCCTTGCAGTGGTGATGTAAGAATCAAGTAATCATCGGACTGCTTGCACCACAGTCTCTGCTTTTCATCACCCTCGTCCTGAACCAGGCGACGCACTGTGGAGCCTGGTTCTTTTTTTTAATCAAGTGTGCGATCAGGCTGACCCCTTGCAGGCAAGTCGACCAGATTCTGGCGGGGCTGCAATTGTGTCCGGAGGCGAAACTTGGAGTTGGTTCACAAAAGTGTGTATATGGGTAGCAGTCCGTCTGACCTGTTTTCGTGCTCGTACTCAGCGAAGCGGTCTTCGTGCTCGTAATTGAGAAGGCCGAAAAGCCGATTACGATTCCTCTGTCGAGTCGTGTAACCCGGAATTGAAGCAGGCCGAAATTAGAAGAAATGAGCGGCAGTCAGAGGGTTTCGCGACCCTACGGGATCGGCAAGAAATAAGTAGGACCCTGTGCGGTGCGATTGGGCATTCACAAGTCCAAGTTATTTCGTGGTTCTTCCATAATGCTGCTATCGCAGCCAGGATTGTACCACGGAAGCCGCTGTTTTCTTGCCTTCCCTAAGAACGCCGTATTTAGGAGGAGCCGTTCACGGGCCCTCAGTTAGCACGAGGACTCATGAACGTCTGGGGGGGTCGTGACTGACAAGTCGCCTGACACGAGGGAGGCTGGTGTTCGTGCGTTGGCCTCTGGCGGGCACGTCTTTTATCTCAAACCGATTGGGGCGCCGGCTCTGAGAGTGGGGACGTTTTGTACTCTTGGGATGCCTGTTGAACAGGATGTCGATGGCATTTCGGCAGGCCTGAGAAGTGGCGGAATTGGTGGAGTCCGTCCCCACCTTGATCAGCATGAGTGCCGGCTTCGTCATGCGGCCGCGCATCTTTCGCAGACCATAGGTCGCCGCATTCTTGGTACGTCGAGTCGCGTTGGAAAAGAGGGCTTCCTTGAGTGTCTCAAGGCCGTCCTCCTGTAGCCACGACAAATGGTAGGCAGTCTGTCTGACCACATTGAGGTTTGGCGAGTAGAGTTGTTCCCTCAGTCTCGCAAGAAGCTGTATTGAGGCCTCATCCTTTTCTCGGCCTGTCGGCGTCCGTTTTCCAAGCTTCATAGCTCATCCTCACCCATCTTGTCAGTCTGCTTCAGTACGTTGGAATTGACAGCTTGCCTGTCTTGTGACTATGATCCCCCAGATAGCGTGTGGGATAAACAACAGGACTCCATTCACTATTTGTTTACTACGACCAGTTTCGGTCGATCAGGGCACGATGTCAATATGTTTGTTCGGATAATCGGGTAAGGTTTCTACAAAAATATTTTGTCCCCCGACGCGAACATCCTATATTGACGCTGTCACAAGGTGCATGTTTGTTAGGGTGATTTAGAAGTCTATAAACTGGATAGTTTAAGGGGCTTAGTTGAAGATGAGTGACAAGTGTGTCGTGTTACTCAGTGGCGGCTTGGATTCCGCAACAACACTCGCGATGGCGAGGCGTGATGGGTATGACTGCTACGCCCTGACCTGTCTGTATGGGCAGAGACATTGCATCGAGACTGAGGCCGCAAAGAGGGTCGCCAAGTCACTGGGGGTGACGGATCATCGTCTGTTCCATCTGGACTTGTCAACGATCGGAGGCTCTGCTTTGACGGACCCGAAGATGAATGTGCCGAAAGACCGGTCCGATCATGCGATCACCTCAGGGATCCCCGTGACCTATGTCCCTGCCCGCAACACGTTGTTCTTGAGCTTGGCGCTCGCTTGGGCGGAAGTGCTGGGTGCATTTGATATTTTTATCGGTGTCAATTCACTGGACTATAGCGGCTACCCGGACTGCCGGCCGGAGTTTATTGAGGCATTCACGAACATGGCCAATCTGGCGACGGCCGCCGGTGTGCAGGGAAAAGGTAAGTACGCGATTCGCACGCCCATCATCGGCCTGACCAAGGCTCAGATCATCGAGCAGGGACGCCATCTGCAGGTGGACTTTTCGCTGACGCATAGTTGCTATGATCCCGATGAGCAGGGACGTAGCTGTGGACATTGCGACTCCTGTATCCTTAGGCAACGAGGGTTCGCTGAAGTGGGGCTTGTGGATCCCGTGGCCTATCAACCGTTATGAAGACGTAGTCTCCGACCGTCATGTCCTCGGGCGTTTCCAGGGGTGGCTTGCAATGAAGATCAATGAGCTCTTCTATTCTCTGCAAGGAGAAGGATTCTTGGCCGGTGTGCCTTCCGTGTTTGTCCGCTTGGCCGGGTGTCCGCTGCGCTGCTGCTGGTGCGACACGGCCTATGCCTGGAGGGACACCTCGGGCGTGGATCGGACGACGGAGTTTATTCTGGATGCCGTCAATCGCTGGGATACTCGGCATGTCGTCGTGACGGGTGGGGAGCCTCTCGTGAATGAGGACTGGTCTCCACGCGCGGGTCTGGGCGGGATGTTGAAGGCGATGAAGGCAGCGGGCAAGCACATTACGATAGAAACGGCGGGAATCGTCTATGTCCCTTCGTTGGCCTGCGATCTCATGAGCATCAGCCCTAAACTCGGCAATGCTTTTGGCAATGAGGCGATGGATCAGGCCAGGGACATGGTCACTACCAGGTATGCTGTGCGTCAACTCATTGACCACTATGACTATCAACTAAAGTTTGTCGTCGAGGGGAAGGAGGATCTTCCGGAGATTGAAGAGGTGCTGAAGGATGTCGGGGGCGTGCGTCGAGAGAAGGTGGTGCTCATGCCTCAAGCAAAAACGCGGCAAGAGCTTCTTGATAAATCTGTGGAAATTGCCAAACTATGCGAAGAGCATGGGTATGTTTTGGGACAGCGATTACAGGTCTTGCTCTGGGAAGGGCGCCGGGGTAAGTAGCTGGAACGTGGTTGCGATTTCGGGTTCAGCGTCTATCGCGGTTCGCCTGGAGCCGTCCTGTACGGTGGAGTCTGGCAACCTGTCCGATCCTCCAAGGATCGGCCGGAGGGTGATTTTGTCTGAAATAATAAGGAGCATGCGTGAAATCAACCCTAGTCAGGGCAGTACTCTTTTGGACTGTTGCGTCGGGACTCTGCGCAGACGCGAGGGCCGGCCTTCAGAGCCAGATTGATGCCATTGTTCGGCGAAACGCGAAGGTGGACTTCTCCATCTGCGTGATGGATGCTCAGACGGATAGGGTGGTCTACCAGCACCACGCCAAACGATCCTTGATTCCCGCGTCCAACATGAAGATCGTGACGAGTGCCGCGGCCCTGCACTATCTGGGCCCTAACTTTGAATTTGTCACCCGGGTGGGACTCTCCGGTGACACCCTCATCGTCATCGGCAGTGGCGATCCGCTGCTCGGGGACACCGAAACCGATGAAGTCCTGGGACGTGCGCCCGGTTGGTTTATGCGAGAGATCCTGGCCGGACTTCGCAAGGTGGGGAGGCGTCGGATAATCGATCTCCTCATCGACAGCACCGTCTTCGATGACCAACGGGTTCACCCGCGCTGGTCGCCCGATGAGCTCAATCGCTCCTATGCCTGCGAAGTGTGTGGGCTGAACTTCAACGGCAACTGCATCAGCATGCGAGTCCGCAATGCCGCCGGTCGAATTGCCGTGCTCATCGAGCCGGATACACGATTCGTGTCCATCAAGAACCGGGTTCAAGCGATTCAGTCCGGCTCGCAGGCAGTGGGTGCCTATCGCATAGCGGGTCGTCCCAATCACCTGGAGGTGAGGGGAA
The DNA here is from genome assembly GCA_022563885.1 of Planctomycetota bacterium. Lineage (GTDB taxonomy): Bacteria > Planctomycetota > Phycisphaerae > Sedimentisphaerales > Anaerobacaceae > JAIPFM01. The sequence goes on along the minus strand of JADFMM010000125.1, from coordinate 9,468 downwards.
AGTGCAAGACCGAGCAGGGGCCCTTTGACGTGGCCATTGAGAATCCCGCCATCTTCTTTGGTTTTCTGTTGGCCGAATTCCTGGGGTCCGAAGGGATCTCTCTGCAAGGGCAGATTGTGGAGCGAGCCTTCGCACCGTCCCCCGATTGGCAACCCGTGGCGCTATGCCGCACCCCCCTGGGTGAATGCCTTAAACGCTGCAACAAGGACAGCTTCAATTTGGTCGCTGAGGCCTTGCTCAAAGAGATCGGAGTCCATGCCAACGGTGGCCGGGGCGACGGAAGTTGGGCGCAGGGCAGCCTCGCGGTGGAGGCCTGGCTGCAGAACCTGGGGATCGAGCCCTCGGAATACGTGATTGATGATGGGAGTGGCCTCAGTCGTGCCAACCGTTTGAGTGCCAATGCCATCGTGAGCGTTCTTCGGTCGGTGTATCGGGGCGAGCACTGGGATTACTACCAGCGGACGCTGGCCATCGGAGGCGTCGATGGCACCATGAAGAAGTTTTTTCGGCATCCCCGCTACCAGGGGAAGTTCATGGGCAAGACTGGGTATATTGACCGAGTGAGAGGATTCTCGGGTGTGTGCCACACCTCCGGCAAGGATTTCCTGTTCTCCATTCTCGCCAATAATGCCAACAACATCCGATCGGTTGTCAATTCCATAGCCGAGGCCATCGTGGACACGCAATGAGCGCGGGGTTGGGGCCAGCTCGCAAAAAAGCAGTGCAACAGCCCCTAGAGGCTGGTATAATACCCGCGTGTTGAGGACCGAAGAGCTTTCTGTTGCGCCGTAGAAAATTAGGAGTCATCATGTCAGGTCATTCTCATTGGGCCGGGATCAAACACAAAAAGGCGGCAAATGACGCCAAGAGAGGCAAGGTTTGGAGCAAGTGTGCCCGAATCATCATCGTGGCGGCACGCGGCGGCGGCGGGGATCCCGCGGTGAACCTGGCCTTACGCTATGCCATCGAGAAGGCCAAATCTGTCAACATGCCCAAGGATACCATTGAGAAGGCGATCAAGAAGGGAACGGGTGACGTCGAAGGCGTCAGCTATGAGGAAATCCTCTATGAAGGGTATGGAACGAATGGCGTGGCTATTATGGTGGAGACCTTAACCGACAACCGAAATCGAACGGGGCCGGAGATTAAAAGGCTGTTTGAACGCCACGGTGGTTCGTTTGGGATCAGCGGATGTGTCAGTTGGATGTTCAGCAAGAAGGGCGTTGTCACCGTGAGCACGGCGACGGTCGCCGAGGAAGATCTGATGGATATAGCCTTGGGGGCGGGTGCTGACGATATGCAGACGACGGGGGAAGTGTTCGAGATTACCTGTGAGCCGACCCAATATGATCAGTTGCTCTCGGCCCTGCGCGATCGCGAAATATCGACCGAGATTGCGGATCTGGTGATGGTGCCGCAGAATACCATCGACATTTCAGAGGCGGCGGTGGCCACCAAGATTCTAAAATTCATGGAGGCGTTGGATGACCATGACGACGTGCAAAACGTCTCTGCCAATTTTAATATCTCGGATGAGATTGTGGCGCAGATATCGTGAAGCCTCGCCGGTCCTAGCGGTCCATGGGTCTCTGCTCGAGTCGGGCCAACCGTTCTTGGGCGCTGGCGAGTTTTGCCTTCCCTAATCGGCTAACCGGCGCCCCGTGACTCGGATACATCTCTCGAAACTGCTTTTGGAATTGGTCCTCGATTTCGATGGCCAGTCGGTAGTGTTCGATCGCGTCCGCCACGCGTCCCGCACCCTCGAACACCGAGGCTAATTCAAAGTGGAGCCGTTCTGATTGCGGATAGAGCCGTATAGCCCTTTCACCTGCCGCTATAGCTGCTTGCTCCTCGCCCAGGAGTGAACAGACGTTGCTCAGCTTCTCATAGCTCTTGTAGGCGGAGGGATTTCGTGCGATGGCCTGGAGGAAGCAGTCCTTGGCCGTGCGCAGAGCCGTCCGATCCCTCCTGTCTCCCTGAAGGAAGTCCTGCAGATAGAGTCGCCCCTGGCGGTAGAGGGCGGCATCTGAGAGCCGATCCCAATCGGCCGCCCGGTTCAAATGACGCTGGCTGCCGCGGAGGTTGCCATTGGTGAGGGCTTTGTTCGAGAGACCGACGTGGTAGCTAGTCCTCACGACGGGCAGGACTGCGAAAACGAAGCAGAGGACCAGGCAGACGACAAGCAGGAAGACCCACCCATAGCGGACGGGCACTGCAAAGGGTCGGAGGCTGATCTGCTGTTGTAAGTTGCGCCGGGCGATCAGGCAGGCCACCAGTGCCCAGAAGCTGGTGGCAACGCCGGGTTCGAAAATAGCAAAGTCGGTCATATTGGCGACGAGTAGGGCGACGATGCCATAGCTGAGAACGGCTGTCACTACCCTGTGACTCTCTGGCGCACCGTCGTTCTGAGAGAGGGCCGCTGCGGCTGTCGCCAATACCAACAGGCCGGCGACCAGGACCAGCGTGTGCATAAAGGCTGATAGGACCACAAGGAGGGGATCATCTCCCATGAACTGGGCGATGCCCGGTTTGGCACAGAGCAAGAAGGTGGCCAGCACGAAGGTATAGGCCAGGAAGCGATGCTTGGAAGGTCCGGGATCCTTGGCCCGAGAGGCAGTCCTTTCGGAGGACACCTGGACGCGGCCGCGAAGGATGGGGATGGCGATCATGGCCAGGAAACCCAACAGGCCCAGCGGCCCATACTGCGACAGCAGGCTGAGCAAGACATTGTGCGGATCGGCGATGGATTCAATGGCGGTCATCGGCTTGTACCGATAGTAGGCGTCGGCAAAGTTGCCCGGCCCGACGCCTAGGAAGGGATGATCTGCAATCATCTGGCAGGTCGCGCGCCAGTATTGCCAGCGAACCAGCATCGAGTTCCCCCCCGGGAGGCGATCGTGCCGCAGGCCATAGCTGACCAGCAGGGCCGTCCCGAGCAGGGCAGCCAATACCAGAGACAGAAGGACGGTTTTCCAGTGCCGCCTGACCCGGCCTCGCCATCGAAAGTGGAGAGCACCCACCAGGCCGGCCAGGCAGAGGCTGCCGATGGCGGCCTTGCTCCGGGTCAGGACAAGCCCCATCAGAACCATGATGAAGAGAAGGGGAACAAAGAGGCCGACGCCACGACTTGCGGCTTCCTTGGACTGGTTGGTTTTTTGTTCGGACCACAGGGTCAGCAGCGCCACCAATGCGACCAACAGAAACGCGCCGGCCGAATTGCGGGTCGTAAAGAACCCATTGACACCCCGGGAATAGAGTCGATGTTCGAAGAGGAAATGCTCGAGAGTCCCGGCGTCAATCCCGACGACCTGGAGCAGGCTGGTGGGATCCCTTTCATATTGATCGATGGTGTTCTGGTTGGTGAAGAAGTACTGATCGGCACATTCATAGGTACAGAGCAGACCCAAGGCGCCCAGGGCGATCAAGATCAGGCGGATCTTGTCGAGCGAGTCCAGCAGTTGGACCAGGAGCGCACAGAGCAGCATAGGCGTCAGGAAGATCAGGCAGCCGCTGATGGCAGACCGTTTGTCGGGGGCCGAAAAGGTCGCCGCCACAGCGGCGATGCCCAAGAGGACGGCGCCTATCCCCAGGCCGGTGGCCTGATACCCCATCTGCCGTCGACACATCGTCCGGATGAGCCAGAGGGCGGCGGCCGCGATCAGCACGAAGGAGAGGACCAGGCTATAGGCCAGGTCATAGGTATTCAGTGACCCCGCGGAGGTAGTGGCAACCGGCGATTCCGTCACGACGCAGCGCAGCCCCAACACACAGAGACAGAGACCTAACAACATCGAATTCAACCCAAGTCCGGCAGGCCGAGATTTGAGTGTGGGGTTGGATGCTGGCTTGATCATGAGACGCTGCTAGGTGTCCTGGCGGACGTTGCTTTCGAAGATGGCCATCAGCGCCAGGACCATCACGGTTTGGACGAAGATCAGAATCGCGCCTGTGAGGTCGACCTGATAGAGGAAGGTGGCGCCTAGACCGGTGCAGAGGGTCGCTAGGTAGAGCGTCAGCACCGTCTGCGTGTCGGTTAGCCCGCGCCGCTTGAGACGGTGGGAGAAGTGCTGCGTGTCCCCGACAAAGAGATTTTTGCCTTGGCGGAGTCTCAATGTCATGACGCTCACAAAGTCGTACAGAGGGACAGCCAGGGCGATGAGGGGGATCATGACATGATGCCAGGTGCCACTTAGCGCTTCCTGGTAGTAGGTGGTGCGAACGCTGAACACCGCCACCATAAAGCCTACGATCAAAGAGCCCGCATCTCCCATGAAGATCCTGGCAGGCGGGAAATTGAACAGGAGGAACCCCAACAGGGCGCCGACAAAGACCAAGGTTAGCCCTCCCACCAAGATCTGGCCACTCGTGACCGCTCCCACAAAGAGAATGCTGCTGACCACGGCGGCGATCCCGGCGCAGGCGCCATCCATATTGTCCAGAAAATTGAACACGTTGACCAGCAGCACGATCCACAGGGCCGACAGGGGGACCGTGACCCATTGGCTCTCGATGAAAAATTCAAACCGGATCTCAGCCCAGGCGGCCGCCATGCCTGCCACACCCAACTGAACGATCAGCTTAAGGCCAGGTCCCAATCCTCTGCGGTCATCGCACAGTCCCAAGACAAACAGGCTGGTGATGCAGAGCAACAGGACCCAAAGCTCGTTCGACCGCGCCCGCACATCGTCCCATTGGAGGTTCGAACGATCCATCAATTGACTCAGGGACGCCGGCAGGTCTTGTACTTGGATGGCGAGCAAGGGCAAGGCCAGAGTCAAAAAGAGCGTGCCAAAGAGGGCGATCCCTCCTCCGAGCGGCACGATGGTCCGATGGTGCCGATCTGTTCGCGGACGCGCCACCAACTCCATCCTGAAGGCCAGCCTCTTGGCCAGGGCGGTGAAGAGGACCGTGAGGCAAAACCCTCCCACTATAAGCATCGTGGCATAGACGATCATGATCGTGTTTCTAGGATTTGCCCCGGCTCGTCTAGTTGACGGGGTGTCTTGCCTCTCTGTTCGATTTTAGTCGTTCCATGAGTCGCGTTCTCACCGATTCAAAAAACGCCCAGTAGCATTCCTGGCGATAGTCCGGGTAGGTGTAGCGCATGAGGCTCCACTGACCTCGATCGACGACGAGGGTCACCTCCGCGTAGATGCCCTTCCCAATATAGATACGGTGAGAAAAGTTCTTCGTAGAGGCCAGAACCAGCTTGGAGGGTTCAATGAAGCCGGGATCCAGATTCACAGGCCGCGGGTAGGCGTGATGCAAGGTTTGGGATAGTTCCTGTTCCAACGCATTGGTGCGATGCTTGATCTTTGCCAGCGCTCCTGGCGATAGCACCTCGGAGAAAGCCACGAACTGACGTAGGATGTGAGGGCCCATGTCCTTGCGGTAGTAGGTTGTTTGTGTAAAAGGCCATACCTCGCTCTTCAAATCGAAAGGGCCCAACTGGTTGCTCAGCGCAACCAAAGCGGATTGCAAACTCTCTTGATCGGAGGCCAAGATGCCGCATATCAGCTTGACGGGCTCTGGTGTCTTAATCTCCCACATGCTGTCTCTTTTTAGAAGGCACACTCTGACAGGAGCGATTCCACCAGGGCCTGCACCTCTTGGCTCGCCTCCTCGACGGCCACGTCCCGGCCTTCCCGCTCCCGGCGCAGCTTGACCTCCACATTGCCCTGGGCCAACGAACGCTTGCCCACCGTGACGCGGACGGGAATGCCGATCAGATCGGCGTCCTTGAACTTGACTCCGGCCCGCAGCGGGCGATCGTCCCACAGGACCTCGAGGGAACGTTCGGTGAGTTCCTGGTAGAGCCGGCGTGACACCGTGGCCACGGATTCGTCTTCGGGATTGACCGAGCAGATGAGCACCGCGAAGGGGGCGATGGTGACGGGCCAGATGATGCCATGCTCGTCATGCCCCAATTCGACCGCGGAGGCCATGATGCGATTGATGCCAATCCCATAACAGCCCATGATACAGTGACACTCTTTGCCTTGTTCATCGAGAAAGGTCGCCCCGAGCTTTTTACTGTACTTGGTCCCCAGCTTGAACACCTGGCCGACCTCGATGCCTTTCTTGAAAAGGAGAGGTTTTCCGTGGAAGGTGTCACCTGCACAGGCATTGCGAACGTCGGTCACCAGCACCCCGGGTGACTCCATGGAGAAGTCACGCCCCGGCACGACATGCCGAAGGTGGGCGTCGGTTTTATTCGCGCCGGCAACGCCCTCGGCCATGGCGGCAACCGCGTGGTCGACGATGAGTTTGCTCACGCGGGCCTCCAAGGCGACGGGACCGGCAAAGCCCACCTGCGCCCCCGTGCACGCTTCGATGGCCTTCGCCTCGGCAAGCTCGATACGTTGGCCGGGAAACAACTGCGTGAGTTTTTCCCGGTTGACCTCATGGTCGCCCCGCACCAACACGCCGACCGTTTCTTCTTCTGTGGCATAGATCAGGGTCTTGATCATGTCACAGGGTCGGGTCTTCAGGAAGTCACACACCGCCTCAATGCTGCCCACTTTCGGGGTATGCACCTCTTCGAGGGCCGGCGGTGGTGCGGTGGGCTCTTCCTTTGCCAGGGGATCCACGGCGGCCCGTTCCAGATTGGCCGCATAGCTCCCGTCCTCACTGTACACAATGACATCCTCGCCCGTCTCGCAGGGAACGGTAAACTGATGGGAGCCGGATCCGCCCATCTCCCCCGTTTCGGCCTGGACAACGACAGTGTTCACCCCGCAACGCCGAAAGATGCGGCAGTAGGCGTCATACATGACCCGATAGGTCGCTTCCAGGCATTCGGGCGTGGCATGGAAACTATACGCGTCCTTCATCAGAAATTCCCGGGACCGAATCGGACCGAATCGCGGTCGGAACTCATCTCGGAACTTGGCACTGATCTGAAAGAGATTGATGGGCAACTGCTTATAGGAACTGATCTCCGCGGCCGCGTGGAAAGTCACCACCTCTTCGGCGGTCGGACTGAGCACATTCATGCGACCATGCCTGTCTTTCAGGCAGAAGATCGTTGGCCCATAGTCCACGCTACGACCCGTCTGGTTCCACAGATCGAGGGGCTGGAGAGAGGGCATGAGGATCTCCTGCGCATCGGAGCGATTCATTTCCTCGCGAACGATGCCGATGATCTTGAGCAGAGTACGATGACCCAGGGGCATGTAGGTGTAGGTGCCGCTGGCGACCTTTCGTATGAGTCCGGCCCGAATCATCAATCGATGACTCACCACCTCCGCATCGGCCGGAACTTCTTTCACCGTAGGAATGAGCATCTGGCTGTATTTCATATAAATCCCCGAAGAGGTACGGATCAGGTCAGTTACAACTCAATGGATCGGCAGTGGTTATAGTTCAAAGTGCCTCCGTATGCAAGCGTGGACGCGATCCACCGACCATAGTCAGTAGTCAGTAATCGGTAATCGGTAGTCGGTTCGAGCCAAAAACAGACCCACCGACCCACCGACCCACAGACCACTAATCACCGATTACTGCTCCGCAGTCCCCCCTTGCCTGGACGCGGAACAACGCGTAAGATGACCCTCTTTGCAATGACACCCTTTTCTGTCGCCGACGATTTTGGAGCCTCATAAAATGGAACACGTCTATATCAATGCCATCGCCGCGGGCCAAACGGTCAACGATATCTATCTGGTCAAGGACCCGATCCTCCGCAGCACGACAAAGGGCGACCTCTATATCGCCATGTACCTATCGGATCGCACCGGTCAACTGAATGGACGGATGTGGCAGGCCAGCGAGGAGACCTATGCCTCTCTTCCCAAGCCGGGTTTTGTCCACATTCGGGGGCGCAGCGAACGCTATCAGAACAATCTCCAGATCGTTATCAACAGCGTACGCGTAGCAGGCGCGGAGGAAGTGGACCTGGATGATTTTCTTCCGAAAACCGACAAAAACGTTGATCAGTTGTTCGAGGAGATGAAGGAGATGCTCGGGCGCATCGAACATTCCCAGCTTGCCGCCCTGGTGAATGAATTCCTGGCCGACGACACCTTGATGGGAAAGCTGCGTCGCAGTCCTGCCGGCATCAAGATGCATCATGCCTATCTGGGCGGCTTGCTGGAACACACCCACAACATGCTTCGCGTCGCCTCGGCCATCCTGCCCTTCTATCCCGAGGTTCAGGGGGATTTGGTGTTGGCCGGGATCTTTCTGCATGACCTGTGCAAGACCGAAGAGCTTGCCTGTGACATGGCATTTTCCTACACAGATTCCGGTCAATTGGTCGGCCACCTGGTGCAATGCGTTCACCAGATACACAGGAACGCGGACAGTCTCCGGCAGAAGGGGCAAACGATCGATGTGGAAGTCGTTGACGCCCTGAGCCACATCGTGGTCGCCCACCATGGACAGTATGAATTTGGCTCGCCCAAACTCCCGGCGACGGCGGAAGCCTTCATGGTCAACTACATTGACAATCTGGACGCGAAATTGAGTCAGGTCGCCACGGCGCTTGAAGCCGAGCCGGGCGATTCGGATTGGACCGCCTGGCAAAATTCACTACAGACGCGCCTCTATCGAAAACGAATCGTCTAGGGAGGGCGCCCCATCGGCGCTGAGATCTCTAATTCACCTCCGACAGCGTGCGGCCAGAATGCGTGATCCACTCAAACAGTACTCCGTCAGCCAGGTCACCAACCTGGTCAAAGCGGCCATCAATGCACGCCTACCCGCGCGGCTGGTCGTCCGCGGTGAGCTAGGAGACTGGAAGCAGCACCACAGCAGCGGGCACTGCTACTTTACCCTCAAGGACAAGGGCAGCGTCTTGCCGGCGGTGATGTGGGCCGGCAAATTCAAGTCCGTCCGTTTTGAGCCCGAAGCGGGCATGGAAGTACTCGCGACGGGCATCGTGGATGTCTATCCCGTGGGAGGCAAATACCAGTTTTATGCGGACAAGCTGGAGCCTCAAGGCATGGGCGCGCTGCAACTGGCCTTCGAACAGATGGTCGCCAAGCTGCAGGCAGAAGGCCTCTTCGAAGACGAGCACAAGAAGCCCATCCCCTCGTTTGCCGAACGCATCGGGGTCCTGACCAGTGAATCGGGGGCGGCCATTCACGACATCTCCGAGAGCATCTTCAGCCGCTGGCCCCCGGCGCGGCTCTTCCTCTTTCCCGTGCCCGTCCAGGGACCGGGGGCCGCCCGTGCCATCGCCGACACCATCGACCGGATCAATCGGGCTCCGCAGCGGCTCGGCCTGGACCTCCTGATCGTGGGCAGGGGAGGCGGGTCGCTGGAGGATCTGTGGGCCTTCAACGAAGAGGTCGTGGCCCGGGCCATTTACGCCTCCAGCCTGCCGATCATCACCGCGGTCGGCCATGAGGTGGATACCACCGTCGCGGACCTGGTCGCCGACGCCCGCGCCTCGACGCCCACCAAGGCGGCTATGGTCGCCGTCCCCGATGGCGAAGACATTGCGGAGCGGTTGCGACACTATCG
>JADFMM010000375.1 GCA_022563885.1 Planctomycetota bacterium | reverse complement strand
AGAATCATGAAATCCCCCACCGCTCCCGGCACCCGAATTCCCGCCGCCACCGTGTGGGCACCTTCGTGCCACTCCGCGAACCGATCCCCCTTCTCATAAGCCGTCACGATCGGACAACACCCACTCGACTGCACCGCCACCATCCGCGGCATTCGCTCCGAGTCCAACCACCCAATCGCCCGCAACTCCTCGAACGCCTTCCACATCCCGATCAACCCCGTGCCGCCCCCCGTCGGATACAAAATCACATCCGGCAACACCCACCCCATCTGCTCCGCCAACTCCAACCCCATCGTCTTCTTCCCCTCAATCCGATAAGGCTCCTTCAGCGTCGAGATGTCGAACCAGCCCATCGCCTCCACCCCCTCGGCCACCACACGGCCACAATCATTAATCAGTCCATTCACCAAAAAAGTCCGCGCGCCCGCCGCCGCACACTCATAAGCATTGATCGTCGGCGTATCCTCAGGCATAAACACATACGCCTCCATCCCCGCCCGCGCAGCATACGCCGCCATCGCACCCCCCGCATTCCCATTCGTCGGAATCGCCACCCGCTCAATCCCAAACTTCCGCGCCATCGTAATCGCCACCGCCTGACCCCGCGCCTTGAAACTCCCCGTTGGCAACTGCGACTCATCCTTCACCCAAACCTCACCGACGCCATACCGACCCGCCAACCTCTCACATCCCAACAGAGGCGTCATCCCCTCCCCAAGCGTCACCACCTCATCCTCCGGCCCCACCGGCAACAACTCCCGATACCGCCACAAATCCGGGGCGCGACCCACCAAATCCTCCCGCGACACCGCCCCCTTCACCCCCTCCAGGTCATACCGCACCCACAACGGCCGCCCCTCATGCACCGTCTGCACACAATCCGCCGACAACACCGTCCCATCGATCGCCCCTTCAAGATGCGTCACAAACCCAGCCACAACCCAACTCCCATCTGTAGCCCAAAACACACCCAGAGAACCGCAGACTTCACCCCGTAGGGTGTACATATGCATCCGTGGCTAAGATCACCTACGCAAAATGACTCTGCATTCAAACGGCTTATTCTGCGCCTGGACGGCGTCAGGCTCCATCGACCGTCCTCGGGCGGCCTGCTTCGCCTTCCTTGCCAGTCGCAGAAACGCTCGTTTTCGGTGCTACGATTCATTTTGATAGGCACTCTTAAGTGACTGGCTTTTCAGAAGTTAATTCTCAGAATGTCAGCTGCAGTTTGAAGTTTCAAGGAGGTTTTGGCAATGGCTTGTGATTTGAGAGGGCGGCCCAAGGCTAGACTCACCTTGTCGATGCAATAGACTAGACACGTGACGAGCGGGAGCAAAAGTTTCTCCTTCACGGTCTGGACACGACACGCTACGAAATCATCCTCTAACTGGCAAACACTTTCATTCGTGAGTGCCTTATGTGCGCAATACAAAAGGCGTGATGTGGGGGATATTGTTTATGTTGACACCTCATGGGCTGCCGGATCCCGAGAACGTACGGACCAGCAGCCGCTGGATTCGGTCTGAATCCTTGTAAAGGAGAGCCCTATTTATCAGAAAATGATGACATCCAATTGGGCCATTCACCGGTAAATCCCCGCCTCTCGTCATACTTCCTGTGCCACTTAAGGCTCCAGAGCCCTTTTATGCCCACAGGGCGCACGGACCCTTCCATCATGACTGCATTCACACCCCGACTGTGCCGGTCTATGGCGAAATGCATCATCTCTCTGTTATAGCCACTCCACTGGCCGTTGAAGTCTGGAGGACGGATGCCATTGTAAGTGGGATTCGACGGCCGCCCGCTGGCATCTCCATACCAGGGTCCTCCTCCTCGCCACATGCTATCGAGGAAGAGCGGTACATTGCCCATCTTGCCCGAGTAGCTCGAGTCATAGTGCAACTCCCGGGGTCGGCCCTGTAAGACATTCACGTTGGGTGGCAGCGTAAACAACCAGAGATTGTATCCATAACTACATACCTCACCGGGCACGTCACCATAGTTGCCCTGTACATAGGAATGCCTGTCGTCTCCCCAGGCTTGCACGCCACCGCCTGAATTCACCAGACGTTTCTTGGCACTGGGGCACAACAGAATCGAGTCTTTGTCTGCCCAGTATTTGCGCAGAGACAAGACCCAGTCACCCCGTGCCCAGCCAACACGGTTTCCGGGGGAAAACTTGCCGTCATGCTCGTCGGAGTACATCCGCCATATCAGGCCCCAAGAGCGCAGGTTGGCCTTACATGCCGTGGACCTGCCTTGCTCACGCACCCTATTCAGCGCAGGCATCAGAATGCCCATTAGGACTGCGATGATGGCTATGACGACCAACAACTCAATCAGTGTGAATCCACGAGACTTTTGCGTCTTCATATTGCGTACTCCCTAATAATTAAGGACAGTCCTATTTGTCGGAATACGAGGACAGCCACTCGGGCCATTCACCGGTAAATCCTCGTGCGTCGTCAAACCTCTTGTGCCACTTCAGGCTCCAAAGCCCTTTTACGCCCACAGGGCGCACAGACCCTTCCATCATGACCACATTCACGCCCCGACTGTGCCGGTCTATGGCGAAATGCATCATCTCATGCCTGGCGTTGATCCAATGGCCATTGAAGTCTGGCGGACGGATGCCTTCGTAACCGGGATTCGAGGACCGACCGCTGGGTTCTCCGTACCAGGGTCCTCCTCCTCGCCACATGCTATCGAGGAAGAGCGGTACATTGCTCATTTTGCCGGTATAACTCGAGTTAAAGTGCAGCTCCCGGGGCCGACGCTGCAAGACACTCACGCCTTGGGGAAGCGTAAACAACCAGAGATTGTATCCGTAGCTACATTCCTCGCCAAATACGCCATCGGTTCGCCCCTGTACATAGGAATGCCTGTCATCTCCGTAGTTCCTGAAGCCGTTCCCCGACGGCAGACGTTTCTTGGCACTGGGGCACAGCAGAATCGAGTCTTTGTCTGCCCAGTATTTGCGGAGAGACAGGACCCAGTCACCCCGCGCCCAGCCAACACGGTTACCGGGGGAAAACTTGCCGTCGTGCTCGTCGGAGTACATGCGCCATATCAAGCCCCAGGAACGTAGGTTGGCTTTACAGGCCGTCGATCTGCCCTGCTCACGCACCCTATTCAGCGCAGGCATCAGAATTCCCATTAGGACTGCAATGATGGCGATCACGACCAACAACTCAATCAGTGTGAATCCACGAGACGCTTGTTTCCGCATTTTGCTTGCTCCCTAGAATGATCCGCCCATAAAGCATCGCGAAATAAAATGCAGGGCAGACACCCATGTGGCCCACATTTTCACAGTTTCTAGTCTGTAATCTCGGATTATATCATAACAGATCTTGTGCCTCTCGCAACCCATTGGTCCGTAAACATCCCACATGGCGCACATTTCTCGACGAAAAGAAGCGATTCCCGGGGCCGATCAAGGGCCTAAAACAAGCGTCGCAACGCTCATCATGAAGCGGATCAGGTTCACAACCATCCGCTTTCAAAAGCGACTAAAAAGGGTCTGTGCTCAGGCACAGACCCCTGGTCTTGTCGTTCAGAGACCACATTAATGAATGACGGCAATGGCGTCTAGCAAGGTGCCGTCTTCACGCCGTGTAATCTCGAGGGTGTGGGTTCCCGCGGAGAGGGTGAATTCCACCACACTGTCGCCATCGTCACTGCTATGCACCTCATCCCAGTGCCAGGTGCCACCGTCTTCGATGTCGTTGAAGCGCACCCAACCGCTGGCATGGTTCGTGGTGTTGGTCACCATACCCGGGATCCGAATCCAGAAGGAGTTTCTGTTACCATTGATGAGCACGCGAATGGCAAGCTGGTACACACCGTCCTCAGGTACCGTAAAGGAATACGTCGCAACGCCATCGGCCGGAGGATTGTCGTTTTCATCGCCAATGTCGTCTAACGTGCCGATATGCCGACCTGCGGAGGCAGTGGGACTATCCGCGAACACCTGCAGCGGTGCGGTGATCGCACCCGATTCGGCCTCGAACCAGGTCAGCACCTGCAGTCCCGGATCCGAAGCGACTCCCTCGAGCTGGATGTCGTCCACATACAAAACGCCTTTGGCGCCGGCACCCTCGATGCCGACCGTCAGGCTCCGGACCCGCGTGAGGTCCGTCCCCAGGGCGCTCAGGTCAATATTCCATTGGGTCCACGCATCCCAGCCGGGAGGTAGCGTCCCAGGGTCTTCCGGATGAACCACCTTGGTGTCGTTGACCTTCACATAAACTCGACCGTTACCGGTGTTTCCGACCCCTCTGCTGAATGAAAGCACCAGGGTTTTGACACCGGATCGACTCCAATCCTGCGTCTGCTCGAACGTGCGGGTGGCTTCCGAAATCGTTACCGTGCTGTTGTCAAACCAAATCGGCAGGGATTGACGGCCCCCATTGACGATACCCGTTTCAGGGGCAAAATCACCGATCGCCGGGTCCGCGCCCACCAGGGAACCATTGGCTGGATCGTCAAAACCATCGACCCAGGTGGCCCAGATCTCGAGGAATGCTTCGTCTCTGTAGCTCTCCATGTCGTCGATCGGAACGGCTTCCGCCGTCGTAAAGCTCCAGACAGCGCCTTGCCATGTGCTGGGGTCCATGACGTCATTGATCTCATCCACACGCCAGTGGTAGGTCTGACTCAGTTGCAGATCCAATGCCAGGGTATCCAGGCTGCTTTCGTTAACAGTAGCGGTGGAGGATAGGTTTTCGGGGTCTGAGCCGAAGAAAACCTCGTG
>JADFMM010000124.1 GCA_022563885.1 Planctomycetota bacterium | reverse complement strand
TCCAGGAGCCGGGCGCCTTCGGAAATGGTGAGCATGGCGTACCCCGACGGGTTTGCCGCCTGATCGGCTATCAGAAGTGAGGCAAGTCTGTCGATGTCGAAAGGGACTTCCGAGATGATCGCCCGATCGACGCCGGCAAGGTAGGCGGTGATCAGCGAGGTCTCACCGCTGTCCCGGCCGAACAACTCGACGACAGCGATCCGCTCATGTGAGCCGGCCGCAGTCCGGAGCCGGTGGATGAAGTCGACTCCTCGGGTCACCGCGGTGGAGAAGCCGATGCAATAGTCGGTCCCGTGGACGTCGTTGTCCATGGTCTTGGGTATCGCAATGACCGGAACACCCTCCTCATGAAGCCGCAATCCGTAAGACAGCGTGTCGTCGCCACCGATGGGGATGAGCACGTCGATCTTCTGACTCTCCAGGACCGAAAGAACGTGCCCGGTCATGTCGTGAGTGCCTGGACCGGAGAAATCGCCCTTGACGAAGTCGGGTATCTGCTGCTCCTTCATCTTGGCCGGATTCGTGCGTGAAGTATGCAGAAAGGTGCCGCCAGAGCGGTCGATCGTCCGGACCGTCTGCAAATCGAGATCGATGAGATTGTCGGAAACCGTTCGTGCGTCTTCCGGATTGGTGCTGGTGAGCCCTCCCCACCCTCTCCTGATTCCGATGACCTGGTGCCCGTCTTGGGAGACCCGATTGACCACGCCCTTGATGCATGCGTTGAGACCGGGTACATCACCGCCTCCGGTCAAAATGCCAATCCTCATGTGATTCTCCCTTCACCGACCGCAGAGACGGTATCCGCCCCAGAGGAAGAGTAAAGCGTCTGACCCCATCAACCGGCTGAGGTGGAAACCACTGTCTTGCGACGGTAGTTAGGCGCAGGCACCTCGTTATGGGGATCGCGAAGCGAGGGACGCCTCGCGTAATGTTGTTTCCAATGACGCAGCCCCTCGTAGAACCACTGTCCTTCACTCCGTACGTCCCGCGGATCGTGCGAGAGTGGCTGAACTCTCCGGATCCGACGTCCATGCATCAATCGATCGAGGGAACGGCTGTGTTCGTCGACGTCTCCGGTTTCACTCGCATGTCGGAGCGTATGGCCCGACTGGGAAAAGTCGGTGCCGAGGAGGTCACGGGGATCATTGGCGACACCTTCTCGCAACTTCTCGAAGAGGCCTATGCCTACGGGGGAAGACTCATCAAGTTCGGGGGCGACGCACTCCTACTTTTCTTCCGTGGCGATGAGCACGAGCGGCAAGGAGCCGCCGCGTCACTGGCGATGCGTACGACGTTGCGGCGCATTGGCAGATTTGACACCCCGGCGGGAGAGGTCATCTTGAGAATGTCAGCCGGGGTCCACAGTGGCCCGTACGACTTCTTCTTGGTGGGCACCTCACATCGTGAGTTGCTGATCGCAGGACCTTGCGCCACGATGGTCGTGGAAGCAGAGGAGCAGGCGGGTACGAGTGAGATCCTCGTGACTGCCCCGACGGTGTCGGCATTGTCCGCCCGCAACCTCGGTCCCGCCCGTGGTGAGGGACGTCTTCTCCGGGGACGCATTAACGCACCTCGAAGAGCCGTGCAGTTCTTAGAGATCGAGGAGGATCTCGGCGTCTCGGTCCCGGCGATGATCCGTGATCAGGTGCAAGCGGGATCGGGGCAAGCCGAGCACAGGGCGACGGTCGTGGCATTCATCAACGTGAAGGGTATCGACGAGTACCTGGCGCGCTCCGAGCCCGCTTCTGTCGCCGGCGACCTTCACGATTTCATCACCGACGTTCAGACGGCAGCGGAAGCTCACGAGGTGTGTTTCCTCGGCACAGACATAGACGTCTCAGGTGCCAAGGTGATTCTCACCGCGGGAGCCCCGGTGAGCACCGGGAACGACGAGGAGAGCATGCTCCTGGCGTTGCGCGACATTATTGCGACCGATCGGACACTCGATGTCAAAGTTGGGGTGAACCGGGGCGCTGTGTTCGCAGGCGAGGTCGGCACCAAGTTTCGCCGTACTTACACCGTGATGGGTGACGCGGTAAATCTGTCGGCCCGTGTCATGTCCCAGGCCGGTCCCGGTGAGATCCTCGCCACTCAACCGGTGTTGGATGGTTCCCGGACCCTGTTTGATGTCACGCCTGTCGACCCCTTCTTCGTCAAAGGGAAGAAGAAGCCGGTCACGGCGTCGATCGTCGGCGACCCGAAGGGGGCTAGATCAACGATCGCCGCGAGCGAGCTTCCGCTGATCGGTCGGGACGAGGAACTCCAGACACTGCTCGACGCCTGGAGCATGGCCGGGGCCGGAAACGGTCGGGCGGTAGAAATCGTCGCTCATGCCGGCATGGGTAAGACCCGTCTGCTCGCAGAGTTCCTCGAGCGCGTCGAGGTCAATGATCTGGTCTCGGCCGAGTGCCGGCTGTACCAGGCCAGCACTGCATATTTCCCCTTCCGAAGCCTGCTGAGGAAGGTGCTGGGTTTGGAAGATCTGGGTAGGTCAGAATCAGTTGAGCGATTGCAGCGGACTGTCCAGGAAAAGGCGCCCGACCTGGTGCCGTGGGTCTCGTTGATCGGAGCCGCGGCGGATATCGACATCCCTCCAAGTGACGCCGTGCGGCAACTGGACGACGAGTTTCGCCGATCCCGCCTGGAGGAAGTCGTTGCTTTCTTGTTAGAGGCTGTTGTGGCGACGCCAACCGTGTTTGTCATCGAGGACTCTCAGTGGATGGACGAGGCATCCAGTGATCTGATGAACAAGGTTATCGTCGCGGCCTCATCTCGTCCCTGGCTGATCGTGCTGGCTCGTCGTCCCGCGAACACCGGGTTTGTGGCCGATGATGAGGCCATTCTGAGTCGCATCGAACTCGGACCGCTGAGCCACCAGACCACCAGGGACCTGATAATTGCTGCCACGCAGTCGAACCCGTTGCGGCTGGTGCAGGTGGAGAGCCTTGCATCGCGCGGACAGGGCAACCCGCTTTTCCTAGTAGAGCTTCTTCAGGCGCTGCAACGCTCCGACGACGTCGATGCCCTCCCCGACTCTGTCGAGGGTTTGATCCAGGCTCGCATCGACACCTTGATACCCCTTGATCGGGATCTTCTTCAGCACCTGTCGGTGTTGGGTGTTGGCTTCCAATCAGAGCATGCCGAGGCTGTGCTCTCGCAGACTCCGTCTGAGATCGCGGCGACGCTGAATTCGCTTGGGGAGTTTCTCGCCGTCGATCCAAACGGGTGGGTCCAGTTCCGGCACGCATTGATCCACGACGTGGCCTATGAGGGTATGCCCTTCAGGCTGCGGAGGCGGTTGCATGGTCAGATTGCAGAGTCGATCCTTGCCGAGGCCGGCGAGGACCAGGACAGCCAGTCAGAACTGCTGTCGCTGCACTTCTTCGAAGCGGGTCGCTGGCTCGAAGCCGGCGACTTCTCACTCAAGGCTGGTGCGAAGGCCGATGTCATCTACGCCAACCTCGAGGCCGCACTCTTCTACCAACGGGCATTGATGGCGGCGAAGCATCTCGGAAGTCAAGATTCAGAGATTGTCGCCATGAGTGAGGCGCGTGGTGACGCTCTCGAACGAGCCGGGCTGTTTGACCAGTCGCTGGATGCCTATGGGGTTGGCTTACGGGCATCCGACGAACCTGTGCGAAAGTCGGATCTGATGCTGAAGCGAGCTCGAGTCAGAGCGTTCGGTAGTAGCTACTCAGCTGGGTTGGGAGAGCTGACGAAGGCGCGGCGGCTTCTCGAATCTGAGAGCAGCAATTCCGCTCAAGGAGGGCGTGCTCGTCTCGACTCATTTAGGGCCGTGATTCGCATGATGCAAGGACGCTCCGACGATGCTCTGCACCTGGCCGAGAAGGCGTTGGTCGAAGCTGCAGAAGCAGGAGAGAAGGAGGCGTTGGCCCGGGCGTACACGGTCCTCGACGCTGCGTGTCTAACGCTGGGTCGCGTCTCAGAGGCCGACTATCTGCCCCGGGCACTGGGGATGTACGAGGAGATGGGCGACCTCCTAGGTGTGGCTCTGGTCACCAACAACATGGGGGAGCGGGCCTGGCTGGAGGGAAGACTCGACGATGCGGTCGACCTCTACTCGAAGGCCGACGAGGCCAATCGAAGGGCCGGGAACGACCCCGAAGCAGCCATCGGCCGGATGAATATTGGCGAGGTGTTGATCGCCCAAGGTCGCTTCAAAGAGGCAAAGGTGATTCTCGAGGACTCATCTCGGGTGTTGCGCGCTCACAACTCGCGTGCAGCAGTTGAGGCAGATATCCATCTCGCTCGCGTTGCTCTGGAGAATGGCGAACTGGAAGCGTCGCAGAAGGCACTCCATGGAGCCGTCGCCGAGGCCACCAAGACGGGCCAGTCCGAGTATGCCCTCGTAGCGAGAATTTATTTGGCGGAGGCTTATGCCGCCGAGGGACAGCTCACAAGAGCGCTGGAGCTGCTTGACGAGGCCGAATCAGAGATTGACCAGGGTGGTGATCTCTATGGGCCTCTTCTCGCAAAGGTGCGAGCTATCGCACTGCGGGACATAGGTCGGAAGAGCGAGGCTCTGGAGAGCGCAATCTACGGCCTCGATGCCGCACGTCGGCTGAGGATGCAACACCAGGAGACCCAGCTGGAAATGTTACTCGTAGAGTTGTCGGCCCAAATCCAGGTTGTTTCGTCTATCTGAAGCTCCGAGTTGCGTCCCCCGTGCTGAACAGGATGAACTTGGCTTTGATGCCCGTCCCAAAATCGAATTGGCCCAAGGTTGTCTTGGTCTCCTGAACGACGCAGGTGGTGTGCCGGCCGTTGGTCTGCTCGATGAGGGGCAGGACGGTGTTGGTGTCGATACCGTCGGGAACGGTTATCCCGTCCGGGTTGCGAGGATCGATCAAACAGAACTGAGCGAGGAACTCGCCGTCCCCATCGTCGTATCGAAGTACGGCAGTCGTGGGCACCGGGAGGAAGGTCCAGGTTTCCAGGGTGTAGGCGCCCGGGATCCCGGCACCGACATTGGTGATCGTCACCTCGTTGTTGGCGGTGTCGGCCTCGAAGGCGATCGACTTGCCAGTCGCGCCGCCACAGTTGGCGAGGAAGAAGGTCCCCTGGGGGCCACCTTCTTCACCCAGCGGCGTGGCGGCGGTGTTGCAGGTCACGTTCTCGACATCGGTGATGTGGAACAAAGAGTCGTTGGTGTGGAGGAAATCACCGAGTGGTCCTGGTTCAGTCCCGTCGGCACCACCGTTGAGCGAGAACTCACCGCCTTCTGTGCTGGTGACGATCAGATCGATCCGGTCGAACACTGCGTCCGCAATTATGACCCGGAAGTTGTCACCGTCAGACGAGTCCGGTCCACAGTCCGTGTCGTCCTCGCAGTTGAACGCCTGTTGAAGACCGCCCACTTGGACGCCGCCCAGGTAAAGCTGATATGACACTGCGACATCATGCTTGCCCTCGATATCGATGACCTGGCAATCCTGGGGAATGGCGACTTTCGTACCCAAGGCGACAATCTTTCCTTCTTCGAATAGGAGAGTACCGCTGGCGATAGTCTCTCCCGAAACGGTATGTATCGTTCCCCCGCGCAGGGCGATGGGCCGGTGCTGCTTGATCCCGGGAACCATATCGTGGGCAAAGGAAATCCCATTGCTCAGGAAAACCATCAGCGAAAGCCCAAGGCTTTGCGTCAAGAGACTCGAAAGACCGGCAAGGCCTCGATGGGACGAACGTGACTCATTACTGGCTTGCTTGCAGAAGCGCATCAATGGGCCTCCTCGTCCAGGCCCGAACAGCTATAGTGCACGGTGCCGTCGTGATAGATCCATTGCCAGTCGAACGATCTGCCGGGCGGGTCTGTTTCCTCTTCTTCGCCCCGACTGGACTCACCTTTTCCGGCAGCAGTCAATTTCAACTCTTGCAGGCGCGCTTTAAGCGCTTTCTGAACGAGTTTCTCTCGTTCCTGCAAATCCGCCGCTTGACGCGTATGGCTTTCCTCTCGATCGAAACGCTTGATGCCATCAATCCAGGTTTGCTCTGCGTGGGCGTAGGTCGAGAGGGGGTGGTCGCTCCAAATGACAAAATCCGCATCCTTTCCCCTTGCCAGGGATCCCACTCGATCTTCGATGCCCAGCTGAATAGCCGGGTTCAAGGTGACGAATTTTAGGGCCTCCTCTTCGCTAACACCCCCGTACTTCACGGCCTTGGCGGCTTCGGTGTTCAGGCGGGTGGCCAGTTCGGCGTTGTCTGAATTGAAGGAAGTCACCACTCCGGCTCGATGCATCAGGGCGCCATTATAGGGAATGGCATCGTACACTTCGAATTTGTAGGCCCACCAGTCCGAGAAGCTGGATCCGCCCG
The DNA here is from genome assembly GCA_022563885.1 of Planctomycetota bacterium. Taxonomy (GTDB): domain Bacteria; phylum Planctomycetota; class Phycisphaerae; order Sedimentisphaerales; family Anaerobacaceae; genus JAIPFM01. Next base: position 11,172 of record JADFMM010000124.1, on the reverse strand, counting down.
CACCGATCTTCACTAAGGCATCGGCGACTTTGTAGCCTTCCAGTATGTGTTGAAAGGCGGCCACCTTGAGCTTCAGCTTTTCCGCCAGGCGGGCAAACATCAAGACTTCATCCTGACGATAGGAGTGGATGTGAATGTCCCGCTCTCCCTTCAGGATCTCCAGGGTCGCCTCCAGGCGTAAGTTCCTGCGAGGCGGTGCTAAGCTACTGCCCTCTTCATAGGCCTTCCAACTGCGCTGGTAGTCTGCGGCAGCCCTGAAATTGCTGAGGAAGAACTGCTCGACCCCCATTCGCGTCTGGGGATAACGACTCGTCGAATTGTCTCCCCGATTGCTCTGCTTCACATTCTCCCCCAGCGCAAATTTGACGCCGGGCCTGGCCCCCGCAAACTTTAAGCCCTCTGCGTCCTCGCCCCAACGAAGCTTGATCACCTGATTCTGGCCTCCCATGGGATTGGCCGAGCCATGGAGAATGTTGGACGTAGTGAGTCCTCCTGCAAGCTGTCGGTAGATATTGATATCGACAGGATTGATGATGTCTGCAATGCGCACCTCTACCGTAATGGCGCTGCCCGTTTCATTGATCCCCCGACTGCCCGCTATGTGGGAATGGCAATCGATGAGGCCAGGCGTCACATGCTTGCCCTCTGCCTCGATGACCCATGCGCCTCGGGGCGCTTTCAGTCTCTTTCCTATTTTAAGAATCTTTCCATTCTTGACGAGTAGATCCGTCCTTGCCAAAGTACCTTCGGGGCCACAGGTCCAAAGCGTGGCATTTTTTACCAGGATGAATTCCGGCCGTTCCCGCTCTCCGATTCCGTAGGCTCCGGCTGGATAGCGATCGAAGACCCATTCGGGAGGTTCCTCTTCCTCCGGGTCTGATGCGTTTTCGATGGGTTCGATACTGCGCCCTGCTTCGACGCGATGGGCTGTCCAGGACAGCGGCGATCCGTCCGGCAAGCGTCCACTCCCGCTAAGGACGCTATTGGTGGCATAGGCCTGCAAGCGAACCAAGCCGCTCTCTCTGTTCAAGCCGAATGCCTGGGCCGGAACGGATAGGATGATTTCTTCATCGCTCACGACAAAAGGCAGAGTTTGGTCGCGGAATTGCAATGACCATTTTCCCTTTCTCTTGGCGATCTCGGCCCTGGGGAATCCTTGGGCTCCGCTCCATGAAAAGGCCCAAAGTCCCTCGAGATCGACCTCGCGGGCCGCTTTCTTTTCAAAATAGTCGCCTCCGATCCACATCGCGGCAACCTTCGATTTTTCATTCGAAAAGAGATCGCCGGTCGCGACGACCAAGTTGGCGATCTTTCCGGTTTCGATGGTCCCCAATCGATCGGCCATGTCATAGAGCGCGGCGGGACGAATGGTGAGAGACGCCAAGGCATCTTCTTGGGAAAGCCCGCGCTTCACGGCCTTTCTTACAGCCGGCCAAAATGCCTTTCCCGGATCGGCCAGGAAGTGGGCAGTGAGACAAAAGGGAACGTCTTCCTCCGCCAAGAACGCGGGATTCGAGGGTGCTAGGTTCCAGTGCTGCAATTGTTCCAGCGAGACATCCAGGGATGCGTCGGGGCGCTCGACATGGGGCGTTGGAGGAAAGGCCAGGGGAAGAATAAGCGTTGCACCTAACTCCTTCAGGATTTTCGCCCGGCGATACTCGTACCCGTTCCCGAGAATGGCGTAGGCGATATCGAATTCGCTGGCAAGCCTGTCTATTCGTTGGTAATCAAGTTCGTCCCACGCCTGCACGATGACCAGTTGGCCATTCTCTAATAAAGGTTTGCAGGCCAGCAAGGCGGCATTTTCGGCAGGCTTTTGCATTCGACTGGGGTTTTCGCGGTAAGCTTGCTCCACGCGCCGTTGCCAAGCCGCGTCGTATAGCGTTTGGCGAACCAAGGCGATGCTTCCCATGAGGGAGGTGGGGTAGGGAGGGCCATCCCCTTTGACTTCCCGTCGTGGGGTAGAGGACTGTTCGAAGGCGATGTGTTGGACTGTCGACAGCTTGAGTGCCGCCTCGTTGATCGATTTCCCATTGAGGCTGATCAAGGCCCCTCGGCCGCGAAAGATGCCCCGTCCTGGAAAGGTGGCTACGGTGGCAAATCCTAAGTCACTCAATTTGGCGGCGTCCTTCTCCCCCGCTTCGAAATGATCTGCCGCCTCACGTTCCGGCGTCACTAGCGGGTTCCATGAGGCAGCGCCTGGCTGTTGGGGCGAGGATTGGCGCTTGGCCGCTGGTCCGTTCCCATCGGATTCGCGCCGCTTAAAGGGCTTCAACCCTTCCGGCATTCCGAAATGCGAGAAGGCATCGATGAAGCCCGCATAGATGGTTTTCCCGGTAAGATCCCAAGTCCGAGCGTCCGGGGGAACGGTAACGTCCCTGCCCACTGCTTCGATCAGGCCATCCCGCAGCACGACAGTCGCATTGGCCGTCACATTGCCGGGAGAGGCGACAACCGTCGCGTTGATCAGCGCATGAACCCGTGGCGTGTAGCTATGGAGGCCTCGAACAGGCTCGACTTTCTCTCGAGCGTCACAGGGTGCAATTGCCATCGACACTAAGGCGATAATCAAAAGAGAGGTGGTTCGATTCATGAGTTTCCTGGGAAGGTTCGGATGAAGAAGAGTCCGCCTTAGATCATAAGATCACACATCTTCTCAGTTTCAAATTAAAGGGTCTTAGGGACAGATCCCTAACAGCAAGCACGACCCATAGCTGATGGAGAATTTGACTTCAAGATACAGGCGCGAGTATACCACCGGGGATGCACGGATTCAAGCGAAGAGCTTGATGGCATGCTAACCAACACAGAATGGTGGAATGATCATGCGAAAAGTGAAACTCTTTTTCGGCATGCGGAAACAGGCAGGATGTTTGATTTCCGCTGGGAGACCTGTTATTCTGCCACCGTGCTATTCTTGAGGTACCCTGAAGTCAGCGCAGCGCTAAGGAACTGGTTAGAAGAGAGAAAACATTGGCGATGGATACGACAGATCTGGTTCGCCGTTTTCGCCGCCGCATCGCTGAGGGACCGGTGTTTGGGCCTTTTTCGAAGAGCAGCGATCCGGCGATTGTCGAAACGCTCGGCCACGCGGGCTTCGATTTCATCATCCTCGATTTGGAACACGGACCCAACAGCATCGAGACCCTGCAGGGCTTGATCCGCGCGGCGCAGATTTGCGGGATGGCGCCGATGGTAAGAGTGCCTTCCGGCGACTACGAGATGATCGGCAAGGCGCTGGACGTGGGCGCCGCGGGCGTGCAGGTGCCGAAGATATCCTGCGCAGAGGATGTCAGAGCCGCGGTCGAACACGCAAAGTTTGCCCCGCTCGGCATGCGGGGCGTCTGTCGCTATGTCAGAGCGGCCGGCTACTCGTCCATGGACAAGGCCGACTATTTTCGTCAGGCCAATGAGACCCTCCTGATCATCCAGATCGAGGGACAGGCCGCGATTGACCGTCTGGACGAGATCCTGGCGGTGGCTGGTATCGACATCGTCTTCGTCGGCCCCTACGATCTGTCACAGTCACTGGGTGTCCCCGGCGAGGTGGAACATCCGCTGGTGATCGAAAAGATGAAAGAGATCGTGGAGGTCTGTCTCGGCAAGAATATACTCGTGGGAAATTTTACCGAGACGGTGGCTCAGACGGAGATGTGGATCGGGCAGGGCCTGCGCTATATGTCCTACTCCGTGGATGTCGGTATTCTCTGCGAAGCGAGCAAGGCGCTCTTAAGCGCGTTCAGTCGCATGCGTAGGAGCAATGCCTAGTATGCGCAATAAAGGCGTAATCGCTCTATGCCTACTGCTAGCAGTGCTGTCCGGCTGCGATCGCCAGGACTCCTTCCCAAACCGTCCGATCCTATTGATCTGTCCATGGTCCCCGGGTGGGGGTACGGATAGCATTTCGCGGCACATTGCTTTTCTGCTCGAGCAGGACTTAGGGGTTCCGGTTAATGTCGTCAATGCCACTGGCGGCAGCGGTGTCACCGGACACACCCGTGGGGCCACCGCCAGACCGGACGGCTACACCATGACGATGGTGACGGTCGAGCTAAGTATGCTCCATTGGCGAAGTCTGACGAATATCTCCTACAAGGACTTTAAGCCGGTCATCATGCTAAACCAAGACGCCGCGGCGCTGTTTGTGCGTACCGACAGTCAGTGGACTTCCTTGGGTGAACTCCAGGAAGCCATCCGACAGAATCCCGGCAAGCTTAAGGCCTCAGGGACGGCATTCGGCGCCATCTGGCACGTGGCTCTGGCAGGGTGGCTCACGAATGTGGGCTTGAATCCATCTGACACAATCTGGATCCCCATGGGTGGTTCGAAGCCCTCGCTTGTGGAACTCTTGGCCGGAGGAGTGGACATGGTGTGCTGCAGTCTTCCCGAAGCCCGCGTACTACTCGCAGACAAGGTGCGTTGCCTCGGCGTCATGGCCGAGGAACGCGTGCCCGCCTTCTCCGATGTCCCGACCTTCAAGGAATTGGGCGTCGATTGGCAAGTCTTGGGGTATCGGGGTCTGGCTCTGCCGCTGGGTGTGCCCCAAGATCGGTACGAGATCCTTGCCGCGGCTGCCAGACGTGCCGTCACCAGTGACGCCTATTTGGAGTTTGTGGCAAACATGGGGGCCGACGCGGCGGCGATGCCCTCCGAGGAATTCAGACGTTTCTTGGCGAAGGCAGATGAAACATTTGGCCAGATCATGGCCAGCGAGGTGTTTTCCGGCGTGACACGAAAGTACGGCGCCATGTTTTTCCCAAAACTGCTATTGGGCCTGCTGGCGCTGTGTTTTCTGGGGTGTCTGGGCATCGACAGGTTTCGAGTCTCCGAGGACGCGCAAACGATTACAGCGAGCGGCATGCTGGATTTGGCCATTGCCGTGGGGTGCATCGTGCTGTACCTCGTCCTTGCTGAGTTCGTGGGGTTCATCGTTACCGCGGCCGTGCTCTTGTTTCTCCTGTTTTGGCGCCTGCGTGTCAGGTGGATCGTGGCCTTACCGGTATCTTTAGCGTTGGTGCCCCTGTTATATCAAATCTTCGCCGTCGGTTTACGTGTCCCCCTTCCGCGCGGCTGGTTAAGTTGGTGACATGGAGCAAGTACTCGAAGCATTCGAACTTGTCTTCGCCAACCCCATGGTATGGGTTGCGGTGTTTTTGTCCGCGACGTTTGGCGTCTTCATCGGATCGATTCCCGGTTTAACGGCCACCATGGCCGTAGCGCTACTGGTGCCCATCACCTATTGGTTGGAGCCTGAGGTGGCACTGGCCGCGATTGTCACCATGGTGGCGTGCGCGATCTTTGCCGGCGATATTCCAACGACCCTCCTGCGTATTCCGGGAACGCCGGCATCGGCAGCCTATGCCGATGATGCCAAAGCCCTCACCAATCTTGGAAAATCAGACACCGCGCTGGGCGTGGCCCTGGTGTGCAGTGTGGCGGGTGGTTTATTCGGGGCCCTGGTCCTGATGGGCTTAGGCCATCAATTGGCTAAGATCGCGACTTTATTCAGCGCTGTAGAGTATTTTTGGTTGTATCTATTGGGTCTCAGCTCTGCCGTGGTGGTGTCCAGCGGTCCAAAACTGCGAGCATTGCTGTCACTGACCATCGGCCTATTGCTCTCGACGGTGGGGTTGAGTGCGGTCCATTCCCAGGCACGCTTTACCTTTGGCCAGCCCGAGTTGTTCGACGGCATCGGCTTTATCCCGGCGATGATCGGCTTGTTCGGCGTTTCGGAAGTCCTGAAAAACCTCATCGACCTTCAACAGGATCACACGGATTCCACCGAAGATAGAGTGGGCGGAGAGAATCAAAATTCATTGGACGTCGGACGCATGCAGCGCTTCGTTTACCAACCGATCAAGTCGGTGCTAGGGTCGGGTTCTGAGTTGCTCTTGACGCGCAAATGGCACGCCCTGCGCTCCGGAGGCATAGGAGTACTCATTGGCATGCTGCCGGGGGCCGGCGCCGATATTGCCGCCTGGGTCTCTCTTGCCGTCTCCAAACGCTTCAGCAACAAGCCTGAAGCCTACGGCAAAGGCTCGATAGAGGGCATTGCCGATGCCACCACGGCCAACTCCGCCGCGTTGGCCGGGGCTTGGATTCCCGCGCTGGTTTTCGGCATACCGGGTGACTCGGTGACCGCGATTGTCATCGGTGTGTTGCTCATGAAGAACATTACGCCCGGACCCGAGATCTTCGAGAAACAGGCGCCCCTGGTGTACAGCATTTACCTGATCTTTATTCTTGCCAACCTGGTTCTGATACCCATCGGATTTCTGGCCATCAAAGCCGGAGGGTTCATTGTTCGCATCCCGCGACGCGTGCTCCTGCCGATTATCTTGCTCTTCTGCGTGCTGGGCTCCTATGCCTTGAACAGCAGCTATTTTGACATCGGCACCATGCTGGTCATGGGCCTTTTGGGCTTCGTCTTGGAGCGGCGGAAAATCCCGCTGGCCCCGGTCGTGCTCGGGCTGATCCTCGGGCCACCGCTCGAAGAGAGGTTCATTCAAACCATCACAGGCTCCGACGGTTCGTTGGCAGGATTTCTCGATCCCCAAAGGCCGTTGGCCCTGGGGCTGGCCGCTGTGTTCGCCTTGGTGTGGGTCTCCGCGATTGTCATGGGTATCCGGCAGAAGAAAAGCAACCCCGAATGAAGCAGGATCTGTTGTATTTCCCCTCACAAGTTTACGGAACCAAAGGACGCGAAGGGGCGTTTGGGTCGGTAGAATGCCATTTAGCCTCTTAGGATCGGCTTAGGGTGAAAACGGCCCCTGTGTGCGAAGGGGGAAGTACCATTTCCGAGAAAGCACCGCAGGGGCCGTCTTGTAAGTTCAATCGGTGGCGTTCGCCATCTCGCTGTAGTGGGTCCTCTTTTCAGCGCCGCCTTTGCGTCGCCCTCCGCAGCACGTCCGCATGTATTATGGAAGCCATTCTACCTGGCTGGTCCTCGGTGACAAAGGAAAATTCACCAAATTCAAAAGGCAGAGGGCACGAGGGCGAGGCGCAGGCTCTCGCTTCTTGCTCCGAGGGATTCTCGGTACTTTTGGATTGCTACCCACGGGCTATTCTTCCATACTGAAAGTTCTTATGAGCCCTGGAGCGTTTGTCGATTCGAGAACTGAGATGCCATGAAAAACCTAAATCTGTTTCTTGTCCTCTCGTGCATCTTCATGCCGAGCGTAGCAGTCCACAGTCAAACGCAGGCGCCGGAGGAAAGACCCAATATAGTCGTTTTGTTGTGCGACGACCTGGGGTATGGGGATCTATCCTGCTACGGCCATCCAATCATTGAGACCCCTAACCTGGATCGACTGGCCGACCAGGGAATCCGTTTGACCTCATGCTATTCCGCCGCACCGGTGTGCTCGCCTTCCCGTGTGGGTCTATTGACCGGCCGCAGTCCCAATCGAGCGGGGGTCTATGATTGGATCCCCCCCGCCAACCAACAGCGACCGAACCTACGTGATGAGGTGCACCTGCAGGCGGGAGAAGTCACCATTCCCATGGTTCTCCGCGAGTCAGGATACCAAACCTGCCTGGTGGGCAAATGGCACTGCAACAGCCGGTTCAACAGCGCCGCGCAACCCCAACCGGATAGCGCCGGCTTCGATCACTGGTTTGCGACGCAGAACAATGCGGGCCCCAGTCACGAAAACCCGCGAAACTTCGTGAGGAATGGGGAGCCCGTGGGGCCCTTGACCGGCTTTAGTGCCGGGCTGATTGTCGAGGAAGCCATCCAATGGCTGGGCCGGGCTGAAGCACAGCGCCCCTTCTATCTGCAGGTCTGCTTCCACGAGCCCCATGAGCCCGTGGCCTCGCCGCCCGACTTGGTCGAGAAGTACAGACCCAAGACCCGCAATGAAGACGAAGCCCAGTACTGTGCCAACGTCGAAAACGTAGACCGCGCCGTAGGGCGCTTGACGGCGTATCTCGCGGGCAAGGGATTGAGTTCGAACACCCTGCTGATCTTCACCTCCGACAATGGCCCCGAGACACTCAATCGCTACCGCTCCGCCAACCGCTCCTATGGCTCGCCGGGGGTCTTGAAGGGCATGAAGCTGTGGACCACGGAAGCAGGCTTCCGTGTCCCCGGCATCATCCATTGGCCTGCGGTCATCAAGCAGGGGCTGGTTTCCGATCGAACCGTTTCCTCTCTGGATTTTCTGCCCACCTTCTGTGCCCTCTCAGGGTGCCCTCTGCCGAAGCGGACCTTGGATGGCACAGACATCTCCGGTCTTCTAAAGGGGCAGGGCTTCGTCCGCAGCAAGCCCCTGCTCTGGTGCTACTACAACGCGATCAATGAAAGGAGGGTGGCCCTGCGTTCGGGAGACTGGAAGATCCTGGCCGCGCTGCAGCACCAGGGGCAGCCCCTCCCCAAACTCACCAACGTCCATGCGGGCAATTGGCCCACCGTAGCGGAGGCCACACTCGCGGACTTTGAACTCTACCACCTTGCGGACCTATCGGAAGCAGTGGAGGTCTCCGGGGTGTTTCCGCAGAGGTTTGCGGGCATGAAGCGAGAATTAGAGCAACACTATAGGGAACTCCTCCAGGACTCCCACATCTGGAACCGGTGATAGCTTTGGTGAGAGAGCCACACAGGGGCCTCCCTCAATACGGCTTAAGGGATTCAGGGGGAAGTACACCTCGCACGGCTTTTCGTACCCCGTCGGCATCATGAACAGCCTCATGGGCTTCATCCGGATCAATAGTCTCGTAAGCACCGGGATACCTCCCGGTAGTGGCATAGTCCGTCAAAAGAGCTTGTTTCTCGTCGGACAGGTCGATCGCAATCCCTTCGGGAATCAAACCTATCAACCGGGCAATATCATGTGTTTTGGTGAAATCAACACATTGAAAGGTCAGTAGTGCTTTCAGATACTTTTCCGCGCACTGTTGGGCATGGAAACAGATACTGTCTGTGGGCTGATTGTCTCGCAGTGTTAGGAGGTGTTATCGCCGAGATCAAGTCGTTCTCCGCTTTACGCACCCACTCGCTGACAATCCGATGCAACGCCTCATCCTTGGGCATAGAGTGTTTTCCCTTCCCTCACCGCAGGATGTTCAATCGTCCCTATGTAGTTTTGACGCCACTGAAACTCTTCCGGGGTGCTGACGACGATGTCCTTGGACATCGGTATATCATTCAAGAGACATCTCATCTGGACCCGGACAGCGCGTTTTGACCCCGTTACCGGGAGCACCACGAGAAGATCCACGTCGCTATCTTCAACTGCGTCTCCCCGGGCATGTGAACCAAAAAGTATTACCTTCTCCGGATTGCACTTCGAGACAATCCGTCGCACCATTTCTTCTATGTAATCAGTTATTTCCTCTTGCGTCATGGCACCAATTTCGCAAAGTACGTATCTCTCTAGCGTTATGCACAACACATAATCACAAATATATCCTGTTCTGCGACCCGCATCAAGATAAAACCCGATTCAGTCGTCCGCGCACATCGATGACTGTTGAATTCGCGCAATATTTATTCATAATGAGAGTTCGATCAGGCATGTCCTGAAGGATTACTATTTGAGATCTGGAGTTTACGACGATGTTTGCAAAACGCAATGCTCCCCGCCTGTCGCAGTCTCTTGGCTTGACCCTCCTTTTTTTGACAACGCAATCTCTAGTCGCAGTGGGACAATTCGGTGACCTGGCCAACACTGCCCGAGACTCACTGGATCGCGGTGTCCGCTACTTCCATTCTATCAACTCCCATGGCGGATATGTCTACTATGTCACCCCGGACTTGGCGCAACGCTGGGGTGAAGGCAAGGTCGACGCGGACACCATCGAAGTGCAGCCTCCCGGAACACCGGCGGTCGGCATGGCGTTCCTGCGCGCCTATCATGTGACCCAAAACAGTGATCATCTTCAAGCGGCACAGGACGCGGCCATGGCCCTGGTCGAAGGCCAGAACGACCTGGGCGGATGGGGACATACGATTCGCTTCGGGAGGCCGAAGGCCAATCGTGTCAGCTTCGATGACGATCAGACGCAGAGTGCCATTCGGTTTCTGATGGCCCTGGACCAGGTCGTCACGCTTGAGCCCCTGAGCCAAGCCATTGATAAGGCCCTGAGCCTCATGCTCGCGTCCCAATTGGACAACGGTGGGTGGCCCCACATGTTTCCAGCGCGGGGAGACTACCACGACTATGCCACGTTCAATGACCAGGGGATCAACAGGTGCATCCAGGTCATGATCGAGGCAGTGGAGCATTACGACAAACCGGAGCATCGCAGGTGCCTGGCAAAGGTCGGCCGCTTCCTGATGATTTCTCACTTACCTCCGCCCCAACCGGGCTGGGCCCAGCAGTACAACGAATTCCTGCAGCCGGCTTGGGCGCGTGACTATGAACCACCCGCGGTCTGCCCGCATGTCACGGTAAACAACTTGCTCACACTTATGGACCTATATGAGTTCAACGGCCAAGGCCTGTACCTCAAACCCATTCCCGATACCCTGCGCTGGCTCGATGAGATTCGTCTACCCAATGGGCTCTGGGCTCGTTTCGTTGAAATGGGGACAGGCGATCCCCTTTACTACGATCGAGACCGGATTCGTGTCCCTTCGACCCAGGACCTACACATCGAGCGCCGCCTGGGCTATGGCTATGAAAACGACCTGTCTGCGAGCATTCAAGAGGCCAAAGACAGGTTTCGAACGATTCGGTCGGGTGAAAGAAAGAAACCTGAAACTGAGAAAGCGCGCTCACCGCAGAGCATTCAAACATCCCTGCGCCGCCTGGCGCCCGCTGTCAGAGACATTATCGAAGCGCAGGATGCACAGGGCAGCTGGATTACCCGAAAAGACCGTTTCAAACACGCCGAAGCCGGCAAGAGATGGAATGGCGAGTATGCCGAGATGGATCGCATTAGTAGTGCCGTGTTCATCAGGAACATCAATCGCCTCGCGGAATTCCTGGAACTTGCGCAGCAACGGTAGGCTCCCAATGCCCTCAGCGCCATCCAAAGAACAGAAATGAGTCGCGGAAGTTACGCTAGCCTTTTTTTGAATATCGAACACCGAACACCGATTAACGAATGTCGAAGGAACGGCAAGCCCAATCAAACCGTTCTTGATTTTCCTTCAAAAATCATTATTCGTTAATCGATATTCGATATTCCTAGCAGGAGGATCAAGGGAGGATCAAGGGAGGATCAAGG
>JADFMM010000374.1 GCA_022563885.1 Planctomycetota bacterium | reverse complement strand
CCTACGCCATCCTGGGCAGTTTTTCCTGCCGGAGAGGGCGTTTCGATAAGAGGTCGCGGCGTGCTGAGCACCCCCGCCAATCGTTGTCGTGATCGTAATCGTAATCGAAACCTGGAATTGACGGATAGGGTTCTCGATTACGACAACCGCTTCGCTGATTACGACAACGAAGGTGGTCCCTATGCGAAAGCGATTGTGAACCAAGCCCGGTTATCTTAGGCACTCACTTCGGATCGAGTGACACCCCGGGCACTCTTCATCCAGGCGAAGAAGGTCTTGGGAAAACGCCTGGCCAAGGGGGGATACGGGAAGAGTTCCCTACTGGGCGCACTGGTCATATTCGGCAAGATGACGTCCACCTCGGAGGCCTCTCTGGTCCAAGTCAAGATTTCGACGGCGACCGTGGAGGCGGGCCTGCTCCCCGGACTCGTCGTTGCCCTCGGCAACAGGGTGGCCGTGCTTACGGTGGCCACGGTAGCCGCCGCATCGACCTTCGGTGGAGCCCTGTTGCTGTCCGATGACTCTGCCGACCGACGGCGCGGCCCTATCGGCCTTTCTCGACCGGATCGAAGGTCGGTCCGGCGGCGCAGGGCCTGTGCGTCGCGACCCGCGGGGTCTACTCGTCATGGATCAGGGGCCGCAGGGCCGGCAGGTCATACCGAACTACGATGTCGTCGATGAATCCTTTTTCAGCGGTCGCTGGCCCGCCCCCCGTGTGGTTCGAGCCTATCGGAGCGACTTCCAACAATTTGAGGGCAAGAAAAACAAGAAGAAGTGCCGAAAAGCCCTTGACTCCTAAGAGGCCAACCCAGTATCATACCGTATACAACTGAATATGAACGAGGCCAGGGATTCAGACCTTCATAACCGTGAATCGCTATCATATTCGTCTCATTTCATAATGGTTCCTCCCTCTGGCCGAAGTTCCATAGGCGTTCCCATGGACAGGATTGTCTGATTTAGAATTCTGTAACATGTCAGAACCCGGACGGCGGCCGCCTTTCAAAAGTCGTTCTGTGCGAAATCTGTTCAGTGCTGACGTGCATGCACGCTCAGTGTCTCGATCTGCATTTTGCAGAACCGACATGGCGATTATGCGTCACGAGTGCGCGTCTGTGACGCTGTCTTTATACCTATCTATCTTGAAAGGACAGAGCGATGAGACGGACAAAAAAACCAATCATTGTGGGGGCTATCTGCCTGTTGTTCTCAAGCGGCGCCGGCCTTGGGGCCGACACCCTCTACGTGGACCAGCGGGCAACCGAGGGTAGTGTTGGGTCCTCCTGGTCCCACGCGTTCACCGACCTTCAGGACGCTCTGGCCACGGCCCTCTATGGCGATACGATTCTCATTGCCCAGGGGATCTACAGGCCGGATGACCCCAACGGCGATCCCAACGCTACCTTCACCTTGGTGAGCGGGGTCACCCTCCAGGGTGGATATGCCGGCCTGGGTGCAGATGATCCCGATCAGTGGGACCCAAATCTGTTTGCCACGATTCTAAGTGGAGACCTCAACGGCGACGACGGACCCGATTGGACAAATCGAACAGATAACGTTTTTAACGTCATGGTCGCTGATGGTACTGACGCCAACACCGTGGTTGACGGTGTGACGATTGCGGACGGTCATGCTTTTACGGGCGATCGCGCCTATCTGCCCTGGCAGGATCCAAACGTGACATCGATATCCCTGTCAGGCGGGCCCCACGAGTTCGCCGGAGGACTCCGCCTGGCCCCTCAGAGTGACATCACACTGGTCAACTGCACGCTCAGAGACAATGCCTCTCTGGCCGGCGGGGCAGCCTTAACAATGCGCCATGATAACTCAGCCTTTGTAGAACGTTGCGACTTCGTTCATAATTACAGCGGTGGAGGCGGCGGTGGGATTCTCTGTTGGTCGGAGGATTCAGAATTGTTCTTGAGTTACTGCAACTTTTACGACAACGGGGGCATGGCCCGTGCAAGTGCGATGAGGATTTTGTATGCCCGGGCGACTGCGACACATTGCAGATTCCTGGGCAACACTCAAATCCGCCCTTCCAACCGCAACAAAGCGTTAGACAATACGGGCGGGGAAGTTCAATTGGTGAATTGCCTCTTTTCTGGAAATGGGGGAGGGGCCATCCATTCCAGCCTAGGGATTCTGAAAGTGTTGAACTGCACGATTGTAGGAAATGGGGTATCTTGGTTCTTGTCGGGCCCCGCCATCCTGAGCCGCTTTGGGGAGTTGTGGATTACCAACTCGATCCTCTGGGGGAACACGAACGAATATAGCGGGGGTCTGGTTCCCCCACCAGGCCCCTACTATCAGCTCGATCACGATGGTGACGAAGGGACGTTTCACGTGGCAAATAGCCTCATCGAGTCCTGGCGATACAACACTGAGACTGGGTCGACGCTCCCAGACAGACAACAGCCAGACCCCCTCTTTGTGAATGCCGACGGCCCCGACAATATCCTCGGGACCCGCGACGACGACTTTCGGCTGCTACCGGGATCGCCCTGCATCGACACGGGCATGAACGATGCGGAGCCCAACCTCCCCAGGCTAGACCTGGGCGGCGATCCTCGAATTGTGAACGGACGCGTGGACATTGGGGCCTATGAGTTCCAGGGGATCATCTATGTTGACAGCAACATCGATCCCTCGCTCTCAGTCCTCGGCGGGATGTGTGTACGATTCGAGGGAGCAGGCGGTGGGACGCGGGATTGCCCTTTCCCAAATATCCAGCGGGCACTCGACGCTGCCTTAGAGGGCCAGACGATCGAGGTCGCTCCGGGAATCTACACCACCCATGCGTCCACGCAAGGGGGCCGTTCAAGGAGAAGAGGTGACGGGAGCGAGCTGCTGTTCACCATCGACAAGAACGTCATCATCCGGAGCCAGGCGCCTTCCGATCCCTTGGTCGCAAATCAGACCATTCTGGCCGGCGCCATCGTCTTCACCGGAGGGCAAGACGCTAACTGCGTGCTCACGGGTTTTCGCATCGAGCATCCGGAGTACGGCGCGGTCTACGGCAACCACACGCAGGCCACCCTGAGCCACTGTTTCATCGTCGGCAACGCACCCTGCGACGGGGTCGTATTGATGGAGTTCGACGGCTTGGTCCAGAACTGCCTGATCGCGGACAACACAACCTCCGGTGTCTGTGGCGTGTTACCGGTCGTTTACCAATGCAGTGCCACCTTTCGCAACTGTACCATTGCCAACAATCTCTCGGGGATCAAGGTCCACACCGCCTCCTTCGAAAACTGCATTCTCTATCATAACCGAGATCCCTTGATCTATCTGATGGAAGGCGCCGAGTTTAGGGCGTCCTACAGCGACATAGATAGCAAGGAAAGCAATTCTCTTAGAAGCGATGATGAAACCTTCGTCCTTATAGGCTCTTCTCACAGTATTAGCCAATTGAACACATCAAGCGAGGAGCCTCATTTTGTCCGCCTTGGCGAGTGGCGAGGTAGGAGGATCGTCAGCGTTGGAGACTATCACCTCAAGAGCGAGGGCTGGCGCTGGTCCGATGATCTGGATCACGGCCTGCGATGGGTCTTCGATGCCGTCACCAGCCCCGGGATCGACGGCGGCGATCCTGAGTCGGGACTCGGGGAGGAACTGGTCACCGTACCCTCGGATCCCGATGGTAAGTATGGCGCAAACGGCAGGATCAACATGGGCGTCTATGGCGGCACCTATCAGGCCAGCCTGGCACCCCCGCCGCCTCCCGGTAGAAGGAGGCGATAAAACTCAGACGCTTGGGGTAGCCTGCGACCGGCGCAGACCCTGAGCTTAGATTCAATGGACAGAGGCGACGGCCTTGAAATGCCGGAACGGACATAGCCTGGTCGAAGTCCTGACCGTGCTGAGCATCACCATGCTGTTGATTAGCATTCTGGTGCCCGCTTTGGCCAAGGTACGCGCCTATGCCAAGGGACTGATCAATATCCGCAATCAACGAGAGATCGTCACCACCGTTACCCTCTTCGCCGCGGAGAACGATCAACAGTATCCACCATCTGTCGCCCTATGTGGTCGGCCGGACGGATCTTGGCGCTGGCAGGACCCCAGAAAGATCTGCACCACCCAGCCTCGCCTGACCATGAAACACAGCTCGGTTGCGAGTTACCTGGACGGCTACGTCCATGACCCAAAACGGCTATACTGTCCGAGCGCGCCCTATCCCAACAGCAACTGGCAGGAGGCCTGGGAGGCGGGTGACCTTTGGGACGACCCCGACACGCCCCGTGCAACCGATCCCATGTTCGGCTCCTACTGCCTCTACTGGAACTACATAGGACACCTTGAGGGCTCCGACGCTCCCTTCCGAGGACCCACGACCCTCTACGGCGGACCGGGTCAAAGCGATTTGCTGGTAAGCGATTACTTCGGCTACGATGGCGAGGGCAACAGGACGCGCTACGGCAGTTGTGAAAAGGCGCCGCGCGCGGAGATCGTCGACGTCAACGGCCTGCAGTCAAGCTACTGGTCCTACCCGGACAGTGCCGCCGGGACGGGTATTCCTCCCGAACTCAACATGCGCTTACACGCCGGCTACACGGACGGCCATGTCGGCAGCTACCGGCCCCACGAGACACGCGTGATGGAGGTCTCGGAATCGGCCGACGGCAGCGAGCCCTACTTTCCCTTTGACCTACGCCATCCTGGGCAGTTTTTCCTGCCGGAGATGGCCTTTCGGTAAGACGTTGCGGTGAGCTGAGCACCCGCGCTAATCGTTGTCGTGATCGTAATCGAAACCTGAAAT
>JADFMM010000123.1 GCA_022563885.1 Planctomycetota bacterium | reverse complement strand
GAATGTTTGCGTTCAGGAGTCCTTTTTCTATGCGGTGACACTTTTCATGCCAGATAATTGTTCGCGTTTCAGGCCAAAAATAAGGTTATGTTAAAATAGGTAAAGCGCGAATCGCGGATTGCAACCAAATCGAATCGTCTTCACCGGCATGCCGGTGATTTTAGAGAATTCACCTATGCTAAACATACATACTCTGCTTCCAGCCTATCTACTCAGGTTCGCACCTAAAATCGTACTCGTGCTCGTACTCGGCTTTTTCGGCCTTTGATTACGATTGCGATTACGAGTACGAGTGCAATTGCATTACAACGTAGCCACGTTAAATCCTCTTATAGGCCCTCCAGTAAGGGGAGAGTCAATGGGAAAAACAAAAAAAACTGACGAAATCCCCACCTTGCCTGATCAGCCCTTTTCCGCTACGATTTCGACTCAACAGGAGAGAAATCGCGGTGTTGAAGGATCTGTGAAAGTGATAAGGATTGTCCGGCGGGGTAGTATGGGCTCTACCCACCCATAGTTGCCCTAGCCCGGTCAACATCGATATGGTGGGTAGAGCCCACACTAGGACTGGAGCCCATTGTCGCGGAGAATGAAAGGAGCAACGCCATGACGATTCGCATTGCCAGCTACAATATCGAATGGTTCGACGATCACTTCAATGAGGACAACTCGCCAAAGACATCTGCGGCCTCCCAGGCCAAATTCGACGCGGTTCAGGCGGTCCTCGAATTGATTGGTGCCGACTTGATTACCATTATCGAAGCACCGAACACGACCACAACGACCGGTTTGCAAGACACGGTGACAAAGCTGGAAGTCTTCGCGGGGTCCGCCGGCCTGTTCACGAACAAGGCCATGATCGGCTTTCCCTCCCGCGGCCGGCAGGAGATCGCCATTCTGTACGACCCCAACAAAATGACGGTCACGCATGCGCCGGGCGGGACCGACAGTCAATCGAATCCCAGGTTTGACGGTCAGTTCTTTTGTGACACGGACGACGATGATATCAAGGAGGTCTATCGCCACTACCGCCCCCCACTGGAGGCCAAGGTCGATTTGACCGGCGGCGGCACCTTCTACGTGATCGGCGTCCACACCAAGTCGAAGGGTATCTTCAGCAGTGTGGACCAGGTTCAACTTGAACGCGTGTCGCGGCGCAATCGGCTCAAGCTGTATGCAGAATGCGAGTGGATCCGCCGCCGCGTAGAAGACTGGCTTGACGACGGGCAACAGTTCGCCGTGATGGGCGACGTCAACGACGGTCCCGGCATGGACATCTATGAGATGCGCTACGGCCGAAGCGCCGTGGAAACGATCATGGGGGACCTATTCAGACCGGACGCGGTGCTGCGGAACTACGTCGGTCGTCCCGAGTTCAAGCGCTACGGCTGGGAACCCGCTTCGGCCCGCTTCAAGGATCGTATCACCGAGACCTACGTCAACGTGCTAATCGATCACATCCTGGCGTCGGCGAACCTGCCCACCGCGGACACGAATCCCGGCAGAGTTTGGAACCCATACCAGGACGACGCGTTAAAGCCACATCGCAAGACATTCACAACGGCCTCCGATCACTTTCCAGTGACGCTGGACCTCGCGTTTTAAGCCACTCAGCCCTTTTCCATCCAGTCGGGCAGGGGCGAACCCGTGGCCAAGCTGTAGACCGTTTCAGGTGCGATATCGACTTCGTCTTCCCAGGTGGCAATCCCAAGGTCACGATTGATGCTCGCCTTCCTAAACACGTTGGGATCCATCAACTTCGCAAATACCCCCCCCTTTGCAATGAAGGGCTTGCAGTCTAAAACGCCCGTCTTGCCGTCATCAAAGGTCAGGCTCAGTTTGAAATCATCCAGGCATTTCATTTCGACTACATCATGATACATAAGGCGGGAACCTGCCATCCAGTACACTTAGGGATCGGATATCGATAGACACCTTGTCGCTCCTATAACGTGCGTGAAAATGTGCATAGTGTGCATAGGAGTGTGCATAGAGGGGGCTTGCATAAGGGTTGCACCCCCTCCGTGGCAGGAAGGTGATCTGGCTTCAATCCGGCGATCATCTCGGGACGCGGCCCGTCAGCTCAACCGAAATGGACTCTGCCTCCACCGGAACGACCTTTTCTCTTGATCCGCATGCCACACGGCCTATATACTAATATATGTTAACTGTTGGCAGTTGGCTGGAGTCGTCTTTGTTTGATCGTATTCTAAAGCAAATGCGGGAGTGCGTACGAACCCGAAAGTATGTAATGACGATTCATGCCGAGGAGGAAATGAGTGATGACGGGCTAACAGTTTTTGACGTTGAAAGTGTTATCCTAGGTGGGATAGTCGAAGATAGACAGAAAGACACCAATACAGGTGAATGGAAGTATCTCGTCAAGGGCAAAACACTTGCCAATGATGACCCCGCTGTTGTTGTGGGTAAGCTTGCATCTACAGGCAAACTTGTATTGATCACAGTCTATAGAGAGTGAACATTCATGAATTGCGACGTTTGTGGAAAAAAAGGCGCGCGTATCCGCCATATCACAAGAAGTTACGGTAAGGGAGCCAACTTACTAGTAATAGAGAGCATTCCGGAAGTAACATGCCCACACTGCCAAGAAAGCTACTTCACTGCTGAGACACTCCATGAGTTAGAGCGAATAAAACTACACCGAAACAACATGGCGCAGAAGAAAAACATCTCTGTTGCTACGTTCGCCCAAGCCAGCTAGAAGCATTGTTTTACTACCACGTGTACCCTCTAAAGGAGATGAGAAAGCCACGGATGATTTCGTCTGGAGGATCGGCTCGAGCCCGCTGAATCAATATTAGCGCATGTCTTTGACGTACTTAATGTCGAACCGGACTCCCTCCAGAAGCGAGGGATGAATTCTTTGGCTCGCCCGGTAGCTGCATACGCGTTATGTCACTATGGTGGGCTTACCCAACGGGAGGCAGCCTCACTGATGGGGCTTCGCAGCGGCGTGGCGGTATCTCTTCAACTCAAGAAGTGCACGATCAGATGCAGTCGAGTCGAGAGTTATAGAGTGTTCTGAGAGACCTGGACGGCCGGCTAGGGCAGATTGTGCGAGGAGACTTTCGTTCTTAAGGCTCGACTCTAAGCTGTGCCCCCCAAAGTCCAAGCGCTTGCATTTGCCAATATAGCTGCGGTAGCTACTCCATGGGTACTTTCTTAAGATGTCCACGCGTTCACGGTCTGACTTATTCCGGTAGGCCCGCAAAAAAACGGGATTTAGATGAACGTAGCGGCTCAGTTTCAGAATGTACTGATCCTCTTCAACAAGAGACGATCCGAACCGTCCCTGGAACAGGTGACCACTGTGGTTATTCTTTCGGTTGAAGTAGACCGTGTAGGCCGTCTGCAGTCGATGCATAAAACGGCTCACATTCCCCTGAGGTGTCTCCACCACCAAGTGGATGTGGTTCGTCATCAGGCAATACAGATACAGGCGAACGCCGTAAAGCCGCCAGCTCTCCGCAAGCTTGGTGATAAAACGCTCGCGTCTCGGTCAGTCTTGAAGACCTTGCAGCGATTGTTGCCACGAATGGTAACGTGGTAGACGGCACCCTCATAGACGATACGCAGCGGCCTAGCCATAGCCAGACGATACCAGGGGATTTAGGCTTTGACAACACAGAACTTAAGTTCTTAAGGGTCGACCCCAAGGCTGACCCAAGATCTTGATAGCGTCCCAAAAGATCCCACACTTCCGCTGTAAGGCACGAACGTCCCCGGGCGACCACACTCCTTTTCCGGAGATCGCCTACCAGCGGCTACGTGAGGGCTACTGACGGGGCTGGTGCTCTCAGTGTCGCGACCACATTAACTGGAAACGCCAGCATCCGGATATATCTGAGGTAAGAAGGAGGTCACGCTATACTGCCCTGGGCTCGCCATTCTAGGTGGCGAGAGTGGCCGACAGGGCGGGGTATAAGAAACGGGCTGCGAGCATTGCCCACAGCCCGTTGAATATAAACATCCAAGCCCTACGGTGTCACAACCCGGTCATAGATCCGCACATCATCGATTAGGCCGGAGAAGAAGGTGCCTGCCTGTCCGCCCGGGCCCGCGCCGATGATCAGGCCGCCGGTCGAACTGTCCAGGCCGCTCTGGCTGTCCAGAGCCACAGGAATATCGTCCACGTAGAGAATCCGTTGAGAACCATCCCAGACAAAGCCCAGTCGATGCCAGTTGTCGTCCGCGATTACCGTCACTGAATAGAGTGGAACACCGGCTATCTGGCGAAATGATTCAGCCAGCTCCGTCATGAGTGTTCCGTCGACATCAAGCTGCAACCAGTTGACGCCGTTTTCCTGAGAGAGAATCACTTGCCCCGGAGCGCCACCTTTAATCCAGGCAAAGACGCTGAAGGGACCCTCTTCCGGATTCAGCGAAAAATTGGCAATGATCATGTCATCGATCCCGTCAAACTCAAGTGCACCTTTTACGTGCCCGCTCTCAGGTTGCCACACGGGATTGCCCAGCACGATCCCATCATCGCCACTGACACTGTTCACGGTGAACATGCCTGTGGTCTCGTCCAGCAGCCAGTGTGCGATTAGAAAAGGATCATAGAGTTCCTGTCCCCAATAACCCATCAGCACCTCCAGATCAGCCCCATCTACGATGCCATCTCCAAAAGGTCCCGGGCCGATGTCGTAGCGCGGGCTGTCTGTCTTCCAATGGTCAGCCATGATGCTTATGTCCGCGGTGTCGATCTTGCCGTCGCCGTTGAAGTCAGGAGTGGGGCGTGCACCCGGTACAGTTAATTGGACACGATACACCGAGTTTCCCGCGGTGATGAACAGTGTCTTATGGTCATCACCACCAAATGTACAGTTTCGTGCTGACTCCGGCGTAGCGATACGACCAAGGAACGTCCCTTGCCTATTGAAGACCTGTACACCTGATCCGCTTGCTACGTAAAGGTTACCCCTCATGTCCATTGTCATTCCGTCTGGGCCGGAGACCTGGGCGAAGCCCCGACGATTTACCAGTAGACCATTGGGCTGTACGTCATAGGCATATATCGTGCCGGACGTCGTCTCCGCAACGTACAGAACCGTCTCATCCGGAGAGAAGGCCAGACCATTGGGACGATTCAGGTCGGCTGCCAACAACACCAGTGCCTCGTCATCCGGTGACCAACGGTAGAGGCCCTGGAACGGGAGTTCCTGTGCAGCCGGTCCACCCATGCCCGACAATAATCCCCAGGGAGGATCAGTGAAGTAGACGCTACCGTCTGATTTTACCACCGTATCGTTAGGGCTGTTCAGGTGTCTCCCATCATACTCACCGGCCAGCGTCACAGTCGTTCCATCCGGTTCTGTGCGGGAGATCCGTCTAGTACGGTGTTCGCACGTAATCAGTCTTCCTTGCCGGTCGAATGTCAGCCCGTTGGCATACTCACTTGGAGAACGGAAAGCCTCCACCGTACCATCGGGCATCCACTGGTAGATGGTGTTGGCGCGCACGTCGCTGCACAGCAGGTAGCCATCCGGATGCCACACCGGTCCTTCCGTGAAATTGAAACCGGTCGCAATGCGTTCAAATGAATCAGCTTCGACCAGTTTGTCAATGCCAGCAGCTTGCCCTGAGAGTGCAAAGCCTCCGACGATTCCAATCAAAAACAGCCCCACGCGTGAAAAATCTATCTGTCTCATTTTTGCTCTCTCTTTCTTGGCTTCTTGTCTACCATCGCATTCGATTCTTGGCCCTATTTGAACACCTCCACCACTTCGGACTGAACCAAAGTGGGATCGGCCCCTTCTGCTGTCAGCTCCAGATAGTGCGTATTGATGGCGTAGACACAGCTTCAACAAGCAACACGGCACTTCTATGCCAATGGTTGGCGGTTGTGTTTCTCATAATTCGATTCTCCTTTTGCTTTGTCTTGAGGTTTTAACGGATACAACAGACATGGGAATAACTCATGTTTACCAGAAGCTTCTACCCTACAGTTCGTAAAGAAATCCTGACGGTGCGCTAATTCCGGAGATTTCTTCAAGAAATCCAAACGCAAGACATGTAAGTGCTTTGCCATTCGCGACTTGTTCCTTGCCAGCATCTTATCAATATCATAGCATTGAGTCGGCTTGACTGAGCGTAATCGATGGTCCAGGCTTGGTAGTACCTTTGAAAGGGTAAGCTTTGAGTGGCTATGACCGGACAAGTATGGGTGGAGACAGAGGGACGTTTCTGACCACCCACTGGTCTTTGATTGAAGGCGTCAAGCAAGGCCAGGACCCGGACCGTGCGTTAATCGGACTGCTCCTGGAAATGTATTGGAAGCCGGTATACTGCTATCTGCGCAGCAAGGGCTATAAGAATGATCAGGCCAAGGACTTGACCCAGGGCTTTCTGCATGAAGTGGTGCTCAATCGCCGCCTGGTTGAACGTGCGCACAGCTCAAAGGGGCGTTTTCGCTCACTCCTCCTGCAAGCGCTGAATCGGTATGTCGTGGACGAGTACAGAAGAGAGACGTCCCGAAAATGCATTCCCAAGGATAAACTAGTCCCCTTGGACGTTGACGGCGCGTCAGTGCTGGCGGAGATGACGTGCAAACTCGATGCCGAGCAGAGCTTCAACAATGCCTGGAAGGCCGAGCTGCTGGAGCGGGTCCTCTCCGAGGTGAAAGGCAACTATGTCAACCGTGGCATGAACACGCACTGGTACGTGTTCCGCGATCGGGTGCTCGATCCGATCATGGAGGATCGTGAGGCTTCTTCGCTGAGTCAGATCTGCGCACGGTACGACATAGTTGATGAAGCCACAGCATCCAACATGCTCAAGACTGTCAAGCGGCTTTTCAAGAGCGTGCTGCACAGGCACGTGCGTCAGACCGTGAACTCCGGCGAAGCCGTAGCAGCCGAACTTGGAGATATTTTTAAATTCTTTGAGAAAAAAAGCACGGAATAGCCATTGCTCACGAATATATCTGTGAACCTGCCCATCCTTCGTGGCATAACAATGTGGCGGGCGGAGACCGTGAACGTCTCCGGCAAACGAAATGAAAGACGATACCCCGATACTTGGTGCTTACCCCGACCGCCTGGACAAGCTGGTTCTCCATGCCCTGGGACAAGCAGAGGAAGAAGACGCAGCCACTCCCACTGCGTCCCTGGATGCCATCCTCGATCAGCATGGCGGCCAGATCGGACGCTACAAGTTGATCAGTGTCCTGGGGGAAGGCGGCATGGGGATCGTGTACCTGGCCGAGCAGCAATACCCAATCGTGCGTCGCGTGGCCCTGAAAGTGATCAAGCCGGGCATGGATTCCCAGCGTGTGGTCGCGCGCTTCGAGGCCGAGCGTCAGGCCCTGGCCCTGCTGGACCATGCGAATATAGCGCGGGTTCATGACGCTGACACCACTGAGAGCGGTCGACCTTATTTTGTGATGGAATACGTCAAGGGTCTGCCCATTACCAAGTATTGCGACTGGCACAAGCTCGCTATCGAGGACCGACTTACGCTATTCCTGCAGGTCTGTCAGGCCGTCCATCATGCTCATCAGAAGGGCATTATTCACCGTGACATCAAGCCGTCGAACATTTTGGTCGCCAGGGTGGACGATCAGGCAGTGCCCAAGATTATTGACTTCGGGATTGCCAAGGCCATGGCTCGGCCCTTGTCCGACACTGTGCTTTTGACGGAGCAGGGCCAGTTGATCGGCACGCCCGAATACATGAGCCCCGAACAGGCAGACGCGCGCGGTGAGGACATTGATACGCGTTCGGATATCTACTCACTCGGCGTGGTCCTGTATCAGCTCTTGACCGGCGTTTTGCCCTTTGACTCCGATACCCTGCGCGAGGGCGGCATCGATCACGTTCGACAGGTCATCCGAGAGCAGGACCCCGAGACGCCCAGCACCCGTTTAAGCAGCCTGGGGAAGGACGCCGAGAGCGTGGCCCAACAGCGGCAGACTGACGTCCTATCGCTAACCCGGCGGCTTCACCGGGAGCTAGAGTGGATACCCCTCAAGGCGCTGCGCAAGGATCGTACCCGGCGATACCGCTCGGCTGCAGAATTTGCCGACGATATCGAGAACTACCTCCAGGGGGCGCCCCTGATCGCCGGACCTGAGTCGGTGACATACCGGGCCGGTAAATTTGTTACGCGGCACCGCGTCCCGGCCCTTGCCATTGCTTCGATAGCCGTCGTGTTGGTTCTGGCGACGCTGATCAGTATCGTCTTGTATGTGCGGGCCGTCAGGGCCACAGAGTCTTATCGTGGTCTGCTCTATGTCAACCAGGTCGCGCTGGCCCATTCAGCATATCGTGAAGCCGACATAGACCGGGCTCGGAGTTTGTTGACGAATTGTCCCACGGATCTGCGTGCTTTCGCCTGGTCCTATCTCTGGCGACTGTGTTACGTTGTTCCCACTACGCCCACTATTCCGCACTCAGACTCTGTCAATGCCGTGGCGTTTTCTCCCACGACTGAGATCCTGGCCTGCGCAAGCGGCAACACGATCAAACTCTGGAACCCCTCCACGCTCAATCCCCTGGCCACACTCGAAGGTCACACGGGAACCGTTCGGACGCTGGCCTTTTCGCGAGATGGGACAATGCTCGCCACGGGCGCTGCGGATCGGACTATGATCCTTTGGGATGTACGCGGTCAGCGAAAACTCCGAAGACTCACCGAGCAAGCGGGGCCTGTCGTTTCTATGGCGTTCTCCAACGATGGTAAGACCGTCGCGGCAGGCATCCGGTCGGGGGAAGTGGTGCTCTGGGATGTGAACACCGGGAAATCTGTGTCGTTTGCGGAGGAGGGTAACAATAGAATCTTCAGTGTAGCCCTTTCTCCGGATGGCAGCTTGCTGGCTGTCACGGGTATCCAAAAGACGACGCTGTGGGATATTGCCACACGCCAGCGCATCGCGACGCTTAAAGGGCACACGGCTTTCGTCAATAGCGCAGTGTTCTTTCCTGACCGCCGGACCCTGGCGACGGCGGGCAATGGTGGAACGCTGATGTTCTGGGACATCCCGACCGGAAAGCGATTGGAAACCATCCCTGGCCTCGGGCAGGTCCTCTCTATGGCGATCTCACCTGATGGCACGACCCTTGCCACGGGCAGCGCGGACAACACGATCCGGCTCTGGGATACCGCCAAACGGCAGGAGACGGCCCGGCTCAAAGGGCACACATCAGAGGTTCGTTGTGTGGCCTTTTGCGCAGACAGCACGGTCCTGGCCTCGGCCGACAACGATGGCGCAGTCAAGCTCTGGGACCTTGAGCTTGCTCGCCTAACAGATTCGGACACTCTGCGCGGGCACAAGCAGATCGTCAATGGCATCGTGTTTTCCCCTGACAGCCGACATCTGATCTCTACCAGCTTCAAGGACGTCCCGGCAGTCAAAATGTGGGACATCACCTCCAACCGTGATATCAGCCCCGTCCTGGGAAATCCTACCGATAACTCGGCCTCGTGTGTGGATCTGTCAGCCGATGGCAAGATCCTTGCCGTAGGGTCCAGCATTGGTCTTGAGCTTTGGGACATGACTGCAAAGAAATCCATAGGCACGCTTTCCCATGGGATGGCCGCCGTCGCTGAGGTCCTGTTCTCTCCTGACGGCGGGACACTCGCCACGCATACTTCCACGCGTACTTCCAGTGGCACGCTCAAACTTTGGGACGTCGCAACATGGAAAGAACTCGTCAGCATCGAAGGATATGGATCGCATGTCGGAGCCCTGGCGTTCTCTCCGGACGGTCACACACTGGCAGTTCCGCACAATCGCGATCTGACTGTTACGCTATGGCACACGTCCGCCCTCCGTGATGGTCGGAGAGATGAGCGGGCAGCCACATTGTCCGGTCACAGCAAACCAATCAATGCAGTGGCCTTCTCACCCGACGGTGCCACCCTGGCCTCCGGCAGCAGCGACACCACGATCATACTATGGGATCTGGGGGACCTGGACACAGCGCACGAAATGGTGACGCTGACGGGACACACCTCAGATGTTTACTCTCTGGCTTTTTCTCCGGACGGCAGGACCCTGGCCTCCGGTGGTAGAGATGGCACCGTTAGACTGTGGAACTTGCTGCTGCATGAACAGGTCGCCGTACTCGAAGGGCATGGATCAGCCATTTGGGACGTCGCCTTCTCGCCCGACGGCCTCACCTTGGCGAGTTCGAGCTTCGACAGCACCATCAAACTCTGGCGCGCGGCCACCGAGCACGAGATCGAAAGTGCTCGGGCCGGGATCACTAATCAGTAATCAGTGGTCAGCCCACCAAGAATCCATTGCTCAGGTCAAACTTACGATACAACCATTATCCCCCAAGAATAGTCGGTTGGCAAGAATCGGCATGGATTCATGGTGAGGAGGGAATCGCACAATAAAACTGTAGGATTACTTCACATGCACGAACAAGGGCCGGCAATACCTCGTATCGCCGGCCCTCGTGTGATGGATGCGTGAAAGTGGTTTGTCGGTTATGGTTCTATTGCGCGGTCATAGATCAGCACGTCATCAATCATCCCAGACCAGAAAGTGCCGGCATCAAGGCTGTTGCCTGCACCGATGGTCAAGTCTCCTTGCGATCCTCGCAGCCCGGCTTGCGTGTCCCTGGCAACTTCGCTGTCATCCACGTAGAGGACTCTATTCACGCCGTCCCATGTGAAACCGACACGATGCCAGGTGTCGTCGCTTATCACGACCTCCGAAGTCAAATCGGGATCTCTGCGACTACCCTTTAGAGTTGTTTTCAAAGAGCCTTGGGCATCGAGCATGAGCCAATTCTCGCCATCAACTTGTGATAGGATCACCTGTCCCGGCACGCCCCCTTTAACCCAAGCAAAAACACTGAAAACACCATCGGCAGGATTCAAAACAAAGGACGCGTTGACGTAATCATCGATCCCGTCCAACTGCAATGCCCCGCCGACTTGACCGCCCTCTTGCTGCCACACAGCATCCCCCAACACGACGGCATCGTATTCGCCAACGCTGTCATAAGCAACATCACCTTCGGTCTCATCCAGTTTCCAATGAGCGAGCCAATAGGGATCATCGATCTCTTGGCCCCAGAAACTCATTAGTACCTCAAGATCTGTGACATCCACCACCCCGTCACCAAATGGAGGCGCAATGTCATACATCGGATCGTCTTGCCCCCAATGTTCAATCAACAAAACCAGATCCTCGATATCAACCACATAGTCTCCGTTGAAATCAACGATAATCGGGTATGGATCATATGCTTCCACGGTCGCAACTTTATTGCTCGCTCCATCACCTATCGAACCACCGATGGCATAGATCTTTCCATTCACCACGCTGGTGGTCAACATGGATCTTGCGGTCGGCATGCCAGCCTTCGGCGTCCAGGTATCTGTCGCTGGATCGTATTCTTCCACCGCGGAAAGATGGTTGTTGGCTGCTAGTCCTCCCATAGCGAATATTTTCCCATTCACCACGCTGGTGGAAAAGTATGTTCTTGCGGTTGGCATATCAGCCTTCGGCATCCAGGTATTCGTTGCCGGATCGTATTCTTCCACCGTGGAGACCCCCTGGGGAAATCCACCTCCAACCGTCGCCCCGCCGATCATATAGATCTTTCCATTCACCGCGCTGGCGGAGGCATAATCTCTGGCCGTGGGCATGCCAGCCTTCGGCGTCCAGGTATCTGTCGCTGGATCGTATTGTTCCACCGTCGTAAGCGGTGTGCCCCTGAAAGTTCGGGAGCCGCCGATGGCATAGATCTTCCCATCGACCACACTGCTGGATAAAGCAGTTCTGGCTGTGGGCATATTGGCTTTGGTTGTCCAGGTATCCGTGGCAGGATCGTATTGCTCCACCGTCGAAAGTGTTTCGCCATTGAATCTTGTCACGCCCCCGATGACATAGATCTTGCCATTGACCACGCTGCTGGCCGCCGTTGCCCTGGCCGTGGGCATGCCCGCTTTCGGCGTCCAGGTGTCCGTCCCCGGGTCGTATTCTTCCACCCAGTTCACACCAGGAAGATGTGGGGAACCGCCGATGGCATAGATCTTTCCATTAACGGCACCGCTGGACAGGACTATCCTGGCACGCTGCATGGGGGATTTCGTTGTCCAGATGCCATTTTCTTCGGGTAGTTGCCCCAGTGATGGGCCCACGAAACCGACACAGAAAACCAACATCCACACCCTACTCATTTTGAATCTATTCAATAATCTCATTTTGTGACGTCCTTTCTTTCCTCTTGTACGAGGAGTTTACATTGATGAAACATTGCTTGGTAAATTCAAAGGCATGTCTCTGTAGAGTAAATGCAGGAAAAACGTGTCCGCCTTGCATCCAGAATGGAGATTCTTCTTTATTTTTTCATTTGGAGGGCCGAGTTAGTGCGTAATAGGTGGTGTGCCCTGAACTTAGCGTTCGCCAAGAAGTAAACTCAAAATTTAGAAGAAGCAGGTTGGCATTAGATTTTGGGTCGCGCCGATTGAGCGAATCCACAAGCATAGCTAGTACTCTGTAACACCCATACTGATGGGAACTAGTCACCGTCAAGGAACTCGTGATTGAGAAGCGACCGAAGACGATGCCGAAATTGCCCCTATAGATGGGGGATTCGTTTTGCGTGGCCGCTTCGGCACAGACGAAATCTGTGGGGGATTTCACGAGTGAAGAGCGGGCGAAGATGCGATACAATTCGGCTTCAGAAAGGGAAGTCGCATTCAAGAGTGATTCGGACCAGATCGACAAGTGACCTTTCGGGGTAGGTATCATGCATAAAGACAAAGACACGACCATGGGTGGCGTGGAAAAGGCATTTCTGACGACCCACTGGTCGCTTATCGAGGATGTGGGTGGCAGTGACGACGATAAGAATACCGCATTGATTGAGTTACTGCTCAAGAAGTACTGGAAACCCGTTTACTGTTACGTGCGTCGACGAGGACACCCCAACGAGGAGGCGAAAGACCTTACCCAAGGATTCTTTCAGGAAGTCGTGCTGCGCCGAAATCTGATTGGCCAGGCCGATCGAACGAAAGGACGCTTTCGATCCTTTCTTCTGACAGCATTGAACCATTACCTGATCAATGTTCACCACCAACAGGCTGCGAAGCGGCACATTCCGAAGGCGAAACTGGTGGGGATGAGCATGGATGAATTGTCCGAGCTGCCCCAGGCGGTGACCACGCTCACGCCCGAGGATAGCTTCACCTACGCCTGGGTGTCGACGCTGTTGGAGGAGGTCTTGGCGGAACTGAAAGCGGCCTATGAGCAGGCCGACAGGGGGCTCCATTGGCAGATTTTCCGCGATCGCACCCTGCGTCCCATCATGGAGGGTCACGATGCACCGTCACTCGAGTCGGTCTGCCGAACGTATGGCGTCTCCGATACGGCCAAGGCCTCCAATATGATCCTGACCGTTAAGAGGCGCTTTCAGACGCTGATTCGGCAGCATCTCCGTGATTTGGTGATGTCGGACAGGGAAGCCGAGGAAGAATTGCAGGAGATTAGTAGATTTCTTCCCAACCTGGTGCAAGATGGCGGCTAGTTTCTTGTATATAGGGATAGGGAGGGGAATACCCGTCTAACGGCCATGCCCTGCGAAACACATGGCGATGCGGATCGAGCGGGGCGTCTATAAATTCATAACAGACATTCGGTGGTGAGCTATGGATGACGAGTCGGTATTCGGTATATCTCCTGAGCAACTGAATCGCCTAGTATTGCTGGGGCGAGGTGACAGCCCCCCCGAGCATGCAAAGCCCGATGGGGATGCCGCGCAAGCCCCAGGGTTGGGCGACTCGATAGAGGGTCTCGAGCCCGATGAGCCCAATCGGACGGATCGGTCCTCCCATGCGAGCCCTTCTCTCTCGAGCATTATCGAGCAGCCGGGGGGCTGGATTGGCGACTATCATTTGCTGAGCGTTCTGGGTGAGGGGGGCATGGGGATCGTGTATTTAGCGGAACAGAAGCATCCAATCCGGCGGCAAGTGGCCCTGAAGGTCATCAAACCGGGGATGGACTCTGCACGTGTGATTGCGCGGTTTGAGGCGGAGAGACAGGCCTTGGCCCTATTGAGCCATCCCAACATCGCCCAGGTCTACGAAGCGGGCAGCACCGAGAGTGGACGTCCCTATTTCGTTATGGAGGCCGTTCAGGGCATTCCCATCACCGAGTACTGCGTTCGGGAAGACCTCGACACCCACGCCCGGCTGGGCCTGTTCATCAAGACCTGTCACGCCATTCAACATGCCCACCAGAAGGGCATCATTCATCGCGACATCAAGCCGTCCAATTGCCTGGTCTCCGTGGTGGGTGACCGAGCGATTCCCAAGATTATCGACTTTGGTATCGCCAAGGCCGTGGGCCAGCCCTTGACCGACGGTACGCTTTTCACCGAGCAGGGCCAGTTGGTCGGAACACCTGAATACATGAGCCCGGAACAGGCGGACATGGGCAACGTGGACATTGACACGCGTTCAGACATCTACTCTCTGGGGGTGCTTCTGTACGAACTACTCACCGGCAGTACGCCCTTCGACACCAAGGTGTTGCTGCAATCTGGCCTGGACGAGATGCGAAGGGTCATCCGCGAGTGTGATCCGATCAGGCCCAGCACGCGCCACCGTCAGGTCCTCTCCCAGTCGGGATCCTCATCCACACCTGCCACTTCCCACGCGCCGCTGCCCACCGACCTGGATTGGATCGTGATGAAGTGTCTGGAGAAGGACCGGACACGCCGCTATGAAACCGTCAACAGCCTGGTCATGGACATCAACCGCCATCTGGCCCACGAACCCATCGTCGCCCGTCCGCCCAGTCCCGGCTATCGCCTGCGCAAGGCCTTTCGCCGCAACAGACTGGTGTTTATTGCGGCGACAGCGGTGGCGGCCGCGCTGGTGATCGGGATTGGCGTCAGCACCTGGCAGGCATTCGCCGCCCGCAAGGCACAACGCGAAACCGAGTACGCCCGCTACATTTCGCAGACCGGACTCGCGGCCGCCAACCTCGATCAGAATAACCCCCGCACGGCACAGAAAATTCTACTTGCGATCTCGCCCGAGTATCGGAATTGGGAATGGGGTCATCTGGTCGAAAGAGCCTGGCCGGACGAAAATGATCAGGAGAATTGGACGATCGTGTCCTCGGCGCCCGGGGCTTCTGTCGCGGAATTCTGGCGCGGCGCAACCTCCCGGGCCATTGTAAAAATGGCGATCCAGAGCAGCCAATTTGTCACCGCCACGGCGTTTCGACACGACGGACGACAATTTCTTACCTGCCCCAATGGGAGCACGATCCATGTCTGGGA
This sequence comes from Planctomycetota bacterium, assembly GCA_022563885.1. Classification (GTDB taxonomy): domain Bacteria; phylum Planctomycetota; class Phycisphaerae; order Sedimentisphaerales; family Anaerobacaceae; genus JAIPFM01. Next base: position 2,317 of record JADFMM010000123.1, on the reverse strand, counting down.
TGGGCGATCGGGTAAGGAGGTTGACAGGTTCCGAATTCCGGAGAACGAGACCCTAATAACCGCGCTCGCATTTAATCATGATGGAACCTTGATGGCTACCGGTGACGCCCAAGGAGGCGTCTCACTCTTGGATGCCCAAACCAAGAATAGCCGCTGGTTGTATCCGGATCCAAATGAAAAGTCCGTGGATTCCGTCTGGTTTAGTCCCGATGGACGCTATCTTTTGGTGGGATACTTCGGCAGCGCCATCGACGTGTTGGCCGTGGATTCCGGCCAACACGTCACTCATTTCGCCGGGCACGCCGAAGTCACCGACTTCTCCGAGCGATCGAAAGAGCTGGCCTCACTTATATTCCACAAGGACCGCAAGAGTGTTATCACGGCTTCCACGGACGGTTCGGTAAGAGTCTGGGATCTGGAATCCGGCGATGAGATCGAGTCCCCAAGCATCGCTCCGGGCCTCGACGGCGAGAGCATCAGTACCCAGGCGATCAACCCCATCGACTCCAATGAAGTGGCCACGGGTACCTTCGATGGGTCCATCTATATTTGGGATCGAATGACCGGTAAGCGAAGCGCTGACCTGGGCCGGTGGACTGGCGCGATCAAACACCTGTTTTTCAGTCACGATGGCACGTGTCTGTTCGCCGTGGAAAGAGACCAGGCAATTCGAGTCCTGGATCGGAGCGGCGAGGAGTTGACGTCCATTCTATCTCCCGGCCAGTTTGCCCTTGTGGAGCTCAGTCAGGACAACAGACGCATCCTGACCACATCGGCGAGCGGCAGGTCCCAGATTTGGTCTCCGGTGCAATTGGATGCCATTCCGGCCGCCTCACTGAGTCACGCGCACACGGACGTCGTGGTCCAGGCTGTTTTCAGCCGAGATGGAAACCGCATCGTCACCGCCTCCTTCGACGGGACGGCCAAGGTTTGGGATCGCGTCAGTCAGCGACTGATTTCCGTTTTCGAGGGACACTCGAACGAAGTCATCAAGGCGGACTTCAGTCCGGACGCACAACGGGTCGCCAGCGTCTCGTTGCTCGGAGCAGTTCGGCTCTGGGAAGTTGAGTCCAAGCGGGAGCTATTTCATCAACCGGTCACCTCTGATCAATTTTTCATATCGATCGTCGGATTACGCAAGGGGGTGCACGGTATTTTTTTGGATAACACCGCCGGCTTCTCGTCCAGTCCTTTTTCAAGGTCTCTCTCCGACCCAAAGCTGGTGGTTGCCAGCGGCGATCAGGGCATGCTCGTAAGAGACGGGTGGGACGGCGAAGAACTGTTTTCCCTGCCCGGAAGCGCCAAGGTCGGATGGCCCGTGATCAGTCCTTCGGGCGATCTAGTCGCCGTGATGACCGCCGAGAGTGATGTCATCAATGTTTGGGACCTGAACAGCGGTGAATTTAAATACACTCTTGATGGCCACAAGCGTAAAACTTTTTGGGCCTCGTTCAGCAATGACAGCATGCGAATTGTCACCGGTTCCATGGATGGAACTTCGATGGTCTGGGATGCCGATACCGGGAACCACTTGCGTACATTGCGTGGACATAAAAGATTCGTCGCCGTTGCCCGGTTTGATCCGAACGACGACCGGATCGTCACCTCCGGGATTGATGGTAAGGCAATTGTCTGGAACGCAAAGACCGGGGAGGTCTTGTCTACGATAACGGGTCCCGAACAACGAATTTCCAACGTGGAATTCAATCCTGATCCCGGTATCAATCGCATAATGACGACCTCGATCGACAACACCGTCCGCATCTGGGACCCGGCAAGTCGGGTTGCCCATGAGCTTCTTCAGATCAGGCGAAATGCACGACTGATCTGTGCGACATGGAGTCCTGACGGACGCGCGATTCTCACCGGGTGGGGCGATGGTGTCGTGAAACTCTACGAGACCATTCCTTGGGAAGATTTCAGGCGGGTGACAGACGCAGCTGAAATGGCAAGCCAGATCCAGCTGTGGCGTGTGTCACGGCGGAATGGACCGTGACATTAAGAAGGGCACGTCTCTTGTCGGAAACCAAAGAAGAGATGAATATCCAATTTCCAACAAGGAATGACCAATGTCCAAGTGGCTGTCGCTTCGGCTTAGGAACCGACTGCGCTTGTCAAGCGACTATCGGACCACCCTAGCGTCTGATCTAAGGCCTGAGGCTTCCCCCGCTATCCTTTGAATGAGGATCATCGCCGACGCCTAAGCTGACCGCCGTTCGCCAAGAGGTCAACCCCCTCTCCTCCTAGGTCGACTTCGGATAGGCCATCACGCAGGCCGGAACACAGTGCGAGCGTAAGCCATCATCGGGCAAGGTCT
>JADFMM010000373.1 GCA_022563885.1 Planctomycetota bacterium | reverse complement strand
ACATTATGCCCCCTATGCGCCCTTACGAACCCAACGAGTAGGGCGGATTTCTGACACGGCCGGGCGCAGCCGGGATGTACGTGGATGGTCTACCGGCTGGAGACGCCTCAGGGTAGCTATGTGCAGACGATGCTGCTGATGAAGTAAACGTTGGCCGAAGTCTCAGTCGCAACAGCAACAAAGGGGCAGGCCTCCCGGCGAGGCCTGCCCCGACCGCTATTCGGCTTTGATCAAGCAGCAGCCGGCATGACATTGAGCGAAGACGAAATAGTCACTCCTGGGCTAACCCCGAGACAAGGGGTCCGAGGGGTTCGAGCCTACCCTCGTTCGGATCGTCGGCGGGCGGGTGAGGTGCGGCGGCGCGGTCTATTGCGTTATCGAGCTCCTCGAAACGCACCTCTGGCTCTTGGACTACCACGATTGCATATTCCCTAAACGATACGGCCGACCTAGAGATTCAGGTTGTTGACGTACTGGGGCGCTTGGTGGCCACACTTGTTGCGGAGATGCAGGAAGCTGGTTCCTATCAAACAGAATTCGACGGCTCACGGCTGGCAAGAGGCACTTATTTCTACCGCCTGCGTGCTAACCACCAAGGGCATACCGGACGCATTACACTTGCGCGGTAGGCGGATCTGCTCGTAAATCAGGGCAATAATAGGCAACAGGGTAGCAAGAGACAGACTAAATTGGGTCGTAATTGACATCTTAATGAATCCACGCCATTCTTAGCATAATCACTTGTTCCGTTTCGAATCATCGGGGGAAGACTATGCGCAGAGTTCAGAATACGTGGCCGATACCTGCAATGCTCCTTGCGGTACTCTTCGGTGGCACGCTTAATGCTCAAGAGCATTTCACGGATTGTGCTTTCAATACAGGAGAAAGCGCCACAATTGTCATAGAGGCGGCCATCGAACCCACTTTTTTCGGTGAACCCTTCGAGCCGGGGGATGAAATTGCTGTCTTCACTCCGTCCGGCATGTGCGCCGGAGTAGTCATGTGGGTTGACGACAGCACCAACATCGCGCTAACTGCCTGGGGAGATGATCCGATTACGCCCGAGGTCGACGGCTTTGTTACCGGAGAACTGTTGGCCTATCGCATCTGGAGCACAAGCTTTCAACTCGAGGCCGGCGTTCCCCCGATAAACGTGTACGTGACATACGATTCTTGCATTGATCGCCCACCTCTATGCACGGAGAGCGGAGAATACGAAAGGGATAGCCTGACCTTCCTGAGCGAACTCACTGTCTCCCCTCCCTTGCCGGTCGAACTCCTTTCCTTCGATGCCGTCGTTCGTAGGACAGAGGTCACGCTGCGTTGGGTGACGACGTCCGAGACCAACAATGCTGGCTTCGAGATCCAGCTGCAGAGTGGAGACGATTGGGATGCGCTCGGATTCGTAGAAGGCCACGGCACGACGACCGAGGCCCAGACCTACAGCTTCATGGTTGGGGACATGACAGTCGGCGCGCACACGTTCCGCCTGAAGCAGATAGACTTCAACGGGGCCTTCGATTACAGCCCTGAAGTCGAGGCCGTGATCGAAGTGGTGGATACGCACCAACTTTCGAACGCGTACCCAAACCCGTTCAACCCACAGAGCCAGTTCACGCTGGCTGTTGCTCACAATCAGCACGTGACGGCCGAACTCTTCAACACACTGGGCCAGCGCGTAGTGTCACTGTTCGAGGGTACGGTTGAAGCGAACCAGTCACAACAGATCAGGATTGACGGCGCTGGTCTCGCCAGCGGCATGTACATCGTGCGTGTAGCGGGCGAACGCTTCACGGATGCGCTCACCGTAACGCTGCTGAAGTGACGCAGTAGGTATCTGCAACCGCGATGTGCCTCAAGGCAAATCGAAGAGGGGCGACGCCGGAATCACGGGGTCGCCCCTTTTGTTTGAGCTGGTGCAGGCGACCTTCCGCGAATGGGAGGCCGAGGGCCTTGTGCCCGGATGCATCTGCTAAGACGTAGCGATATTGGCACCATGTCCTTTCTGATGACGTCACAGACAAGTTTTGCGAAGCATTTGTTGTTTCGGTAATTCCTTAGCACTATGAGCGGTAGGAGAGATAAAAACCTGCGCGGTGGAGACATTGCAGAAAGCCGTGGTATGGCGGCATTGCAAGACTTTGCGGCGGTTGCACCAGTTCCGCGCCCAGAAGATGTCGGGATCGACGCCTTCGCCACGCTACTGGTGGCCGACGAGAATATGCCGCGTAGGCTCCTTGCCGGAGACACATTCGCGGTTCAGTTCAAGGCGGTTTCAGTAGAACAGCTTGTATACACCGCGGACGAAATCCCGTGGCTGAGAGGGGTCAAACTTCCATTCTTCCTTTGCCGGGTCGATGTAAAATCCAATCGATTCTACCTTTACAGCTATCTCAATTGCCTCGCCGACGTGTCGATGCTTCACCGTTCAGGTGTTGATATACGAGCCGAACTGGTATACCCGCTCTGCGACGATGATGCTCGTCACACGCTGGGACCAGCAATCCTGGAGTGGGACCTATCGATGGGTTCAGACCCAGAATTTCGCAAGAAGGCGGTCGCGATTCTTAGCCATTGGTGCGTCCTCCTTAGACACCAACTGAAATGGAGAATCCTCTCGATGACGATGCAAGTGGATTGGGAGACAAATAAAATCCCAAGCTATAGAGGCGACATCATGTATGCCGCGAGCGATCCGCTGCTTTTACAAGGAGTCATCGCAGAGTGCATCGACCCGCTTTCCGCACTCGGATACACTCTTGGTCATCATCAGACGGCTGATTTGTCTCCGGTCCTTGAATTGATGAACAAGCTTCGGGAACTGCACCCTAACCCCATCCCTCATCCCCTAAACGATATTAATAAACACGGCGCTGATCGGCTCTCTGTTGGAATTTCCAGACTGGAAAATCTAAAACAGCACAAAGCGGATAACCCGGCCTTCTATGAGCAGTAGGGCAGAAGTGATTCACGGATGCCATTCCAATTACTAAAGCAGACAGTTGATGAGCCGCGATGCCCCGAAGTGAGCTATGAATGGGAGGCCGAGGGCATCGAGCCGTCCCTCGTTCGGGTCGGTGGCGGGAGGGCACAAACGAGCGCCCCAGGGCCGGCGTAACAGATCCGTGAGATTGTCGCCTGAATGATCCCCCTATGTTCGGCATGCATGGCTCAACCCTGGGCCAGTCACTCCATTCAAATCCAGATGAAAGTTCTCGACACTCGTGCGAGCAAGTTGTTCGCCACTCTACTCGTCTTTGTTCTTTGCCTCCCCTTCGGATGTGATACCGTTGATGATGATGAACAGTCAGCGACTCCGAATGCGACCACGTTTCAGGTGGCAGTGGTATCGGAAACAGACCACCCCGACCCGAACGCACACTCCGTGGTTTTTGAAGTTGACGGCGTGCAAGGAGCCGAATTGACGCTCGTTCGCGGCGAGACGTACGTTTTCCAGATGAACAACACGCCCGCGCTCCATCCATTCCATATTTCGACCAGTTCGACTGGCGGAGATGGCGGCGCGGGTGAATGGACGGACGGTGTAACAGGAAATTTTGCTACGGGCAACGAAGCGGTGACGTTCGTCGTGCCGAACGGAGCGCCGGATCTTCTGTTCTACCAATGCGCTAATCATCTAATTATGGGTTGGAGGCTCAACATCATCTCCCCGTGAGGGTGATCCGACGGGCAAGGAGGTGGAGCGCACGTTCACGGAGTGGCGGGCTTCGCGCCGCCCCTCGTCCGGATAGTCGGCGGGCGGGTGAGGTGCGGCGGCGCGGTTCGGGCTTTGCTTAACAGAAAGCAAAAGAACTACTTGCACCATCCGTGGCTGCGCCGTACTCTTGAATATCGCGCGTTCGCTCGCCTTCACGTAAGCCGCCTTGTCGCAGATGACTTGCCGGCGAGGTCATGAACACTCAATTCACCTTAACCGAGATGGAGGTTTATCCATGTCTCTAGCGATCAATGATACTGCGCCTGATTTCCAGGCCGAAACGACCCATGGCACAATTCGTTTTCACGAATGGATCGGAGATGGTTGGGCCGTGCTGTTTTCTCACCCGAAGGACTTCACGCCGGTCTGCACCACGGAGCTTGGGACCATGGCAACGCTCAAGCCGGAGTTTGACAAACGGAATACAAAGATTATTGGCCTGAGCGTCGACCCCGTAGACGATCATGACAGGTGGGCAAAGGACATTGAGGAGGTCATGGGTACGGCCCCTAACTATCCTATGATCGGCGATACCGACCTTGCCGTCGCCAAGCTCTATTCCATGCTGCCGGCCGATACCGAAGGCACTTCCGAAGGACGGACGGCGGCCACCAATGCGACTGTCCGGTCGGTCTTCATCATTGGTCCTGACAAGACGATCAAGCTGATTCTTACTTACCCAATGAGCACCGGACGCAACTTCGCCGAAATCCTGCGTGTGCTGGATTCGTTGCAGCTAACAGCAAAACACAAGCTTGCAACGCCGGCCGACTGGCAGAGCGGTGACGATGCCTTTATACTCCCGTCCGTGTCGGATGAAGACGCACGGAAGCTCTTCCCAGATGGCTGGGAAACTGTAATGCCCTACATGCGGAAGACGAAGGCGCCCGTGGTTGAGAGCGAGGTGTACGCCTGATCATACGACCCCGGATCAACGATCAGTCAGGCGGTGACGTCCTTTGGCACGCCGGCTTCTCGACAGCGAGTCGGGCAGCCTGATCGCCGTGTCTCCCTGCCGTTGCCCCGGCACCGAGGCTGACTTAACGTGCCCCTTCGAGAATAATCTGTCCCTCCCGTCCGTCAGAAACGTCCATGCGGCTTT
>JADFMM010000122.1 GCA_022563885.1 Planctomycetota bacterium | reverse complement strand
ATCCCACGAAGGCCTCGATGGGCTGATTGGAGTTCCAGATCCAAAGCTCATGCAGCTTGTAGGCCCGGTCAAAGGCGTACTCGATCGTGGCCGGAATGCCCCCGCTGATCCACATGTCAGAGGCGGAAACCCCATGAAGACCGTCCACCAAACCAGAGCCGTCGATGGTCTTCTCAGGGCCGGAAGCGCCGAACGAGCTGGAGGCCGTGGCCGTGATCGCTGTGATGGGATAAGCAATCGGTTCAACGGTAAAACTCCAAACACCGCCCTCAAACACGGTGAAGTCCGGTGCACCGTTGACCTCGTCGACACGCCAAAAGTAGGTTTGGCTGAATTCGAGTCGCCCGGGGTCAAAGGTCGTCGCGCTTTGGTCCTGGCTGATCAGCGCAGCCAATGGGTTGTCAACGCTGGCGTTATTGACATCCTCCCAGACCGTTCCCAGATAGACATTATGGTTGGCGGCATATTTACCCGGCGTCCAGTTCAGGCTCGTGTCACGGGGTGTGTCCGGCAATCCGTCGTCAGGAATGGGGCTCGAAGCCAGTTCGGCTGCTCCAAGACCTTGCATAGCCGTTTGAATCTCTTGCTCTGTCAGCGCATTATCAAAGAGGGCGACATCATCGACCATGCCGACAAAGAAGTAATCGCCGGCCGGTACATCCGTGCGCCCAGCTCCGATCGTCAATACCTGTTGGGTATTCAGGCTGATCGTCCCGCTAGCCTGACCCACCTGCACGCCATTGATGTACAGGGTCTGCTGACCGGGTTCGTACACACCGGCTGTGTGGGTCCATTCACCCATTTGCACAGGCGGCCCAGCCGCATTACTCCAACCACTGCCGGTACCAATCCAGAACTGCCAATTGCCGTTATCACCCGCGTAGATAATGTAACCTCTCTGCGGGCCATCATCTCGCGAGGTTATCGGTGACCGCCAACCACTGCTGCCGAGTCCGACATTCGACCACGCGATCACTGTAAAGGCCCCTTCGGGGTTCAGACCCGGGCTGTAGGGCACGACAACCCGGTCCGGAAGGCCGGCAAAATTCAGGGCCTGTCCATAGAGCCCTTCTACCCACTCAGGGTTGCCTTCAAAAGTGCCGCCGTATCCATTCCCGCTGGAATCAGCGACGGTATTTCCCGCCCCATCATCAAGACTCCAGTGGGCTACCAGGTCTGCCTGGGCCATCCCACTACTCAGGACGAGCAGGACAACTAGAAAACCAAAGGGTTTCACTCTTTTCAACATGATGATCCTCCTTCGAAAACTGTGAGTGTGGTGTAAGCACTAGCCGGTTGCTAGACCGTTAGCATAGTCGAATCGTTAAGGTGATGACAGTACATTTTGGTCTGGGAAGTGACTGCGGGCCGGCACATTTTGCATGGCCTTCCCCGGAGCGAACGCTTATAATCCGCGGCTCTTGTGTTTTCTGTGCGCTAGCTATTGGCTTGTGTATGTCCAAGTGTCTGCCGTCGAGATCGCCGGAGTGTCAATTTATGGCTCGAAAACCCCTGGCCTGGAGGCTCTGTGTCGTTGCGACGATCGGTCTCTGTATCCTCTCCTATACCCCGTTGGTCATCCCCTCGGGTGTGTCGACGCCCACGCTGTGGGGCCTACCGCGGACCCTGTGGCTGGGCTTGCTGATCTACGTCGCGATCGTAGCAGTGATCTTCGTGGCCACCCGCGTTCATCCCGATATCGATGACGAAGAGGGGGACAGTGGATGAACCTATGGTTCATTGTCATGATCGTAGTCTATCTGGGGATGTTGGCGCTGGTTGGCCGCAACTCCTGGAAGAAGACCAAGAGTGCAGAGGACTACATCATGGCCGGCTCCAAACTCGGGGTGATGGTGGGCATGCTCACCTTCGCCGCGACGCTGTTCAGCACCTTTACCCTCTTGGGCATGCCGGAGTTTTTTCGCACCCATGGGGTCGGGTCCTGGATTTTTCTGGCCATCGCCGACGCCGCCATGTTCTTCCTGATATTATGGTTTGGGGTCCACCTGCGGCGGGCGGCCGACCACTATGGATACCAGGGCATGGCCGGGATGCTGAGTCAGTGTTACCGCACGAGGTTTGCGGGCATCGTTTATTTTGTGGGCGTCTTCCTGTTTCTGGTGCCCTACGTTGCTATTCAAATCCGAGGAATTGCCGAGTTTTTGGTCAACGCGTTTCCCGAGCTGCTCCCGCCCTGGGTCTGGGCCTTGGGGATTGTTTGCGTCATGCTTCTCTACAGCGAATTTGGAGGGCTGCGGGCGATCATTCACTGCGACTGCATTCAGGGCACGATTCTCTTGATCGTGATCTGGATCATTGCCATCGGCTGCGTTCGTTCGCTGGGGGGCGTCGAGGCCATGTTTGCACAGGTCCGGGAGACGAATGAATCGCTGCTTTCGATCCCCGGCCCCAAGGGTCTGCTCACGCCTCAGTTCTTGATTGCCTCCTTCTTCGCGATCGTTTTGATTCCCGTCACCCAGCCCCAGGTGACCACCCGGCTGGTGATCATCAAGAACAAACGAACCATGTGTCACATGGCCGTGGGCATGGGAATCTTCACCATGCTCATCTTGGTTCCCACCATTGCCATTGGCCTTTATGGTGCCGTGAAGTATGGAACGCTTCCGGCCGCGGAATTTCGCGCCAATGTGTTGCTCCATGATCAGCCGCCCTTCATTGCGGCCATCGTGCTGGTCGGCCTCCTGGCGGCGGCCACCTCCACGGCCGATTCACAGTTGTTTGCACTGGGTTCTGAGTTGAGATCGCTGTGTCTCGTCAAGGGGAGATCGCCCCTTATCTTTACACGAATTGCCATCTTCTGTTTCGGAGCGGCCGCCTGGGCGTTCGCCATCAAAAGCACCGATCAACTGGTCTCCCTGGCCTTGAACAGCTTCAAGGGGACGGCGTTGCTGGCGCCCATGGTGTTTGGCGCGGTCTTCTGCCGACGAAAACTGGGTCCGGAGATCATCATGGCCACCGGCTGTGGGGTGGCCCTTTTCCTCTACTCCTTGGTCCAGAGCAGCGTCGGCCTGCCCGCGGGACTCGGGCGCTTACCCGGCGCGATCGCGGGTATCAAGTTTGACCTGTTCCTGTTGATGTCCCTGGCGATTGTCACCCTCCTGTCCGTCCGGATCCGAAGCTTCACTGCACAGGAGGCCTAGGGCAAGCCCCATGAAGATAAACGACAGCCTAAAGCCCGAGGATCTGCAGAGTCGCTTGGATGCGTTTTGGGGGCTCTCCGGAGAGAAGATTCGCACCATCGAGCGAGAGTACGACACGAGCCAGGGGACGCCTGTCTGCACGGTAGAGGGCAAGTACACCACCCGCGGCTGGACAGAGTGGACGGAGGGATTCCAGGTGGGCTCCTCGCTGCTACAATTCGATGCGACGGGTGACACGGCCTTTCTGGAATCGGGTCGTCGTGCGACCCGAGAGCGGATGGCGGCGCATGTGGGCCACTTTGGCGTTCACGACCATGGCTTCAACAATATCAGCACCTATGGCAATCTGCTACGGCTGATGCAAGAGGGAAAGATTCCTTTCGATGAGTGGGAAAAGGCGTTCTATGAATTGGCGCTCAAACTCTCGGGCGCCGTGCAAGCCCACCGGTGGACGACAATCCCCGAGGGGGGTTTTATCTACTCTTTCAACGGGCCGCATTCGCTCTTCGTCGATACCATCCGGTCCTGCCGGGCCCTGATGGTGAGTCACCGTCTGGGTCATGCCCTCTGGGGTGAAAACGATCAAAAGATTAGCCTGCTCGAACGGGCGGTGCAGCACTGCCTGGCGACGAGCGTGTACTCCGTCTACTATGGCAGGGGCCGCGATGGCCTGGATGTCCCGGGACGAACGGCCCATGAGAGCGTCTTCAACACCAACGACGGGCGCTATCGCTGCCCCAACACCCAGCAGGGCTATAGCGGTTTCACTACCTGGACACGCGGGCTTAGCTGGGCCATGCTGGGCTTCGCGGAAGAACTCGAGTGTTTGGACACTCTGAGCGACGACGAATTGCAACCGCTGGGTGGACGGGGCGCGATTGAATCCGCCTTCCACGCGGCCGCTCAAGTCACCTGCGATTTTTATATTGAGAATACGCCCGCAGACGGCATCCCCTACTGGGATACGGGGGCCCCGCGTCTTCACCATCTGGGAGACTATCGGGATCGCCCCGCAGACCCCTACAACGAGTTCGAACCGGTGGACAGTTCCGCGGCCGCCATCGGGGCCCAGGGGTTGCTGCGTCTGGGGCACTACCTAAAGGCAAAGGATCGGGCCGAGGGGCAGCGCTATTGGCAGGCGGGACTGACGGTCTTTGAGACGCTCCTCAAAGAGCCCTATCTCAGCCGGCAGCCGGATCATCAGGGGCTCATTCTCCATTCGATCTACCATCATCCCAATGGTTGGGACCATGTGCCCGCGGGCAGCAAGATCCCCTGCGGTGAATCCAGCATGTGGGGCGACTATCACGCTCGGGAGGTCGCCCTCTATCTGCAACGGATCTGTCGGGCAGAACCTTACTACACCTTCTTTGCATGTCTCGACCGGGAGCGGCGGGAGAACCGGGCATGACGGCCATCCGGGATCTCTCCAGGCTCTGTGTCCACACCATGACGACCAAACCCTGGTCGGTGGATGAGGCGGCCGAGGCCTACAGCGCAGCGGGTGTTTCGGGAATGACCCTGTGGCGTGACGTGTATGCCGATCGCGATCCTGCGGACGTCGGGGCCATGGTCCGGGGCCATGGCTTGCAGATCGTCGCTCTGTGTCGGGGCGGGTTTTTCCCCCATGCCCAGGCAGAGGGACGGCAAGAGGCGATCGAAGACAACAAGAGAGCCATCGAAGAGGCTGCGCACTTGGGAGCGCCGCAGGTCGTCCTCGTCTGCGGTGCCGTGCCCGGTCAACCCTTGGAGCTGTCGCGCCGACAGATTCGGGACGGAATCGAGGCGGTCCTGCCCCACGCCGAACAGCATGATATTCACTTGGCGATTGAGCCCCTCCATCCCATGTACGCCGACGACCGGTCCGCGATGACCACCCTGGGGCAGGCGAACGATATGGCCGAGGCAATCGACTCCGCCCATCTGGGCGTGGCCCTCGACGTCTACCACCTCTGGTGGGACCCCGACCTGGAGGCTCAAATCAAGCGCTGCGGGGCCGCCGGCAACATACTGGCCTTTCACGTCTGTGACTGGAAGACACCGACCACCGACTTGCTCCTCGATCGGGGCCTGATGGGGGAGGGGTGCATCGACATCCCCCTCATTCGAGGGTGGGTGGAAGCGGCCGGATTTGAGGGGTTTCATGAGGTGGAAATCTTCTCCACCGCCTATTGGCAGAGCGATCAAAATGAGTTTCTCGAAAAGATCAAGCAGGCCTATCTCGAGCATGCATGACTGGCAAGAAGGACCACTAGAATGAAGGCAAACCGAGTTGGTGTGATTCTCAACGGCGTGACTGGGCGCATGGGCGCCAATCAACACCTGATGCGTTCGATCGTCCCCATCATACGGGATGGAGGGGTTCCCCTCGGTGCCGACGAGACCATCATCCCCGACCCTATTTTGGTGGGACGTAATGCCGGCAAGCTGGAAAAACTGTGCGAGCGGTCGGGCATAAAGAAGATGACAACCCACCTGGAGGAGGCCTTGGCGGATCCCGGTAATCTCATCTATTTCGATGCCCAGACCACGGGTCGTCGGGCCGATGGTGTGCGTCAGGCCGTGCAGGCGGGCAAGCACGTCTACTGCGAGAAGCCCGTCGCGGTGGACGTGAAGACAGCGCTAGATCTACACGCCTCATGCCAGAAAGCCGGGGTCAAGAGCGGGGTGGTGCAAGACAAGCTGTGGCTGCCCGGCCTGATCAAGCTGAAGCGCCTGATCGAGAATGGTTTCTTTGGCAGGATTCTCTCGGTCCGCGGGGAGTTCGGGTATTGGGTGTTTGAAGGTCACACCATCGAGGCTCAGCGTCCCTCCTGGAACTATCGTAAAGAGGCCGATGGCGGCATCATTTGCGACATGCTCTGTCACTGGCGCTATGTGCTGGACAACCTCTTTGGCGCGGTGAAGGCGGTGTCCTGTCTGGGTGCCACCCACATCCCGGAACGGGTCGATGAGGAGGGCAATGCCTATCCTTGCACAGCCGAGGATTCGGCCTACACGACTTTTGAGCTGGACGGCGGCATAGTGGCCCATTTTAACTCTTCCTGGACCGTTCGCGTACGCCGGGACGACCTCTTGACACTACAGGTCGACGGCACCAAGGGGTCCGCGGTGGCCGGCTTGCGCGACTGCTACACCCAACACTACGGCAACACGCCCAGACCTGTCTGGAATCCCGATGTGGAGCAGCCGATCACCTTCTCCGAGGGGTGGGCCAAGGTGCCGGAACAAGAGACCTATGCCAATGCCTTCCGGGCCCAATGGGAGCTATTCTTGCGTCACGTGGTGGCGGACGAGCCCTTCCCCTGGACGCTTTTCGAGGGGGCCAAGGGGGTCCAGTTAGCCGAGAAGGGGCTGGAGAGTTGGGAGAAGCGGCGCTGGGTCGACGTTCCGGCCCTCTGAGAGAAGCCTGAGATCTATGGAAAAGGTCGCAATGATAACCGGTGGCACCCGGGGGATAGGCCTGGGCATCGCCAGACAACTGGCCAAGGAAGGCTATCACCTGGTAATAAACGGCGTGCGTCCCGAGAGGGCGATTTCGGCCGTTCTGGAGGAACTCCGCGCCCTAGGGTCCTCCTGTGTTTATTCGCAGGCCGACATCGGCGACTCGGAGGATCGACAGGCCCTGCTGCACTGCGCGAAGAGCGAATTCGGGCGCTGCAACGTCTTGGTCAACAACGCCGGCGTGGCCCCAAAGGAGCGTAAGGACGTGCTGGACGCCACCGAGGAGAGTTTTGACTGGGTCATGAACATCAATCTCAAGGGCCCCTATTTCTTGACCCAGGCCCTGGCCAACTGGCTCATAGAGCAGCGGCGGGCCGATTCGGCTTTTGAGGGCTGTATCGTGAATGTCTCGTCCATCTCGGCCGACGTGGCTTCGATAAATCGGGGGGAGTACTGCCTCTCCAAGGCGGGTCTGCACATGGCCACGAAACTCTTTGCCACCCGGCTGGGTCCCCATCACATTCCCGTCTACGAGGTACGGCCGGGCGTTACTGCGACGGACATGACCGAGCAGGTCAAGGAGAAGTATGATCGCTTGATCGCCGAGGGACTCTGTGTTCAGCCCCGCTGGGGGTCTCCGGAGGACGTCGGCAAGGCCGTGGCCGCACTCGTCCGTGGAGATTTCGCCTACTCATCCGGCCAGGTGTTCCACGTAGACGGCGGCTTAACAGTACCGAGGCTGTGACCGGGGTGCAGATAACAGATCGCGGATCACCGACCCACGGACTCACCTACCTACCTACCCACTGACCTATCGATCAATACCCATACTCCCGGGCAATATGCTGCCGTATGTCGCAGGTGCAGATGCGTTTGAAGAACGACTTCGTTTGGAATCGACAGCCACAGTGCTTCCCTTCCAGGCAGATCACCTTTTTCCCGTTGCCCGAGACCTTGGCCTTGCAGATATCGATGAAGTGGTCCTGGCAACTCCCGAAGTTCTTGAGACAGTCCATGGTTTTCTTGAGGTGTTCCAGGAAGGCAACGGAGCCGAGTGGGGGTGATTCCTTGAGTTTGCTACGCGGTGCCTTCGTGATGACCTGGGCAGAGTTCTCAGCTTGATCGCAGGTCGCGGTTTCTTCAGCCTCTGCCCCTTTGGTCGGGGCCGGGGACTTGTCAGCCGTCTCAACGGGGGTATCGGAAGGAAGTTCAACGTCGATGCTGCTTTCATCGACGCCCCGGGAGGTGTCGATTTTATCGATCGGCGCGTCTTCCACTCGAGATTCCACGGATGTCGGCGTCTTCTCCGGTGACTCGTCGGCTATCCTAAGGGGGGGATCCAGAAGCCCGGTCTCCGCGGAGTCATTGGAAATTGTCTCCCTCCCATCAGCGGCGGCATCATGCTCTTCAAGCAGTTTTTTCTTCGTGGTGGCCTGGAGCGACGACGGTTCTTTCCCCTCTGGAGGCCGGGCGACGCCTGTTGTGGCGGACGCCTTGCTGTCGGCTGTTTTTCGACCACGCCTCTTCGGGGCAGCCTTCGCTCCTGTTTCCTGTGTCGGCTCGCGGACCTCGGGCCGGCTGTCAATAAATTCTCGGGGCAGGGACGCATCACTAAAGATTGCAGAGACATTTTTCTGCAACCCCTTCTTTTTCGTCGCCATCAACGGCCTCCCGGCTCAGGAATCGGAACCGTCCAATAATATGAGTAAGTCAGTAGATCTGAATAGGACTACTTGTTCTATATAAAAACATCTCATATTTGTCATCTTGCATGAGTGTTCCGGCATCAAGCCATTGTAGATCTATCGGGAGAAAAGGGGCATGACTAAAGGCTCCGTCTGAAAACTTGATCTGGCTTCCCCTCGGGTCTGCGCCTCGGGGTCGAAGACGAGCGGCTCTTTTTCTCAGCTGTTCGACGCTGCTATCGCAGCAAGGGCTGCACGAAGGCAACAGGGTCGTCCGCACTGTCGGTTACGGCTCGCTGGAGCGCAGACGCCGCAGTTTTTTCCGCAGTTGGTCGCGGCGTTCTTGCAGGTATTCGCGACGCGATCTGAGGGGCGCCTCTTCCTCCTGCGGCAAGACCGCGGCGCTCTCTGTGGCCACATCGCGGACATACCGAACCGAGAGGCCATAGTAGCTGGGTGCGGCGTAGGTGACCGAGACGGCAGGGGAATCGAAGGAGAGGGCGACCTGCATGACGGTCCCATCTTCTTCATGGTCTGCCCAAAAACGGGCCTGCGTGTCGACACCCTCAAAGTAGTGGTGCTCATCGTAGTAGAGGAGGCCCAGGGGTAGGGCGTCGAACCCGCATGACTGAGTTGGCCGACCGGCCCAGCCGCCGTTGGCCTGCATTCGCCGCCCGGCCTGGGCGGGGCCGCCCGCCTCATGGAAGAGGGTCTCCCAGTCTCTCTTGGTGGGCAGCCGCCAGCCCGGCGGGACCAGCGTTTTCGCCTGGGCAAAGCTGTACAAGATCCCTCTCTCCTTGGCAGTGGACTCGGCCTGGTCCGCGGACCAGATGCCCTTCGTCGGCGCCGTCCTCGGGTCGGGAGGCCAGCCGGCGAAGTTCTCGGAAAACCACACCTGAGTCCCTATGCGAACCGTCCGGTACTCTCGTCTGTCCCGGGCATCTCTAAAATAACCATAGGGAAGAGGGGGGTAAGTCACGAAGATTCCGTCGAGTGATTGACTCTTGCCTCCGGCTTCAGAATGGGCGATGAATGCATCGACATCCTCATACTTGAGGGTGAGCAGGCCTTTCGCTTGGTCTCCTCGGTGGTTGAGGCATAAGAAGATATCTCCATCGCGACCGACTTGAGTGCTCCCGAAGGAGTGGTGGGCCGGACTGGCCGTGGCCCGCCAGACGGCGTGCAAGGGGCGGCCCTCAGGGTCGAGCAGCAAGCTGCCTAGGCCTTGGAAGCGAGGCAGAGACTGGCCCGTGGTCATGCGGTTGCCTGTGATCAGGACGCGCTCATCGGGTAGGACAAAAACGTGCGTGCCGTCGCAGGGGGTCGGGTCCTGCCGTGCCGTCAGTTGCCACTGCAGTTTCCCTTGGCTACTCACGCTGGTGCAGATCAAATGGAGTCGGTGGTCTTGGGCCATGGTGACACCGGAGACCACGGCAGATCCATCCCCTGTCTCGGCGATGGCAAACGCTCCACTCATTTCGGGGGAAGAGACCGCCTTGGAAAAAGGGTCGGTGGGTATGATCGCCGACCACTGCCGATCCAGCTGGTCCGTCACCTTCAGGACCAAGCTATCCAGTCGTTCCCCCCTTTGAATGCCGCCGGCAATCCAGAAGCCGCCCCCTCGTGACGGGCACATGGCTTCGACATACTCCGAGTGTCCCTGATTGAGGATTCCTCGGGCCGTTTGACCGCTCTTGAGATTCAGCTTCACCAAGTGAATGCTGGATTGCCCAGTTAGAGTTTGGACCGTGACTGCGACGACCAAATGATGGTCGGAGGTGAGAACAAGATCCCCCCATTCGAAGGTTCCGGGAAAATGGAGTTCCCTCTTAGCCCTCATGACCCCCTCGTCAGGGTCGAATCGGTATATCACTAGCCTGTCTGCAAGCGTGCAGCAGACCAGGAATTCCTTATTCGAGGCGGCCAATGCGAGCGCCCGGAGATTGCCGATCTTCAGCTCTTTGCTCCAGATGGGCTCTCCGTGCGGGTCGAGATGAAGAAGGCCGAACCCGTGATCATGCTCCCACAGTACCAGGACTTTCCCGTTGGACTGGGTGATGATCGACTTGGCCTGGGCCGAGTCGTGTTGATAGAATGACTCAAAACCGGCGTAGGCGTACAGGGTCGTTAGGCAGACTGACAGCGCGACTGCGGGGCATAGGCGATCCTTCATGGCCGGCTTCCTGTCTCCTTGGGTCAACAGCGATGGGCTCTGTCCGCAATCATAGGCCAAACGGGTCTCACCGCAACTCGAATCCGCAGGGACATGAGTCGACCCAGGGGGCGTAATGCTACTCGGCGAGCGGCCAAGGAATTGTGACTGGGTATAAACGCTTCAGCCCACTGTAGCGGGGAGCTACAGTGGGCCGAAACTACTTCGAACGTAAGTATCTGAAGGAGGAGGATTATATTCAAAACTGTCACACGCTAAGCAAACCGATCGGCGACAATTTCAGAATTCAGTATTTCATTATCACAAAGAACACCTCATAGTGCCCAGCCCGGGACCAGGCGCAATGGTCTTTCTAAAAATAATCGACCTTTTTCCGGACCACACAAAAAAAGGACGCATAATGCGGATCCATGGGCTAATAATTAGGTTTTTGAGTTACATTCGCATCTTAGCCGTCCGAGCCAACTGAGGGGTCGGGGAATTTCACGTCTACCCATAAGCAGGGATGATCCGAGATGCCGACGGGCTCCCGGCCGCCGGCGACAACCTCCAATCCCCGCAGGATGATCCAATCGATTCGATCGTCCCGGTCGTTTGGCCCCAGGGCCACCTGCACAGCATCGATTGTGCCCGAATCTCTGAGCAGGTCCTGGAGCAGGGGATGGCCGGCCGTCGCGTTGAAGTCACCCAGGAGTATTGCGATCGGGTAGCGTTGGAACATCGCGAGCACATATCGCAGCTGCCGGTCGCGGTTCTGCTCGGCATCGAGGTGGGTGATGAGCAGGACGATGGTCTTCTGATTGACCACCAGGTGGGCAGTGATCAGATTGCGCAGGCTACTGCCCTTGAGGATGGGTTCATTGTACCAGGCGGACACTTCAAACCGACTCAGCAGGCCGTTGCCAAAGTGATCCCGATACCAGCGTCGTTGGTTTGGGCCATAGAACCAACCCATCTTGAGATGGTTTCCCAACTGTTCCGCCTGGTTAGGCTCACCCCAGACGCTAGGGCCTGCCAGCTCATTAATGCCAACGATGTCGCAGTCACTTAAGAGCCGGGCGGCCCGGCTAATGTCTTCGATGCCATCGGTGCCCTTGCCATGGCGTACGTTGTAGGTGGCCACGCGGAAGACATCCTTGGCGGCCAGACTCGGATCCATTCCCGAGATCGAAGCGCCCGCCGTGGGTGGGACGGGGACACGCTGGCCAGCCTGCCAGATATTGAGCGCCACTGAACCAAGCAGCAGGCCTAGGAGACAGCGCGCCCGGGTCGGCATTAGGTAAACCTGCCAGCGGCGTTGCGCCATCAGTTTTTTCCTCAGAGCGGTTGACGAGACCGCAGAAGTATAGGTGATTCGGCCTTGGGTGCCAATGATCCGCACAGAGCGAAGCGCGCTTTGTGGATCCTCCCCGAGCAATCGCCTATATTGGCACTAACGTGAACGGCCCCTTTCTCTTGCCCTTCCAAGGATATCCGCGAAGCTGTAATGAGTAATCAGTCATTAGGCCGAACCGACCACTGATCACTAGACCCGCCTATTTCGAGTTGATTCTTAGGCTGTCACCCGATAGGGTGAGCACGCATAGGCTTCTCAAAAAGGATCCCCATGGCTCAACACAGACGGCTCCACGTATTGACACAGATGAAGTCACTGGGTCTCGTGCCTCTCTTTTATCATCACGAGGGTGAAGTGGCCTGGCAAGTTGTCCAAGCCTGCGCCGAGGGCGGCTGCCCCTTAGTTGAGTTTACCAATCGCGGCGATAGGGCGTTCGATGTGTTCAAGCACCTGGCGCGCCGGCGAGATGAGGAGAGGCCGGAGGTTGTCTTGGGTGTCGGTTCCGTGTGCGATGGACCGACCGCCGCTTTATTTATGGCCTGCGGTGCGGATTTCGTTGTGGGACCCCTGTTGGACGAGCAGGTGGCACGCACCTGCAACAGTCAGAAAGTGGCCTATCTGCCGGGCTGCGGCTCGGTGACAGAGATCCATCAGGCGCATCTCCTGGGTGTCGAGGTGTGCAAGGTCTTTCCTGCCGGCCAGGTCGGCGGACCCTCATTCATAAAGTCCGTGAAGGGCCCCTGTGCGTGGGCGGAACTCATGCCCACCGGTGGTGTTTCCCCAACCAGGCAAAATCTCAGCGAGTGGTTTGACGCGGGCGCCGCCTGCGTGGGCATGGGGTCGCAACTGATCAGCCGGGACGTGTTGGCGCAAGCGTCCTACGGGGCGTTGACGCGACAGGTGGCGGAGACCCTGCAACTCATCGCGGAGATTCGCGGCCGTTAGGCTCCACCTTAGTTCTTAATTGTAGAAGGCGCCATGGATCACTTTAGATACAGGAATGGAAGGCTGTTCGCCGAGGACGTCAGTATTGCGACGATTGCAGAGGCGGTGGGAACGCCCCTCTACATCTACAGCAAGGCCACGTTCGTCGAGCATTTGCGGCGGATGCAAGAGGCCTATTCCGAGATCGAGACCACGATCTGTTATTCCGTCAAGGCCTGCGGCAACATCCATATCCTGCGCTTCCTGGCAGAACATGGCAGCGGATTTGACATTGTCAGTGGGGGGGAACTCTTTCGCATACTAAAGGCGGGGGGGGACCCGGAGAAGGTGGTTTACGCGGGTGTGGGCAAGACAGACCCGGAGATTCGGGCGGCCTTGGAGGCCGGTATCGGCTTCTTCAGCATCGAATCGGAAGAGGAGCTTCGCAACTTGATCCAGTTGACCAAGGAAACGGGCAGACGCGTTAAAGCGGCGTTGCGAGTGAATCCTGATGTGGCGTATCGAACCCATGCCTACATGACTACGGGCACGAAAGAGAACAAGTTCGGTGTGGACATTGGCAACGCCATCCGCGTGTTTGACAGCTATGCAGACAACGGGAGTGTCACGCTGTGTGCATTGCATGTGCACCTGGGAACCGGTGGCGAAAAGATTGACCCCTATGTCGAGGCGGTTGAGAAGGTCATGCCCTTGGTGGACACCCTGAGAGGCAAGGGGCACACCATCGAGGTGTTGGACCTGGGCGGGGGCTACGGAGCGGACTATGAGTCCAACACGGTTCCTTCGGCCGCGGAATACGCCAGTGGCATCGTTCCCTTGCTCAAGAATCGGGATTTGAAGCTCGTGCTGGAACCTGGCAAGAGCATCTGTGCCAATGCCGGTATCATGGTGTCGCGGGTGGTATATACCAAGCAAGGACCGACCAAGAAATTCGTGATCGTGGATGCCGGCATGAACGATCTGATTCGCCCGGCCCTCTACCAGGCCTTTCACTTCATCTGGCCGACCGATGTGACACAGGATTTCGTCCCGGTACGCCGCAGCAAGAGTCTGCTGTTTGAAGGCACTGAGGTCGTAGACGTGGTCGGACCTATCTGCGAAAGCGGTGACTTTCTGGCCAAGGACTGGGCCATGCCCCCGGTGCAGCGCGGCGATCTGATAGCGACCTTTACGGCGGGCGCCTACGGTTTCACGATGAGCAGCAACTACAATGCCAGGTGTCGACCCGCGGAAGTGCTGGTGGAGGGCGATACCTACCGTGTCATTAGTCGACGCGAAACCTACGACGACCTCATTGCCCGGGAACTGGTCTCAGAGCCTAGAATGTCCGATCAATGAAGCCGGTGTCGATCTTGCCCTGGGTGAAGAGGGCATGTGACAAGATTGCCTGGCAGGCGGGGATGGTGGTCTTGATCGGTGAAATGACAAACTCGCTCAGCGCGCGTTGCATGGTGGCAATGGCTTCGAGCCGCGTGGGTTGGTGGACGATGACCTTGGCGATCAGTGAATCGTAGTAGGGTGAGATCACGGCACCTTGGTGCACATGGGTATCGACACGGACACCCGGACCGCCCGGTGGGATGAACCGTTCGATCTTACCGGGCGAGGGCGTGAATTTGTTTGTGGAGTCTTCGGCGTTGATGCGGCACTCGATGGCGGCGCCCTCCAGCTTGATGCTTTCCTGTTTGACATCGATGCTCTGGCCGCCGGCTATCTTCAATTGCCACTTGATGAGATCGTGGCCGGTGACCATTTCGGAGACCGGGTGTTCTACTTGAATGCGGGTGTTGACTTCAATGAAGTAGAATCGGTTGTCCTTGTCCAACAGGAACTCGACGGTTGCGGCACTGGAGTAGTCGCACGCTCGGATTAAACGCAGGGCGGCCTCTGCCAGGGTGTCCCGGGTCCCAGTGTCCAGGACCGGGCAGGGGGATTCCTCGATCATTTTCTGATGGCGTCGCTGGACGGAGCAATCTCTTTCGTAGAAGTGCAGGACATTGCCCCGGCCGTCCGCCATTATTTGGACCTCCACATGGCGAGCTTCGACGATGAATTTCTCCATGTAGACCTGACCGTTGCCGAAGGCCACTTCTGCTTCGGAGCGAGCGGCGTGGAATCCTGATCGAAGGCTGATGTCATTATGGGCGACCCGCATGCCTCTTCCGCCCCCCCCGGCCACGGCCTTGATGATGACGGGATAGCCGATCTCGTTGGCAAGCATGACCGCTTCTGCTTCTTTGTCGATGATGCCGTCCGAACCGGGGACGATCGGTACGTTGGAGCGAACCGCAAGCTCTCGGGCCTGGACCTTGTCGCTGAGCTGCATCATTGATGCCACGCTGGGGCCGATGAACTGGATGCCACACTCCTGGCAGATTTTGGCGAATTCAATGTTTTCCGCCAGAAATCCATACCCAGGGTGAATGGCTTCGACATCGGTGATTTCCGCGGCACTGATGATGCGGGCGATGTTGAGATAGCTCTTGGCGCCGGCCGCCGGACCGATGCAGATGGATTCATTCGCGAGCGCGAGGTAGGCCGCCTCTCTGTCGGCCTCGGAAAAGACAGCAACCGTTTCAATGCCTAGCTCTTTACACGCTCGAATGATACGGAGGGCGATCTCACCTCGATTTGCGACTAAGATTCTGGATAGCATAGTGAACGTTCAAGATCGGAGGGGATTGGCAAGCCTTTGTGGGCACACGCTTCGCTCGGCATAGTGTGGATCCTAATCCGGCTTGACCCTGAAGAGTACCTGGCCATATTCAACGGCCTGGCCGTTACGAACAAGAATCTGTGACAGCGTCCCCGAGACCTCTGCCTTGATCTCGTTCATGACCTTCATGGCCTCGATGATGCAGCAGACACTCTGAGGGTTGACGTGGGATCCGATTTGGAGATAGGGATCGGAGTCGGGACTCGCGGCTTCGTAGAAGGTTCCCACCATCGGAGAAGGTATGTCGATGAGATCCTCCTTGCCCTCAGCCGTTTCATCGGGCGGCTGGGCTCCTGTGCCCGGTAGGTTGGCCGCTGGCGTCACGCCCTGTGGAGGGGCGGCTTGTGGCAAGCTCGCTAAGGGAACAGCTTGGCCGGCCGATCGTTTGAGGCAGAGTTTGTCCTCCCCATGCTCTATCTTGACTTCGACGAGGTCGTTGTCTTTCATGATCGCGATGAGTTCCTTGACCATCTTGAGGTCGCTGTTCTCTGGCGCCATTCGTGTCCTTTCACCTCTCGTACGGCAGATGCCCTTCGGTCGTGGCCGGCTATTAGGTCTGCGTGGGCTTGTCCGAGCGGGTCGACAGAGCCATTACCAGAAGGGTTACGTCTAATGAAGGTGGGAGTATAGCCGCTAGAGGGGCTTATGCAACTCATTTTCGGTCGCCGTGGATTCCGAGCCGAGCCAACACCGGGCAGTTGCCGCGACAAAAAAAAAGGAGGCCATCGCCTATGGCGGTGGTCTCCGGTCATGTTTGAGTTGGACGCCCTCTTTACTCGTAGAAATAGCTTGCCTCGGTCTCATCGACAGGACGAATGAGTTCATCGCTGGTCAATGTGACCCTGAATCGAACGCCACCTGGCTTTGTGGCCTTGGCAATGACTCGCCAGGTTGCTCTGGTCCCCGGCGACAAGGTCCGCAGTGGGGCAAAGTTGATGGTGCGACCCATCACAGAGGCGTGGGTGGCCCCGGACGATGAGACATACTGCGTCCTGTCTTCGAGTTGGCAGACCACTCGGACGTTGTGATCCGGAGCTGAGCCGTCGTTGGTGGCGGTGATGACATAGGTCACATTTTCACCCACTTCCACGGGGTCCTGCAAATCCACCACGTCCAATCGGACAATGGGAATGCCCACGACCGCGGTACTCGTCGAGGAAGAGACGGTCTCCGTGCAATGGGCGCTGACGGTCGTGTCACTGGTGAAAATACCCACTTTGGAGGGTTTGTAGGAGACGCGGACCGACTTGGATGCATTGCCTGCGATCGAACCAAGATCCCATCTTAGGCGGGTTCCATTCACCTCCGCCCCTGCAGAGACTTCCACCTCGGTAATGTCCGGGGGGATGGTGTCCTCAAGTATCGTTTTCAGCGCGGTGCCGTCACCTCGGTTGATGATGGTGATTTCATAGGCTAAGGATCGTCCCAGGTATTGCCGCTCCGGTCCACTCTTGGTGATGACGAGAGCCGGCTGACGTACGGAGGTCGCCGTTGGGGCCGATTCGGCCCGGGTATTTGACGATGAGGTGGCCATGGCCTTGTTTGCATAGACCCCACGCCGGTTCGCCCGCAGCTCTGCGGCGAAGCTTCTGGACTGACCCGCCCGCAACGTGCCCACCGTAAAGGAGACTTCGGCCGAACCATCTGTTGTTTTCAGACCGGAGGGGAGGGTTTCGTAGATCCGAACCTCTTTGGCTGAGCCGGTGCCGACGTTGGTAATAATGTACTCCACGGGGAATGCGTCGCACAGCAATGTCTCGGCCGGGGCTCTCCTTGTCAGTTCGAGCTCCGGCTTGACGA
The DNA here is from genome assembly GCA_022563885.1 of Planctomycetota bacterium. Taxonomy (GTDB): domain Bacteria; phylum Planctomycetota; class Phycisphaerae; order Sedimentisphaerales; family Anaerobacaceae; genus JAIPFM01. The sequence continues at coordinate 502 of JADFMM010000122.1, read as the reverse complement.
CGCGGATGTTAGAACTGGATACTAGGGCATAGGTGAGCGTGGTGCGGTGCTTCATGGAGTTGATGTTCTTGGCGCGGCCGTAAATCTCCACTTCTTCTGTCGATTTGGGGCCGAGCGAATCCACTCGCCAAATCAGACTGCCGGGTATCTGCTGTGGTGGCGGAGACGCCGACTCGAATTCGTAGTTTTCTGCCAATGTCTCGGTGAGCACGATGCTGTTCAAGGTCGTGTTGGTCAAGTTTGTGATATGAATGCTGTACTTGAAGGTTTGCTCGAGGTTGACTTCTCTCGGTATGACCTTCTCCACCTTGATGACTCCGTACTCAGAAGAGGGATAGGTAATGGAGATATGGCGCGGTCCCGGCTCGGTCATGGTCAGCACGCTGGTAGGATGGCTGGTGAAAGACATTCGAGCCGGCGTATACGTTGGTTCCCGGGGCGAGCTGAAAGTGCTGTAGGTGGGACCCGACTGCATGGTGGGCGTCCTACGATCGGGCGGGTC